>NZ_DALZPW010000002.1:0-326357 GCF_032017425.1 Moraxella sp. CTOTU47618 | reverse complement strand
ACAAGTTGTTCTTGTGTTTGTTGTTATTTAGTGTACCAAAGATATCGTCTATCATCTGGTGAGCTTGATATTGTAATACGTTTTGTTTTACTCTGTCAAGCTTTATTTTAATTCTTTCTAAGCTTCGTAACTTGTTTTACTTATTTGTAAACTCTTCGTCGCTCAGTGGTGGCGTATTATACGTGAATCTGGATGGGTGTCAACACCTTTTTTAAAAATTTTCAAATAAAATAAAAAATACCGCCTTGCGGCGGTATTTTTATCGATGCTTTAATCGGTGAACTGATTATTTATTGTCATCTTTTACTTCGGTGAATTCTGCATCAACGACCCCATCATCTTGCTTGGTTTGTTGAGGTTGTGCATCGCCCGCTTCTGCCGTAGCGCCTGTGTCAGCATAGATTTTTTGACTAACAGGTAAGAAGGCATTGTCTAGGGCTTCAAGTTTTGACTTGATATCATCTAGATTATCTTCTTTGACAGCCAATTCTAGCGCTTTGATAGCGTCTTCTACTGCAGTTTTGTCGCTATCGGTTATTTTGTCAGCCGCATCTTTCATAGCTTTTTGCACGCCATGAATACGACCGTCTGCTTCGTTACGTACTTGCGCAAGTTCAGCAAATTTGGCATCTTCGGCGGCATTGGCTTCAGCATCACGAATCATCTGCTCAATTTCAGCATCTGATAGACCTGAATCGGCTTTAATTTGGATACTTTGTGCTTTACCCGTACCTTTGTCTTTAGCCGAGATATTCATGATACCATCAGCGTTGATGTCAAAGGTAACTTCAATTTGCGGTACGCCACGCGGTGCGGGTGGAATATCGGTCAAATCGAAACGTCCAAGCAATTTGTTTTGGGCGGCAATTTTACGCTCACCTTGGTAGACCTGAATAGTTACTGCTGGTTGGTTGTCATCCGCTGTAGAGAACACTTGTGATTTCTTGGTTGGAATCATGGTGTTTTTCTCGATGATTGGCGTCAACACACCGCCCATGGTTTCGATGCCTAGGGTTAACGGTGTTACGTCAAGCAGTAGTACGTCAGTTTTGTCACCAGACAGTACCGCACCTTGAATCGCTGCACCCATCGCTACGGCTTCGTCAGGATTCACATCTTTACGTGGTTCTTTACCAAAGAATTCTTGAACACGCTGTTGCACCAGTGGCATACGGCTTTGACCACCTACCAGGATAACGTCATCAATATCAGACGCTTTTAAGCCCGCGTCGCTCAGTGCGATTTTACAAGGCTCAATGGTACGGTTGACAAGCGCTTCAGTTAAACTTTCTAACTTGGCACGGGTTACGTTTACCACTAAGTGTTTTGGACCTGTGGCATCGGCAGTGATGTACGGTAAGTTAATATCGGTGCTTTGTGAGCTTGAAAGTTCGATTTTCGCTTTCTCTGCCGCTTCTTTTAGGCGCTGCATTGCCAGTGGGTCACCTTTTAGGTTCACACTGTTTTCTTTTTTGAATTCTTCAACCAAGTAGTCGATCAAGGTCAAGTCAAAGTCTTCACCGCCTAAGAAAGTGTCACCATTAGTTGACAGCACTTCAAATTGCTGCTCGCCATCAACGTCCGCGATTTCGATGATTGAAATATCGAAAGTACCACCACCTAAGTCATAAACCGCAATCTTACGGTCTGCACCGCCTTTTTTGTCCATACCATAAGCTAAAGCTGCCGCTGTAGGTTCATTGATGATACGTTTGACATCAAGACCTGCGATTTTACCTGCGTCTTTAGTGGCTTGACGTTGGCTGTCATTAAAGTAAGCAGGCACCGTTACTACCGCTTCAGTGACGTTTTCACCCAAATAATCTTCTGCAGTTTTTTTCATTTTTTTCAAAACTTCAGCAGAGATTTGAGGTGGTGCTAATTTTTTACCGTTAATGTCAACCCAAGCGTCGCCATTGTCAGCTTTGACAATTTTATATGGCACCATGCCGATGTCTTTTTGCACGACTTTGTCTTCAAACTTGCGACCAATTAAACGCTTGATAGCAAATAAGGTATTTTGTGGGTTGGTTACCGCTTGGCGTTTGGCTGATTGACCCACTAAGATTTCGCCGTCATCTTTATAAGCAACGATTGATGGGGTGGTACGTGCGCCTTCAGCATTGTCGATGACTTTAACTTTGTCACCTTCCATCACTGCAACACATGAATTGGTTGTACCTAAGTCAATACCAATAATTTTAGCCATAATTAAATTCTCCAATTTTTATTTTGATGGTAAGTGGTGATGAGCACCACGTTGTCTTGTATTTTTATATCGGTTTAACGATGGTTTTTTTCAAGCAGTTAGCAAAAGTTTTTTGCTACACTTGTTACCAATCGGTCAATCCGTTATTTACTTCTTGCTTACTAGCTACCTACGCGAACCATGGCTGGACGCAATAAACGCTCATGTAGCGTATAACCTTTTTGTAGTACTTGACCTACTTGGTTGGCGCTCGCCTCTGGGTCGATACCCACAGCTTCATGCAGGTCGGCATTAAATGTTTCGCCTTGGGGATTAACCACTTTAACGCCGTATCTTTCTAGCACCGCAATCAGCGATTTGTGGGTAAGTTTGACGCCTTCAAGCACAGGATCATTGTCGGATTGGCTATTTTCAATCGCACGTTCAAGGTTATCGACAGTGTCTAATAGGTCTTTAGCAAATTTTTCTAAAGCAAATTTTTTGGTTTTTTCGGTTTCTTGCTCCATGCGGTTGCGCGCATTGTAGGCTTCAGCATTGGCACGGGCATGGGCTTCTTTGGCTTCTTTGACTTGACCTTCAAGCTCGGCTATACGCTGCTCGTAGGTGCTCAAATTGATGTCGCTAGGAATGGTTTTTTGCTCGTTACTTGGCTCAAACTGTTCCATGGCATCTTTTAACTCTGTTGAGACCGCGTCAGTTTGGTTATGCGGTTGCGTATTTTGGTTATTATCAGCTGAATTCATCAATCATCACTCCTATTATCAAAGTAACCGTCACCAAGATAACAGTTACACGTTAAAACGGTTAAAGTTATCGGCTTTGATAATGGTGAATCCCTTTGATTTCAAGAGTGAATAGCATTATTTGCGGGTTAAAATGGCGTTTTTTCTATGAAATCCACACTAAATTTGCGTATTTATGACATGAGAAGATAAAAATTGCCAAAAACAAGGTATTAAGCGCGTACTTGTTGTTGGGTTAGTGCATCAAAAATCTGGCTAGGTCGAACAAATCCAAGGGTGTCGCCGAGTAAATAACCGATGGCATCACCAAAATAATGATAAGCAGCTGCGAAATCAGTAGCAGGTGTCAAACCCGATAGGTTACAACTCGTGGATACCAAAAATCCAAACGGGTTATGGTTGTCTGCGTGGGCAATGTGATTACATAGTTCGGCAATCATCGGATGGCTAATCACCCGTATGGCTAAGCTATCTCGCCCACCTGTGACCCACTCGGGGATTTTTCCTTGCAATGATGCAGGAATCGGTAACAACCAAGTCGTGGCTTGTGCATCTGTGGATTGCCAACTTGCCGCAATGGTGTTAACTACTTGGTGTGGTAACGGCTGTAAGAATGGCTGAATATGGGCGATATCGCCTGTGATAACAATCATACCTTTTTCGATTGGACGTTGTTTAATCGCTAAAATCTGTTTCACTGCGGTTTCGTTAAATGGATCACAGCCGATTCCCCACACCGCTTCGGTTGGATAAGCAAGTAGATTGCCGGCTTGTAAAAATTGCTGAACTGCATCGAGCTGAGTGTCATTAAATTGCATTATATACCTCGATTATTTTGTAGTTTTGTTGCTCATCGCTTATCAAAATTAAGGGCGGCAGCGCATGTATAGACCGCCGCGCTGCATCACCAGTCCCATGAGTTCAAGCTCAATCAGCCAGCCCATAAGTGTCGCAATATCGGTGCGGGTCTTATCGACCAAGCTGTCTAAATCTTGCCCGACCCAATCGAGCTGATTAAGTAGGGTCTGCAAATTTGGCGCCACATCCATCGCCAATGGCGCTTGGAGCGGCTGGGTGTTTGAAGCTGATTCGGACGGTAATTGAGGGCTACTGATGACTGCCTGTACAACTATCGGCGCTGTTTCAACCTCATTGGCTTTGACAAGCGGCGATTTAAAAATTGATAAATCTTCCAAAATTTGCGATGGATGATCGACCAAGGTCGCACCCTCACGAATCAATTGGTGGCAACCTTTGGCGTTGAGGTTGTCAATATGACTAGGAATAGCAAAAACTTGTTTGCCTTGCTCGTTGGCTTCTCTGGCAGTGATGAGCGAGCCGCTTTTTGCAGCAGCTTCTACAACCAAAGTTGCTAAACCTAGCCCAGCGACGAGACGATTGCGCCTTGGAAAATGGTAGCGATTGCTCGGCATATCAGGCAATAATTCACTAATGACGCAGCCACCTGACGCAATAATATGGGCTTTAAGGCTGGCATGATTTTTTGGGTAACAATGTTTAATACCATTGCCCAGTACCGCAATAGTACCACCTTGTGTGCCAGTCATTTGTAGACTTAACGCACCTAAATGCGCTTGTTTGTCAATGCCTTCTGCCATGCCACTGGTAATCCATAAGCCTTCGTGCGCCAAATATTGCGCCATATCAAAGGCGATTTTTTCAGCATGTGGACTTGGTTTGCGGCTACCAACAATCGCCAATTGTGGTTGGCTTAATGCAGATAAATTGCCTTGATACAATAGCAAAGGAGGTGGGTCATAGATGTTTTTTAATTGAGTCGGATATAAAGGGTCATTATGAAACACAACCCCATACTGCCCTTGTGATAGTTCTAATAGCGTATCATGCAAAAACTGGCTGGTTCGACTGGCGCTGATAAACTCAGCAAAACGTTTGTGGTGATTATCATGCAAGCCCAGCGCTTGCCAGTCTGCCAGCTTAGCTTGAATCGCTTGTTCAGCGCTACCAAAACGCGCTACAAGCTTGTTATAAACAGGCACCGATAAGTTCACTAAATGCCATAATAATAAGGCAGCCTGCTGCGCCGGGTTTAAGTTAGGCTGATAATCCTGCATCACGTATATTCCTTAGGCATGTATAGGGCTTATGAATGTTTGCTATTATAAATTTTTCTCACCATAAAAACTTTAAAGACAGCAAAGCCAGTCAAGGTGACTGGCTTTTGAACAATCGCTTACCAAGCCAAGCAAGCAAGCAAGCCAAGCAAGCATAAGCAAGGGCAAGCAAAGGTAAGCGAAATCGTTAGTTGCCGACCGCAGGCAATAAAAAATCTTGCTCATGAATCGGTGATTCTGCATCGAGTACATAAGCGTAGCTAATATCGTTAAATGCTTTAAATACCATCACATGACCGATTTGCTCACTTGGCAACCTTACTGCCCCACCTTTCACGGATGCATAGTCGTCCAAGACTAAAGCGCCTTTTTGATAAACCGTTAGCACATCGCCTGGCTGAGCGCCTTGGCTAGTACCCAAATTAATGGCAATCACCCCATCTCGACCCGCACTACTAATGGAATTTAAAATACGAATCACGCGACCGCCACGGGTAACGCTGGCAGGTTTTGGATAAAACGCGGGTGGCAAGTATTGACCGACTTCGACAAACACACGGTCCCCTTCGCGCACTTCTTGACCATACGATTTTTTAAGCTCGATACTAGAAACACCGTTTGATGCTACGCTAGTGACGATACCTGCGGCAACTTGGGTGACTTCAAGACCGATGACTTTACGGGTGGTTGGGTCAACATACGGTTCGCCCTCACGATACACGCCATAGCGTTGTCCCACAATGAGTGGCACGCCTTTAGCATATATTTTGTTACCGACACCTGTGATAATGTTTTTATCTTTTGAAGCCAGCACATAGGGGGTAGTTTTAAAGTCATCAGGCGATACGATGATATTGCGTTCAAGCCATGTTTCAATGGCAGTCAAAGGAATCGCAGGGATACTACCTGCGGCACTCACCACCGTGGTCGTAGTGGTTGGCGCGCTCATGGCTTTTTCAATGCCTGCACAGCCTTCCCCCGTGTCTACACCGACCAATTTTTGCCCTTTAATCACACATAAGATAATCACATCTTTTGGATAAATCAGATGCGGATTACGAATCTGCTTATTGGTCGCCCAAATTTCTTTCCAGCGCCACGGACTTTCTAAGAATTTACCGGAGATATCCCAAAGCGTATCACCTTTTTTCACCACATAACGGTTGGGCGCATCGGCTTTGATACGAGGTGGCGGATTATTAGCAGCGGCTAGCGAACTCACTGTCATACCAAGGGTTGCCAACAAAGCGAAGGATAATTTTTTCATTGTCGTGGTGTTATAGTTTGTCATAGCCCAATACTCAAGGTTAACGGCTTAACGCTTTAAAATGGCATACGCTTTACCATCACTTATAAAAAATCATAGCCGAATGTTGTGTTATGTGTCGCAAAATCACCAATAATTTGCACTATGTAAATTTTGGTTAGCATAGCATAAAATAATTGGGGCTTCATAAATTTTCTCTTTAATTCTCTTTAAATAGTTTTTTTAAATAATTGGTTTTTGGTAGATTTTAATCACTCAATAATTATCATTGATTATTTGCTATTGTGAAGCGATTGGATTGCACCTATATATAGGTTATAGTAGCCAAACTTTAGCGTTTGCGTTACCCTATGCCAATTTTTTTAGAGAATTTTTGCCAGATTAACCAAATTAAAAGTTGACCCATTATGGCCTTACGTACTATTTTAAACTACCCAGACCCGAGGCTTCGTACCCTTGCCAAGCCTGTTACCCACTTTGATGATGACCTAAAAACCTTGATTGATGATATGTTCGAAACCATGTATGCCGCCAAGGGTATTGGCCTTGCGGCGACACAAGTGGATGAGCACATTCAATTGGTAGTGATGGACTTATCTGAAGATGGCAGCCAGCCTCGGGTGTTTATCAATCCCATTGTGACCCCGTTAGCCGATGAATTATATAGCTACGAAGAAGGGTGTTTGTCTGTGCCCGAGTATTATGACAAAGTCGATAGACCCAAACATGTCAGAATTGAGGCTGTCGACGCGCAGGGCAACCCGTTTGTTGAAGAAGCACAAGGCCTACTTGCCGTATGTATCCAACATGAAATTGACCACTTAAATGGTAAAATTTTTGTGGATTATTTATCCAAGCTCAAACAAGACCGTGCACGTGATAAGGTGCGTAAAGTTGTCAAACAACGTGAAAAAGATGCTGAACATAAAAGATTGTGATTTTTAACTGTAAGGGAAAACCATGACCACTCGCCCATCGCGTATCGCCACCGTAACACGAAATACTGCCGAAACCCAAATCACCGTGTCTATCAACCTTGACGGTACCGGTCAAGGCAGCATTGACACGGGTGTGCCATTTCTTGACCATATGCTTGACCAAATCAAACGTCATGGCTTAATTGACATGGATATTACCTGTAACGGCGACACCCACATTGACGACCATCATAGCGTCGAAGATGTCGGTATCACGCTAGGTCAAGCCTTCAAACAAGCGATTGGTGATAAAAAAGGCATCGTGCGTTATGGACATTTTTATGCGCCGCTCGATGAAAGCCTCTCCCGTGCGGTAGTGGATATTTCAGGTCGCCCTGGACTGCACATGGATATCCCATTTACCCGTGCGATGATTGGTGGGTTTGATGTGGATTTATTCAGTGAGTTTTTCTATGGTTTTGTCAATCATGCCATGATAACTATTCATTTGGATAACTTGAAAGGCAAAAACAGCCATCACCAAATTGAAAGTACGTTTAAAGCCTTTGCTCGTGCGCTGCGTATGGCGGTGGAATATGATGAACGCGCACTCGATAGATTGCCAAGTACAAAAGAAAGTCTTTGATATTAACCCGTAAAAATAAAAGCCCTGTTTGAGACAAGGGCTTTTTTTATGCTAATTTTTGCGTGCTAATTTTTGCATTAGTCTTTAAAATTATTAAATTGCAGCGGTACACCAAACTGTTTTTCTTTTAACAGTGCCATCGCTTGCTGTAGCGTGTCTTTTTTCTTATCATTGACCCGTACTTTATCGCCTTGAATCGCTGCCGATACTTTCAAGTCCGACTCTTTTAATGCCTTACTGATTTTTTTGGCGGTATCGCCATCAAGTCCATCTTTGAGATTGACTACCTTTTTCATTTGTTTGCCCGAACCTTGATTATCCTGTGGGTCGAGCGACTGCAAATCCACCCCACGTTTTATCATGTTTTTCTCAAGCATGGCATACACGTTTTCCATCTGCAACTCATTGTCTGCGGTGATGGTGATTTTTTTGTCTTTCTCATTGAGTTCGACTTTAATATCACTGCCTTTAAAGTCAAAACGGGTGGCGATTTCTTTCTCGGTATTTTGTACGGCATGTTTAACTTCAAATAACTGTAATTCTGAAACCACGTCAAATGATGGCATGAGGTTTTCCTTATCAAATTTGTTGAATAAAATCTAAAAAATCTGCCCTATCATAACTGATTTTGTCAATTTTTAACAATTGACGGACTGTTATCACCACAGTTAATCATATAAAATAAATCATAAAACAGTAAATGATTTAAAATACTTATTAAAATAATTAACTTTTTAATAACGCTGATTACAGTTTTTTACCTTATTTGTTTGTATAATGATTAAACAAATAGGTCATTTACTAAAAAATGTAGTATAACAATTTATGATAATAAGGAGTAGGACATGGCGTTTAGCGATATGATTGGCAGACAAGTGCCAAGTGTGACTTTTCATACCCAATAGCAAGGCAAATGGGTAGATGTTAGTACGGATGAATTATTTAAGGGCAAAAAAGTAGTATTATTCGCCTTACCAGGGGCATTTACACCAACGTGTTCGTCACTGCATTTACCGCGTTACAATGAATTGGCAACTGAATTTGCTAAACTAGGCGTTGATGACATCGTGTGTGTCTCGGTCAACGATACTTTTGTTATGAATGCTTGGGCAAAAGACCAAGACTGTAGTAATGTGACCGTGATTCCAGATGGGAACGGCGAGTTTACGGAAGCGATGGGACGCTTAATTGATGACTCAGCGATTGGGTTTGGCAAACGTTCATGGCGTTATTCGATGCTGGTCGATGATGGTAAAATCGTCAAAATCTTTGATGAACCCCAAGACAGCGGTAGTGATGACCCATACGAAGTATCAGATGCTGATACCATGATTAAATACATTGACCCAAACTGGCAAGACAAACCCTCTGTCTCAATTTTTACCAAGCCTGGTTGCCCACATTGTGCCAAAGCCAAAGAAACGTTAACCCAAAAAGGCTTCAAGTTTGAAGAAATTGTACTTGGTAAAGACGCTACTATTACCTCAGTGCGAGCCATTACTGGTCGTGAAACTACCCCACAGGTGTTTATCGGTGGCAAACACATCGGTGGTAATGATGATTTACAAAAATACTTTGCTGATGCAAAATAATGTTTGATTAAATAAAAAAAGACAGTCTAGGCTGTCTTTTTTATTGGCTAGTTAAAATTATTTTCCATCTCTTCAAGTGCCATCATTAAATTCATCACCTGCTCTTCGACTGCTTCAATGTCACTTTTTAATGCCGTCTGCTCATCGAGCAACGTTAACAAATCGGCTTTTCGGCTATCATCATACAGACCTGCATCACCCAGTTTTTCTTCAACCTCACCTAGCTGTGCCATGAATTTTTCTAGTTGCTTTTCCTCGTTTTCGATTTTTTTACGGATGGGCGCGGTGAGTTTACGCTGTTCAGCGGATTTTTTGCGTTGTTCTTCTTTGGATAACGCATTGGGTAAGTTAGACGTTTCACGTGAAACATCTGTTTCATGGTCGGCTAATTTTTTGTCTTCGAGCTTTTTATTGTCGTTCGCTTGTTTGGCTTGCTGTTTACGGGTCTGTGATAACCACTGACTATAATAAGCGATGTCATTGTCAAAGATGTTACATTGACCATCATGCACCAAATATAGCTCATCGCAAACATTGGCTATCATTTCTCGGTCATGTGACACCAGAATGACCGCCCCTTCAAACTCTTGCAGAGCCATGCTCAACGCTTGCCGCATCTCTAAATCCAGGTGATTGGTCGGCTCGTCTAATACCAAAACATTGGGACGCTGCCATACGATAAGCGCAAGGGTGAGTCTTGCCCGCTCACCGCCAGAGAACAACTTGCTTTTGGTATCAATGCGCTCACCGCGAAAGTCAAAACTCCCTAAAAACGCCCGTAAATCAGCGTCTGAAGTTTTGCCTGCGAGACGCTGCAGCATCAATATAGGTGATGCTTCTCCATCGAGGCTATCCATTTGGTGTTGGTTAAAATACCCCAGTACCAAACTATCTGCAGCTTTACGCGTCCCAGCCAAGATAGGCAACTCACCCACCAAGCCTTTAATGACCGTTGATTTGCCTGCGCCATTCATCCCTAGCAGACCGATGCGGCTGTCAGGGGTAATTTGTAGGCGAATATTCTCGATAAGTGGTACACCGTTGTAACCCACACTGGCATTGTCTAGCACCAATAATGGCGATGTTAATTGCACAGGGGATTTGAACCGAAACTGAAACGGGTTGTCCGCCATGATAGGCGCTAGCTCGGTCATCCGCTCCAGCTGTTTGACACGGGCTTGCGCTTGTTTGGCTTTAGAAGCTTTGGCTTTAAAACGGCGAATAAAATCTTCAAGGTGGGCACGGGTTTCTTGTTGTTTTTCAAACTGTTGCTGCTGCTGGGCTAGGCGTTCACTGCGGGTACGCACAAAGGTGCTGTAATTGCCTGTATAAAGGGTCATTTGTTGGTTTTCAATATGCAAGATATTGCTCACTACATTATCCAAAAACGCTTGGTCATGCGAAATCATGAGTAGCGTGCCATCATAGGCTTTGAGCCATTCTTCAAGCCACAAGATGGCATCTAAATCCAAGTGGTTGGTCGGTTCATCAAGCAACAATAAATCCGCTCGGCTCATTAAGGTTTTGGCAAGGTTTAGGCGCATACGCCAGCCCCCTGAAAAACTACTCACAGGTTGGCTTTCTTGAGCGACATTAAAGCCAAGTCCTGTCATGGTTTGGGAGGCTTTTGCAGGGGTACTATAACCATGGATATCATCGAAGCGCGCGTGCACATGGGCAAGCTCATCTTCTGACAAAGTATCTGGATGGTTAATCTTATCTTGCAGCTCAAAGTATTCTTTGTCGCCACTGAGCACAAAATCTATTGCCGATTGGTCAGTACTTTCAATCTCTTGCGCCATATGACCGATTTGCCAACTGTTTGGAACCGATAGACTGCCTGTGTCGAGTGCCAATTCGCCTTCGCCCTTTTGGGTCAATAGCGTCGCAAAAAAACTGGATTTACCTGTGCCATTGTTGCCTGTTAACCCGATTTTCCAACCTGGATGGATTTGCAAATTAACATCTTTAAATAATACCCGCCCATCACGGCGAATACTGGCATCTTTTAGTTCTATCATAATCGGCTCAAAACTCAAAAAATTTGACTAAAATTAAATGGGAAAAATTCTTGATAGTATAAAGCAAGCACCCCATAATAAGAAAAAAGTTTTTATAAGGAATACTCCGATGAGCGATACCGTAACTGATAGTATGGTTGATGGCATGACCTTGACCGATAATGCTGCCAAAAAAGTGCGTAGCCTACGTGATTCAGAAGGCAATAACGACTTGATGCTACGCGTATATGTGACGGGTGGTGGCTGTTCGGGTTTTTCGTATGGTTTTAATTTTGAAGAGAACTTGGGCGATGATGATGCTACCTTTAGCAACGATGACGTAGCATTGGTCGTTGATAGTTTGAGCTACCAATATTTACATGGCTCAACCATTGATTATGTGGAAGGCTTGGAAGGCTCGCGTTTTACCGTCAACAATCCAAACGCCACCACGACTTGTGGTTGTGGTTCGTCATTTTCTATCTAGCTTTACTGGCTAATTTTACTGTGGTTTTTTACCTAGTTTATTTGAATGATTAAAAGGCTTGAGCTTAAATATAGTCAATAACTGTTAAGTTTAGCCTTTTAATTTGCGTTTATCCTGTATTTGTTACCTTTGAACAAAATCATCTACATTTTTTTAGCGTTTATCAGATTTTATTTGTGTTGTCAGCCTTTATCCATAATAATGGTGTGATCTACAGCGTAATAACACCTAAGTGTTATCATCAAGTACCCTAATATAGGTTGACATTAATTTATTCTTGTTAATTACTTAACGTTAAATGTGTTAATGATTTAAGTTTGTTAGCTAAGCAATGATAATTAAGCAATCTTTATTATTAATTTAATAATACCAAGGAGCTTATCATGGCTAAATTATCTTTAGACTCACTCAATAACATCGATGGTTTTATTGCAGCTGCATTGGTTGACAGCGAATCAGGTCTAGCCCTTGCCACAACGGGTAATGGTATCGACCTTGAAGTTGCAGCAGCGGGAAACACTGAAGTAGTACGTGCAAAACGTAAAGCTTCTAAAGCTTTAAACCTTAATGATAATATCGAAGACATCCTAATCACATTAAGTAAACAATATCACTTAATCCGTCCGCTAGTCCGTAACGAAAACCTATTCTTATACCTAGTACTTGATCGTCAAAAATCAAACTTAGCCATGGCGCGTCATGAATTAAAAGGGTTTGAGACTGAATTAGATTTCTCTTAATGCCTTGTTGTTGATTAAAAGTTTTAGGTAAAAATTACCGCTTAATCAAATAATACGATAGTTTTTATCATACCCACGGTATTTACTGTGGGTTTTTTACGTTTGGCGATTATCGCAATTGGTAATTTCGTCATCACGATATTTTGATAGTGTTTGCCTAAATTTGGTGGCATAATTTCACACAATTAACAATAATTCTAGGATAACTATGACCCAAGCGCCTCAAACTTGTACTTCTTTGCAGCTACCTACTTGGCTGACCGCTGAAAACATTCATGGCATGCTACGGGGTATCGAAAAAGAAGGCTTACGTATGAGCCCTGAGGGATATATCGCCACTACCCCACACCCGGCAAAGCTTGGCTCAAAACTCACTCACCCTTTTATCACTACTGACTACGCCGAAAGCTTGTTAGAGCTAATTACTGAGCCAAAACCCACGGTGAAAGAAGCGCTTGATATGCTGCGTGATTTGCATATTGTGGTTCAAAATGCTTTGACCGATGATGAGCTGTTTTGGTCGATGTCGATGCCTTGTATGATTTCGGACGATGAAGATATTTTGCTGGCAGACTATGGCACCTCAAACTCAGGTAGATTAAAAACCCTCTATCGTCACGGCTTGGGTATTCGCTATGGTCGCCGTATGCAGACCATTGCTGGATTGCATTATAATTTATCATTTGGTGATAATTTATTCACCGCTTGGCAACAGCAGTTAGGTGATACCCAGTCATTAACTGAATTTAAAAATGAAAAATACTTGGGTCTGATTCGTAACTTCAAGCGTCTAAGTGGTATGGTGCTGTATTTGGTTGGTGCAAGTCCTGCCGTGTGCGCGTGTTTTTTAAAAGGTCGCGAGCATCCGCTAAAGCCAATGAACGCATCAACTTACTATTTACCCAACGCCACTTCCCTGCGTATGGGCAAACTGGGTTACCAAAATAGCGTACAAGATGATTTAGATATCCGCTACAACAGTCTTGATGAATATGTCGCTGGTTTGCGTAATGCCATCCACACGCCGCATCCTAATTTTAGCGCGTTGGGACTCGATGACGACAACGGCTACCCCATTCAAATCAATGACCATATTTTGCAGATTGAAAACGAGTACTACAGCCCGATTCGACCCAAACAAATCACCCAACCTGGCGAAAACCCCAGTGATGCCTTAGCCAAGCGCGGTATCGCTTATGTGGAACTCCGAGCGATTGACTTAGATCCGTATAGCGAAATCGGTATCAGCTTAAATACCGCCTGTTTTATGGAAATTTTAGCATTGTACTGCCTATTGCTAGATAGTCCTGACTTATTGCCCGATGAAGATGCCCTACTTGCTCAAAACCAAGAAAAAATTGTCAATCAAGGGCGCGAGCCAAACTTAATGATTGATACACTAGCAGGGCAAGTCGCATTTAAAGACTGGCTAGTACAGCATTTGCTAGGTATGCGTAAGCTATCAGAACTCTTAGATGTCACCTATGGTAGTAATGATTACCGCAACGCGTGGCAATCAATGATGGCAAAAGCGCAAAATCCCGACAATACCCTATCAGCACAAGTATTAGCCGATACCGAACGCTTTGATAGTAGCTGGCAGTTTGGTAAGTCACTGGCGCAAATGCATGCCAATCGCTTAAGACATCAAGGATTGGTCCCTGAGCAAATGACTTACTTCGAGCAGCTTGCCAAAGACTCTGTGCGTGAGCAGGCTGATATCGAGCAGAATGACACACAAGATTTTTATGCATATGTAGGTCAATTTCGCTAATTAGTAGGTGCTAGTTATCAGGTGCCAGTTAGCAGGTATCGTTGCGCTGATTATTTTATAGGGTTAAATTTCTAAAATTCTAAGCGCTATTGTTTGGCTTATTCTTTTTCACTAAATTGTTTGATGGTTTTTTTATGCGTGATGCTTCATTGACCCACAGCTTGTTAAGTTATCGGGGACTGACAGGACTATTGACGTTAGCCAGCATTATTGGCATGAGTTTCGCCTATTTTTATTTGCAAGGGGTGGTAAAATTAGACCCGTGTCCGCTGTGTATCTTTCAGCGAGTGGGTTTGATTGTGATGGGGATTTTTGCCTTTATCGCCTTTTTGCTCAATCCAAAACAAGCTTGGGCAAAGATTTTGTTGATGTTTGGCGCGCTGCTCGGCATTTTGTGGTCAATTGCTGTGGCGATTCGCCATGTATGGATTCAACATCTGCCACCTGACCAAGTCCCGTCGTGTGGTCCTGGGTTAGACTATTGGATGGATACCTTACCGATTGCCCAAGTGTTGAAAGAAGTGTTTAAAGGTTCTGGCGAGTGTGCGGTGATTGACTGGACGTTTTTAAGCTTTAGTATCCCAGAATTATCACTGGGGTTTTTTAGCATTTTATTGGTAATGATTGTTTTGGCGATCCGTAAAAGCAATACTCGATAACACTATCGGTCGTGGTTTAAAACCATAAAAAAGGCGATAATCAATCGCCTTTTTTTATTAGCTTTTTTTAATCGCTTTATTCCCATTCAATGGTCGCTGGTGGCTTACTTGAGATATCGTAGGTCACACGTGAGACTTCTTTGATTTCATTCATGATGCGATTGGACACGGTTTCAATCAAATCATACGGTAAATGGGCAAAACGTGCTGTCATAAAGTCGATGGTTTCAACCGCTCGTAACGCAATCACCCATGCATAACGGCGACCATCACCGACCACGCCCACTGATTTTACCGGTTGGAACACGGCAAACGCTTGTGCGGTTTTATCATACCAACCAGATTTTTCCAACTCTTGCATAAAGATGGCATCGGCTTGACGCAAAATATCGGCATATTCTTTTTTCACTTCACCCAGGATACGCACGCCTAGACCTGGACCTGGGAAAGGATGACGATAAATCATTTTTTCAGGTAGCCCTAATGTCACACCAAGCTTACGAACTTCATCTTTAAACAAATCACGTAAGGGTTCAATGAGTTTGAATTGCAAATCGTCTGGCAAGCCACCGACATTGTGGTGCGACTTGATTACATGCGCTTTGCCTTGGTGACTTTTTGCAGATTCAATGACATCGGGGTAAATGGTACCTTGTGCTAAGAATTGAATGCCTTTGCCCTCACCCGACAGTTCACGTGCGGTATCCGCAAACACATCGATGAAGGTTTTGCCAATGATTTTACGTTTGGCTTCTGGATCGCTAACGCCAGCCAATGCGGTCAAAAAACGTTCCTCAGCATCCACGCGAATGACTTTAACGCCCATGTTTTCAGCAAAGATTTGCATCACTTGGTCGCCTTCATGGAGCCGTAACAAACCATTATCAACAAACACACAGGTTAGCTGCTCGCCAATCGCTTTGTGAAGCAGTGCGGCTACCACCGAGCTATCTACGCCGCCCGAAAGCCCCAGCAACACTTGCTCATCGCCAATTTGTTGTTTTAACTGCGCGACACGCATCTCAACGATATTGTCCGGTGTCCAGGCATTGGCACAGCCACAGATTTGGTGCACAAATCGGCTAATCAATGCTTCACCTTGCAAAGTATGGGTCACTTCTGGATGAAACTGCACTCCGTAATAATGCTTACTCTCATTTGCCATCGCCGCAATGGGACAGCTTGGGGTTATCGCAGTCACTTCAAAGCCTGCAGGTAACTCAACAACTTTATCACCATGACTCATCCAAACGTGTAATTTGTTGGGCTCATCTTCAATGCCGTTAAAAAAGCTATCTTGAGCGGTTTTTTCAATGATAGCAGCGCCAAACTCTTGGTGACTACTGGCTTCGATTTTGCCACCAAACCGATCTGCCATCGCCTGCATACCATAGCAAATGCCTAGTACAGGCACATTGATATCAAATACGGCGTCATTAATTTTTGGGCTATTTTCTGCATATACGCTCTCTGGACCGCCCGATAAAATAACCCCTTTTGCACCAAAGTCGTGAATGCGCTGTGCGTCGATATCGTATGGGTACATTTCACAGAATACCCCTGCTTCGCGCACGCGGCGCGCAATCAGTTGACTGTACTGTGAACCATAATCCAGTACCAAGATACGGTCTTGTTTGATTGAGTGGTTGGATGTTGACATACGAGCCTCTTTAAATTTGGATAAATAGCTTAATTGAACCAATGCTAACAGGTTTCAAAAATTTATGGGTATTCTACCAATTAACGGCTTTATTTGCTGATTTTTATAGGGTGAAAAATAGCTACATAACTGTTTTAAGTAAAAACTCTGCCTAAAAAATTTTTATAATCGACGGTCTTTAATTACGTTTTTTTGTATCCCTTTCACCAATTGATTATCTTTGTTACACAAACATCATCTAATAGGCTTTAGGTTTACCAAACTCTACGAAAAAGACTGATCATAATACTATACAGCAAATACAAAAATTTATTATTATGAAACGGTAATAACCGAAAACGGATTGATGAAAAAATTGATTTTAATTTATTGATTTTAAGTTAACGTCACTTTTAATCGTTTTACGACAATAAAAATAATAGCCATATTAAAAATTTTTTCTAAACACTCGTATGGCTTGGATGAAAAAACTTCAAATGAGGATACCATTATGGTAGATAATATTAATAATTCAGACTTAAACCGCGACCCTATCACTGGTGAACCAGGCTCACATCCAATCGGTACTGCAATAGGCAGTATGGGTGGTGCGGCTGCAGGTGCAGCCATTGGTGCTATCGGTGGTCCACTAGGTATGTTAATCGGTGGCGCAATTGGTGCTATCGCGGGTGGTGCTGCAGGTCACGCTGCAGGTGAAGCGATTGACCCAACTATTGAAGATACTTATTGGAACGATACCTATTCACAAACGACCTACTATAAAGATGGTTATGATTATACCACTGACTATCAACCAGCTTATGCCGTCGGTTATGCCAATCGTGCAAAATACCCAGCCGGTACAACGTTTGACAGTGTTGAATCAGACCTTGAACGTAGCTGGCATGAAGTAAAAGGTAATTCACGTCTTGCATGGGAAGATGCCAAAGAAGCCATTCGTGATGGTTGGGATAGAACAGACGCGCGTATTTCTGGTCAGGAATATTCACCACGTCTTCGTACGGTGGATGGCTATGCAGAAGGTGAAGAAAAAGGCCATCCTGTTGCTACTGGTACAGGTGCATTAGGTGGTGCCGCAGCAGGTGCAGCCGTTGGTTCAGTAGCCGGTCCTGTTGGTACCTTAGTGGGTGGCGCTATCGGCGCGGTAGCAGGTAGCGCGGCAGGTCATGAAGTCGGTGAAGCAGTCAATCCTACCACCGCTGAAGATGCTTACGAAAAACCTCACCCAGTTGCCAGTGGTTCTGGGGCACTAGGTGGCGCCGCAGCCGGTGCAGCCGTTGGTTCAGTAGCGGGTCCTGTCGGTACCTTAGTGGGTGGCGCGATTGGCGCTGTAGCTGGGGGGGCAGCAGGTCATGAAGTCGGTGAAGCAGTCAATCCAACTGAAGCAGGTGAACAGCGTAAAGAAGCTAACCCTGTTGCCAGTGGTACAGGTATGGCAGCCGGTGCCGCTACAGGCGCAGCGATTGGTGCGGTAGGTGGTCCCGTAGGTTCAGTGGTGGGTGGTGCAATTGGTGCCGTAGCAGGTGCAGCCACAGGTAATGCCGTAGCAAATACGCTTGAAGGTAATACGGAAGAAGATACCTACTGGCGTAATAACTACAATACCACGACTTACTATAGCCAAGGCTATGATTACGATACCGACTATCGCTCAGCGTATGATTATGGTTACCGTGCCCGTCATCATTTTAATACAGCTAATGAGTTTGAAAGTGTTGAAAATGACTTACGCAATGATTGGGAACAATTCAAAGGTAGTTCTCGTTTGACTTGGGACCAAGCTCGCCTAGCAGCCCGTGATGCATGGTATCGTATTGAGCGTTAATCCATGGATTAAGCTTAACAATAAAAAAAGACTTTCATTGATTTGAAAGTCTTTTTTTATTTAACAAATTAAATTCAAAGCCAAAAAAGCCAGTTTATTAAATTACCATTTTGATGCCAATACCGATTAACACTAACCCACCAAAAATTTCAGCCTTACTCTCAAGCCACGTGCCAGATTGCTTGCCCATAAATACGCCGATAAAGCTAAAAATACCTGTTACTACGGCAATTACCGCACAGGATACATAAGGATTGACCGGGATTAAATTTAAGGTAAATCCCGCTGCCATTGCATCAATACTGGTTGCAATCGCTAAAGTAGTCATGGTTTTATGCGTAATGACAACATTGGGATCATTGGCGATATCTAAAGCAATATTGTGCGGTGTGGAGTCTTGTGATGTCGCATCTTTATCATCACCAGCTAAGGCTTCATACAGCATTTTTCCACCAAGCCCCACCAAAATAATGCACGCGATCCAAGGCGCCCAATTTGCGATAAATCCTAAGATTGAACGTCCACCGAGATAACCAATCAAAGGCATCAAACCTTGAAAGACGCCAAAATATACGCCTGCCATAACCGCAATTTTGGTCGTATCTTGGCGATGTTTGGCACCCAATCCAATCGCTACAGCAAAGGCATCCATCGATAAGGCTATCGCTAGCAGTAATAAGGCAATCATGTGATATCTCTTTTAAAAATTCAAGCTCAAATAAAACCACCTTATTACAACATAAGGTGGTTTCCATTGTATTAAAGTATTAAAACACGACTCTAAAATTGGGTTAAATATCTAAGTTAGTCACCGTTAACGCGTTCTCCTCAATAAAGGCACGACGCGGCTCTACATCATCCCCCATCAGACACGAGAATAAATGGTCAGCAGCAATCGCATCTTCAATGGTGACTTTTAGCATATGGCGGTTTTCTGGATCCATCGTGGTTTCCCACAATTGATCAGCGTTCATCTCTCCTAACCCTTTGTAACGCTGAATCGCTAAACCACGGCGCGCATCACTCATAATAAATTGCCATAGATAACCCATGTCTTTGATCGGCAGTTTTTTATCACCTTTAGCAATATAAGCGGTATCTGACAACATGTCTTTCCACTGGCTGGTCAAGCGATGCAAACGGCTATACTCACCTGAACCAATAAATGCGGTATCTAATAAGTAGGCGTGTGGCAACTGATGGATAAAAATCGTCACGCGCGGTAGATAATAGGTTTTTTGATGATCGCCTTCTTGTTTGCTAAAGGGCTCTAATTCAATTTGTGGGTCTAACCCGTCTGCCGTCACTGCTAGATTCTGCGCTAACGCTTCTAGCCAATTTCGCATTTGCGCTTCATCTTCAATCATTGGCATGCTAAGTTTGCTGGTGATTGCCAACGCATCCAATACGGCGCTTGGATATTTGATTTGCAAACGGTTTTTGATGGTCTGAGTTTGGTTATAATCATTGAGCAAGCTTTCTAGCGCTTGCCCTGTTATCGCAGGCGTACCTTCACTCAAATGCAACTGGGTATCGTCAATGGTTGACGACAATAAATAGGCCTTTAACGCTTCATCATCTTTAACATACAATTCTTGGCGACCTTTTTTCACTTTATACAGCGGTGGCTGCGCAATATAAATATGACCACGTTCTAATAGCTCTGGGGTTTGACGGAAAAAAAACGTCAGGAGCAAGGTGCGAATATGTGAACCATCCACGTCCGCATCGGTCATGATGATAATTTTGTGATAGCGTAATTTATCAGGATTGTACTCATCAGGTCCGATGCCTGTACCTAATGCGGTAATCAAGGTACCCACTTCCTGCGACGATAGCATCTTATCAAAACGCGCACGTTCTACGTTTAGAATTTTACCTTTTAGCGGTAAAATCGCCTGCATCTTACGGTTACGACCTTGTTTGGCAGAACCACCTGCCGAGTCCCCTTCCACAATGTACAGCTCTGACATTGCAGGGTCTTTTTCTTGGCAATCAGCAAGTTTGCCTGGCAGACCTGCGATATCAAGGGTGGTTTTACGGCGGGTCATTTCACGAGCTTTACGCGCCGCTTCTCGCGCACGGGCGGCATCGATGATTTTACCAGCAATCCCTTTGGCAGCATTGGGATTTTCAAGCAAGTAAGCGCTAAACTTATCGTGCATGGCTGATTCAACCGCGGGTTTGACTTCACTTGATACCAGTTTGTCCTTGGTTTGGCTTGAGAATTTTGGGTCAGGTACTTTGACAGAAATAATCGCCGTTAAACCTTCACGCGCATCGTCACCTGTTACCGCAACTTTTTCTTTTTTCATCAAGTTTTCGCTATCCATATAGCTATTTAGGCAGCGTGTTAAAGCCGAACGAAAACCAGAAAGATGGGTACCGCCATCTTTTTGCGGGATATTGTTGGTAAAGCATAATACTTTTTCGTTGTAGCTATCTGTCCATTGCAATGCTACTTCGACGCTGATACCGTCATTTTCTTCACTGGTAAAATGAAACACGTCATTTAGCCCAGTTTTTCCCGCATTGATGTAATGAACGAACTCAGATAGACCGCCAACGTGCTCGAACTCATGGCGTTTGTCATCGCGCTCATCCGTCAACACGATGCGTACACCTGAGTTTAAAAAAGACAATTCGCGTAAGCGCTTGGCGAGAATTTCAAAATCAAAAATCGTGCCTGTAAAAATATCATCGCTTGGATAAAAACGCACTTGTGTGCCTGTTTGCTGGGTGGCTTCAAGCTGCTCGATAGGCGCTACGGGCTCACCATCGGCATACGTTTGGCTATAGTGGTAACCGTCACGCCAGATATCGAGCACCAGTTTTTTTGATAACGCATTAACCACTGAGACACCGACACCGTGCAACCCACCTGAGACTTTATAACTGTTGTCGTCAAATTTACCGCCCGCATGCAGTACTGTCATGATAACCTGTGCGGCTGACACCCCTTCTTCTGGGTGAATATCGACAGGAATACCGCGTCCATTGTCTTTGACGCTGACCGATTCATCTTCATGGATGATAATATCAATTTGATCACAGTGACCCGCCAAAGCTTCATCAATGGCGTTATCCACCACTTCAAACACCATATGATGCAAACCTGTGCCATCGTCGGTATCGCCAATGTACATACCAGGGCGTACACGCACGGCTTCTAAACCACGTAGTACGCGGATACTGTCAGAACCATAGGCTTTATTTTCTTGATGACTTGATTGGGTAATAGATTGTTGTGTCTGATCGGCTACATTCGCAGATGTATCAGTCATGATGACTCCATAAGTTTTGCATGGCAAAAACGTCAGAACATACTCGATTTTATGGTCAAAATCGTTGATTTTTTTCTTAGTTTTTTGGCGAAAAATAAAGGGTTTATTGTAGCAAATTTTAGGGGAAAAGTCACTGAATGTCCCGGCTTATGAGAGGCAAAATAGTGATTTATCTGAGCTAGAAAAGCGGGAGTTTAAGTTACATCAGTTTGAAAAAATACTTAATCATCTAGGGCGTGTCCCTATTTGGATAATGAGGCTAAAAATAGACTAAATCGCCAGCAAAACAAGGCAAATTGTGCAGATAATATTGGAATATTGTCAAACAATTTAACGCAGTTTTGCCAGATTTAGGCATTTTTAGGCCATTAAAAATACTTTGTTCCGAATTAGGGACACGCCCTAGCCTTAGTCGCCTAAAAATGTTATTGGTTTTTATAGGTAATTTTTAATAGGTTGTGTTTCAAGCGGTAATTGTCTAATGCTTCCCTGTTCCACGTGAAACAGTTTTATATTATCCTGCCAAATTTTCTGAATATTCTTGACGATATCTTGGGTAAGACTGGTGATAAACAGCTGTGAATTAACTTGTTTTAAGCCAGTTAATAACAACATAAGCGCGTCGTTGTCCAATTCCGCTGTGATATCGTCCACCAATACCAAAGGTACTTTATCGACCTGGTTGAGTAACGGTAACTGCGATAAGCGAAGCGCCATGACCAATAATTTTTTTTCACCCCGTGACAGCATATCGGTGGCAAGCAATGTCTGCTTGTGTTTATGCCCTGCTGCATCGGTATGCACTAAATCTAGCACAACATTGATATCAGCCCGATGGCATCCCATACGCGTATAGCCAAGCTCAATGTCAGACGCGAAACGATTGGCTAAGGTAATTGCTAAGCCAGCTTCAGTATCAAACCCCGGTGTATAACGCAATCGTAATTTTTCGGCATACTGGGGTAAAAATTTTTGCACTTGCGCCAAAAAATGGGGCTGCCATTGTTCAATGATGTGGGCCCTTGCTTGGTGAATTTTTTCTGCATGTTGGCTTAGCTGGTGATCCCAAGCTGACAGTTCTTGCTGTTGCAGGCTAGTTAATGAGACATTACCAACATTTTGCTTTAATAAGCTGTTGCGTTGTTTTAATAGACGCTGATAAGACAGCCAATTGGGATGAAATGATTGTTCCACGTGAAACCCTAACCAATCTAATATTTCACGCCTTGCTTGACTACCGTCCTCTAGTTGGGCAAGGCTCACAGGCTCGAGTAATAGTGTGGGTAGCAGCTGCGCAAGTGGGCTTTGGGTGACAAGCGACTGCCCATTGAGTCGCAATTGCGTGGTAGCGTCTTGGGATTTGGCAATAGCGACCGTTTGATCATGATTGAGCCTAGCAAAAACCGTCGTATCGCTAAAACCATGCTCAATATAATGCCTCGGTTGATGATGGCGAAAACTTTTGCCGCGCGATAATAAATAGATGCTTTCTAATAGCGACGTTTTCCCGCTGCCATTTTGACCCAAGAACACATTACAACTGCTGGGTTGTAATTCAATCGTGTGAAGATTGCGAAAATGATGAATAGCTAATTCAATAATTTGCATGATTTATCTACTTGACTACTCATCACTAAATTGAAAAAAATTTGCCCGCTGACTAAATACGCATTGGCATAACTACAAACTCGTGTTTGCTATCGTTGACTTGCTGTACCAATACCGAAGCATTGGCTTGGCTCATATGAAAGTCAATTTCCCCTTGCAATACATTAAGTACATCTAGCAAATAAGCCACATTGAATGATATTTCTAATGGCTCACCTTGGTATTTAACCTCAAGCTGCTCACTGGCTTCATCTTGCTCAGCATTGCTAGCACGCACCATCAAATTGTTATCACCTGAAAAATCAAAAATTACGCCACGCGATTTCTCATTACTCAAAATAGCCACGCGGCGAAGCACATTCGCTAATTGCTCTTGGCTGATACGGGCAAGTTTGTTGGTTGACGACGGCATGACGCGGCGATAATCGGGAAACTTACCATCAATCAGGCGTGCGGTAAAAGCCACCATGATGGCATTTTTTAGCTGTCCTGTACTATCGACTTCACCAAAGGGTAGTAAGACTTGTAAAAATTCACGGCCGACATTGAGGGTGATTTTATTGTCTTGATTCGGTAGCATGCGTTTAAGCTCTGCTAACAAACGTTGTAATTCAAGTACAGCTTTTCTTGGTAAAATTGCATCAAGTGCCACGCTCTCATCACACGCTATCACAGTACGTGCCAATGCCAAACGGTGACCATCGGTCGATACTGTCGCCAATTGCCGCTCTTTAACCTCAAACAGCATACCGGTGAGATAGTAACGCACGTCTTGCACTGCCATCGCAAAATGCGTTTTATCGAGCAAATCGACTAGGTCTTCACGGCCCAATTGGATAGGCGTGACTTGCTCGGGCTCACCCAATAGGGGAAAGTCTTGGGCAGGCAAAGTGCTGAGTTTAAAACGACTACTACCGCAGACAATTAAACACTGATTGTCGTTAGCGACAGTGATAGAGACCGGTAAACCGTCGGGCAATAATTTTACGATATCTTTGAATTTGTTGGCAGGAACGGTGATTTCACCTGGTTGTTTGCACGCCGATGCTGGCAAATTAAGGGTGGCTTGTAATTCAAGCTCCAAATCTGACGCTACCATCACCAATTGAGAGTCGGTTAACGCCAATTTCATATTCCCCAAAATCACCATGTTATGGCGTTTGTCAGCGGCTTTTGAAATTAAATTAATCGCTTGTAGTAACAAATCGCGAGAGATTACTAATTGCATGGCACCGCCTCAAATCAAAATGAATGGTTTAACAAATGGAAAAATTACAATCTATTATACGGGGTAATTAACTAAAAATCTTTTTAATCGAGTTAACAAAATACTAGGTCTGTAACATTAATTTTAATGAGCGATAATCCTTATCAAACATCAGATCGCTGACACAAAGTTCTTGAACTTTCTCACAGGCGTGCATCACCGTGGTATGGTCGCGACCGCCAAATGATTGACCAATTTCTGTAAAGCTGTTGTTGGTTAGTTCACGTGCTAAACTCATAGCCACTTGCCGCGGACGAGCGATATGACGTAAACGCTTTTTACCCATTAAGTCTTTGACTGAGATATCATAAAACTCAGCAACAACTTTACGAATATTATCCATACTGACCGCTTGTACACGCATGGCAATCAAATCTTTTAACGCCATTTGTACCAGTTCTAAATGGATAGGCTGATTGAGCAGACGGGAAATGGCTAAAACTTTGTTGAGCGCGCCTTCCAATTCTCGCACATTGGCGATGATATGCTGAGCGATAAAAATAGCGCACTCTTTTGGCAAAATCACCTCTTGCGCCTTGGATTTTTTTTGCAAAATTTGAATACGGGTTTCTAGCTCTGGCGGCTCTAACGCCACGGCCACCCCCCAAGCTAGACGTGACTTTAAACGCTCGTCAAAATCAGTCAGTGCACTCGGGTGTTTATCGGATGCCAAAATCACCTGTTTATTTTTGCTCATAAAGTCATTGAGCAATAGCAAAAACTGCTCGCTACTTTTTTGCTTGCCGGCAATCACATGAATATCATCAATAATCAACAAATCGGCTTTTTTAATTTTATCTTTGAACTCATCGATTTTTTGTGTTCTTAATGAATGCACCAGCTGGTTGACAAACTTATCGGAAGTAAAGTAATAAAAACTTTTGCCTTGCTTTAAAATCTCATGGGCAATTGCTTGCATCAAATGGGTTTTTCCCAAACCTGTCGCACCATAAATAAACAGCGGATTATTTTTAGATTGACCCAAGTTGTTAGCAGTCTCTCGGCAAATACTATAAGCAATTTGATTGGATTTTGCGGTTACGAATTGGTCAAACGTAAAATGCGGATCGATATACTGAAAGGAGCGTTGCTGCTCAGTTTTTACCAGTGTCACTTTTTGCTCACCAAACTCTTGTTTACTAACGGCGTCGGTGATTGCGTTACCCTTATCAATTTGAATTTGCACCTGAATCGGTAAGGTGGGCTCAAGCTGTTGTAAAATCGTTTGAATTTGACTTAAATGATTTTTTTCAACATAACTGGCAAAGTACTGGTTAGGTACATTGACAACCATCGTGTTATTATGCATCGAGGCGGATAATGGGCGAATCCACATGGTAAAAATATTATCAGGTACTTGATATTTTAATTCGTCAACGCACTTAAGCCATAATGCATCAGCCATAACTTTGCTTTCCTAATCCAAGCATCTTCAAAATTGGTGTAATGTATCATAAAACAGCGATTTTACAAATAAAATTATTGTGGATAACAATGTGGATATAATTGTTGATAAGTAAAAACAGGAAATTACTAACAAGCTATCAACGGTTTATATACATACTTATCAACATGGCAAATATTTGTTTTTTTATGATTTTTAGTTAAATATCCACAGAAATAGACCTGCTTAATAATAATAAATAATACTTATTGAATATATAATAATAAAATAATTTTTTGTGGATAACTTTTGTTGAATGGTATTTGTTATACAAAAATGTTATTTTAAATAAATAAAATAATTGATTGTGTCTGGGATTTAAAGAAAGAAATTAACCAATAATCTTAGTTATCCTTGACCTATTGGTTAAAATTAAGGATAATACTAGATTAACTGTTTTGAAATTTTGTATTTTAACCGCTATCGGTTAAATATCATGTAAATTTAGCCAAGGTGAATCGCATGAAACGCACTTTCCAACCAAGCGTAATCAAACGTAAACGTACTCACGGTTTCCGTGCTCGTATGGCTACTAAGAATGGCCGTCAAGTTTTAGCTCGTCGTCGCGCTAAAGGCCGTCATCGTTTAACGGTGTAATGTCTGTTTCTTAACTTGATTTAATGATAATGTTGACATTAAAACAGGTTATAGTAAAAAGCGATATACTTCTTATATCGCTTTTTTTATTGTTATACCCGAAGTCCGTTCGTAACCTACGCTTAGCGTACTCCTCTACTCTATTATTTCAGCCTGTTTTTACCCTATCCATCAAATCTTGATAGCTTTTAATGGTGCTTTGGTATTGATTTGGACTTATCCTCATGACTGCAGACAAACCTTTTAAATTTGATAAATCACAGCGGCTGCTAACGCCCAAAGATTTTAAAGCGATGTCGGGTCGTCATACCAAAACTGGTGAAGATCAGTCACAGCATGTTGTCGTTTTTAAAATTCATCAACCTAATCTGTTGTTATTCGTCAAAGTGGTTTTAGCTGATAGCCAAAGACAAGCTGCAGTAAATCGGTTGGGTCTTGCGATTACTAAAAAGAAAGTCAAACGTGCCCATGAAAGAAATCGTATTAAGCGATTAACGCGAGAGTATTTTCGGTTGCATCAGCACCAGCTAAATGCTCAAGTTGATATTTTATTAACTATCAAGCAGTTTTCCGATGATATGCAAAATCAAGCAATTGTCCAGCAATTAGCGATGGGCTTTAACTTAATCAATGATAAGATTGGAAAGTTGAAGCGGAATTAATTTTAGCGGCAGTTCGTAATATCTTTACTCCAATGAAGGTAATAAAAAATCTGGGTTTAATCCATGGATAAATTATTAGCAAAATTTTTGTTGTTTATGATTATATTTTATCAGCGTTTGATTAGCCCGTGGTTGGCACCTCGTTGCCGCTTTTATCCAACGTGCTCTAGTTATGGTTTAGAGGCGGTAAGATTGCATGGGGGGTACCGGGGTGGATTATTAACAGCCAAGCGTATCGCACGTTGTCATCCTTGGGGTGGGCATGGCATTGATTTTGTCCCTAAGCCATTATATCGCTACCGTTATCATTATATTGACACATTGCCGTCTTACTTTTTGGTATATGCTTACCACTATTATTAATTTATTGGGTTGATGAAATTATAAAAACTTGTTGCGAGTCTTAAATAGCGTAATTGAGTCAACTATTTATGGAATATCTTTTTTAACTTTTTTTTAGTAGAATGTCTTCTATTTTTTAATTGTTTTTCCTTTATTAGCAACTAGTGATTTCAAGCAATATCATTAGATAGGATAGCTATATATGCAAAAAATTTTACGGACATTGATTATTATCGCAATGTTAATTACGGGTTATTTGCTGATTCTGGCTTGGCGGGATGATTATACCAATGTAAATAAACCCGTGGCGATAACCCCAACAACCACAGCGGTCAGTAGCAATGATGTGCCAGTGGCGGGGACTTCAAGTACGCCAACGGGCGATGTTCCAACCGCAACAGCAACCACACCAACCGCCGCTCCCACTACCCAGAAAACGGGCGCACAGCTCATTAGCGTGATGACGGATAAATACGATATTCGTATTAATCCAGTCGGTGGCGATGTGGTGTACGCCGCGCTTCGAGAGCAGACTCAAACATTAGATAGCAAACAGCCATTTGTACTCCTTGAAGAAGATAGTAATCGCGTATATGTGGCTCAGTCAGGGTTAATTGGCGCCAATGGTATTGATAATAGCAATGGTCGTGCGACTTTTACCGCGCCTAGTAACCAATTTGTCATGCAGCCCAATCAAGCCGAATTGGTCGTGCCTTTAACTTATCAAAAAGATGGTGTAACTATCATCAAATCCTATAAGTTTACCAAAGGTCAATATCCTATCAACGTTAGCTATAACATCACCAATAACGGCACGCAGCCTTGGCAAGGACAAATGTATGCGCAGTTAAAACGTGATAATAGTGAAGACCCGGGTAAAGGTGACAAAGGCGCAATTAGCCTATCGACTTACCTAGGGGGCGCATGGGGTACACCAGATCAGCCTTATAACAAACTCAAGTTTGGTAATTTCAATGAGGGTTTAAAAGCCAGCAGTGATAAAGGCTGGATTGGCATGGTACAGCACTATTTTGTCACCGCTTGGATGCCAAAGGATTACACAGCAAATTTTTATAGCCGTGAAGTTGGCAAAGATCACATCATCGGGTTTACCAGTAACCCTGTGTCAGTTGCTCCCAACAAGCAAGTGACGTTAACGTCTGCCTTGTATGCCGGTCCAAAAATTCAAACCAACCTAAAACCTTTGGCAGAGGGGTTAGATAAAACTGTTGATTACGGTATCTTATGGCCGATTTCAAAAGTGCTATTTTGGATTTTGGATAATGTGCATAAAGTATTGGGCAACTGGGGTTGGTCAATTATTGTACTCACTTTATTGGTTAAAATCGCATTGATGCCAATTGCCAATAAAAGCTATCACTCGATGGCAAAAATGCGCGCAGTTGCCCCAAGGTTGCAAGCCTTAAAAGAAGAATATGGTGATGACCGTATGCGTATGTCACAAGAGATGATGCGCATCTACAAAGAAGAAAAAGTTAACCCAATGGCAGGTTGTTTACCTGTATTACTGCAAATGCCGATTTTCTTGGCGTTGTATTGGGTACTGGTTGAATCGGTCCAATTACGTCATGCCCCTTGGATTGGTTGGATTCGCGACTTATCATCTATGGATCCATTGTTTATCTTGCCACTGATTATGGGCGCGGCGATGTTTTTCCAGCAAATGCTAAACCCGCAGCCGCAAGATCCTATGCAAGCCCGTGTGATGAAATTTATGCCGATTATTTTCACCGTGTTTATGCTATTCTTCCCAGCGGGTCTAGTGCTTTATTGGACGGTCAACAACTTGTTTAGTATGGCGCAGCAATACTTTATCAATAAGAAAGTTGAGCGTGAGCAAGCGGCAAAAGAGGCAGCACGTAACGTGGTTTAAATCCATCGAACCGTAACTTGATACTTTAACCGCCCTTTAAACAGTTGTTTAAAGGGTTTTTTATTGGCAAAAAATAATCATGTTGTAATCAGTGAACGGATGTTAAAATATCAGCATTAAGTCAATGCTGACTACCCAAAATGTTAGATTGTAAAAAACTATGTTAAATAACTCTCAAACAATGCTTACTTCAACCATTGCCGCCATTGCAACACCAATGGGTCGTGGCGGGGTTGGTGTGATACGCCTATCAGGTCCAAACAGTTACCAAATTGCCTTGGCGTTAACCGGTCGTCAAGCTTTCAAACCGCGATTTGCCCATTTTTGCCGATTTTATGATAGTGATGATACGGTGATTGATGAGGGATTGGTGTTATATTTCCCTACCCCCCATTCTTTTACCGGTGAAGATGTGATTGAGTTGCAAGGTCACGGTGGCATGATTTTGCAGCAGCAGCTTTTGACCCGTGTGTTTGAATTGGGTGCAAATCAAGCGGTAGCGGGCGAGTTTTCGGCGCGGGCTTTTGATAATGATAAGCTTGATTTGGTACAAGCAGAAGCGATTGCTGATGCCATTGATGCCACCAGTGTGGCTGCCGCAAAAAGTGCCATGCGCTCATTGACTGGTGAGTTTTCACAAAAAATTAATGCCCTGCTTGAGCAGTTAATTCAGCTACGGCTGTATGTTGAAGCCGCTATTGATTTCCCCGATGAAGAAGGGGTTGATTTTTTGGCAGATGAACATATCGCCAAACAATTACGCCAAGTTTGTGAACAACTAAACACTGTGTTAGCCACTGCCAAACAAGGGCAATTACTGCGAGATGGTGTCTCAGTTGTGATTGCCGGGCGACCCAATGCGGGAAAATCTAGCTTGCTCAATCGTCTTGCAGGGCAAGAGCGTGCCATTGTGACCGATATTGCAGGAACAACGCGCGATATTTTGCAAGAAACCATTGTGTTAAACGGTCTAACGCTAAATTTGACCGATACCGCTGGGCTGCGTCAGACTGATGATATTGTGGAACAGGCCGGTATTGAGCGAGCACGACAAGCCATTACCCAAGCTGATTTACTGCTTATGGTGTATGATGCGCACCGTGAGCATGAGCCATTACGATTAGCGACCGAATTATTTGGTAGTTTACCCAATGCCAATTCGATATTAATGATTGCCAATAAAATTGATTTATCCGACAATCACCAAAATTTGCCCAAGCAATTTTCATCACAAGAGCAGATTTACCACCCCGTCTATGTGTCTTGTAAATATGATACCGGGCTTGAGGAATTGGTCAATCAAATCTGTGATAAAGTCGGTTTTCATCCCCCTGAAAACAGCTTGATTGCACGAACACGCCATCTTGATGCGCTGCGCCGTACCCAAATGGCGCTGCAAGAAGCCGATGAGCAACTGCATTTATTTCATGCCGGTGAATTGGTGGCGGAAAGCCTACGCCAAGCACAGATTAGCCTCAACGAAATCACCGGTGAATTTACCGCCGATGATTTATTGGGCAAGATTTTTGGCAGTTTTTGTATTGGTAAATAACGTAATAGGTTTAAACTTAGCTAGGAAATCGCATGCACTGTCCATTTTGTAATGCTGAAGATACTAAAGTTATTGATTCAAGACTCGCGGCAGAAGGTGCGCAAGTACGACGTCGTCGTCAGTGTGCCGCGTGCCAAGAGCGATTTACCACCTTTGAAATTATCGAAGCGGTCATGCCTCGTATCATCAAATCCAATGGTCGTATCGAGCCGTATGATGGACAAAAACTGCGTCGCTCAGTGCAGCTACCATTACAAAAACGTCCAATATCGACCGACAACATTGAAGCTATGATTAGCCGGATTGAAAAACAGCTCAGGCAGCTCGGCGAGCGTGAGGTGCCAAGTAAAATTTTAGGTGAAATCGTCATGAAAGAGTTGAGTCAAATTGACGATGTCGCCTACGTTCGATTTGCTAGCGTGTATCGTGATTTTCAAGATATTGAAGCGTTTAAACACATGGTGTCAAACCTCACCACGGACGCCAACAAACAAGAAATCAATCAACGTATCGAAGATTTGACTCACCCACACAAGCTCAAACATCTACAATCCTAAGTTTTATTATGACGGCAACTTTATCCCCTGCTGAGCGCTATCAGCACCAATACTACATGTCATGCGCCATTGAGCTGGCTAAAAAAGGACGTTTCACCACCCGTCCCAATCCTAATGTCGGCTGCGTCATTGTCAAAGATAATCAAATCATTGGCGAAGGTTTTCACTATCAAGCAGGACAACCCCACGCCGAAGTGTTTGCCCTTCGACAAGCGTATGAGCATGATGCCAAGCAATTGCAAGGGGCAATAGCGTATGTCACGCTTGAACCTTGTAGCCATCATGGACGTACCCCGCCCTGTGCTGATGCGCTAATCCAAGCGGGTATTAGCCGTGTGGTGATTGCTGTTGTCGATCCTAATCCTAAAGTTGATGGTGGTGGTATTGCCAAACTGCAGCAGGCAGGTATCGAAATCATTACCGGTATTTGTGAGCAAGCGGCTTATCAATTAAATGAAGGCTTTTTTAAGGTCATGCGTGGCGGCTTGCCTTTTGTGCGCTTAAAGATAGCGACAAGTCTGGATGGACGCACCGCGATGGCAAATGGTGAGTCAAAATGGATAACCAGCGACCAATCACGCGAGGATGTACAGCGTTTACGAGCGCAGGCAGGGGCAATTATTACGGGGAGCGAAACCATCCTGCAAGACCATCCTGCGCTAAATATCCGCAGTCAGCAATTAGGGGTAAATTTAGACGACATACCCCAGCCGTTATTGGTCGTGCTTGACCGTCGTCAACGCATCCAAATGACGGATGCATGGTACCAAAGTCAAATCAGCAAGCGTCCCGTTTTGCTTATCCAAGACGCAACTATGAGCTTAACCCAACTACTCACCATTTTAAAAGACAATTACCAAATCAATGATGTGTTGGTTGAAGCAGGTGCAACGGTCGCTGCTAGTTTCTTGCAACAAGGTCTAGTAGATGAATTAGTCGTGTATCAAGCGCCATGCATTTTGGGTAGCAGTGCTAAGCCCATGATTAACCTTATGGCACAGCATATGCACCAACAAATGGTCGCTTCGTTAGTTTCACATGAAACAATGGGGACTGATATCAAATTAACCTATCGTTTTGATAAGTAAATCCACATAATGGGTTGGATAAATCTCGCTGAAAATAAAATAGTTAAATTATTATATTTTTCGCTTTTTAAAACTTATCCACATTGTTAGCTAAATTTAATGAAAGCGTTAAAAGTAGATTTTCTTTGTGGATAAGTGTTTCACATGAAACAGTAATTAAAGTTATGTTTTACTGCAACACTAGACTATAAGCGGTGTTTCACATGAAACATAGCACAAAACACCCGTAATCTATCACAATTAAGACCAGTGGATAAGTAGATAAACAAGGTCATAAGTAGTCTATGATGGCAAGTTATCCACCAAAAGCTACCTCTATCATGTTAATTTTTTGAACGCTTGATGCTCGATTTGAGTTAGAGTTGAGCAGCAATTTTAATTTAATTATTCTAAATAATATTTTATATTTGTGATAGTCGTAAAAGTACATTAAAATGCATTGATATCATAAAAAACAAGGATAAAAAATGTTCACAGGTATTATTGAAGCGACTGGAAAAATTGTTGCCATTACGCCGACGCAAGGTGATGTGCGCTTAAAAATTCAATCTGACTATTTAGACTTTGCTGATGTCAAATTGGGTGACTCGATTGCAAGTAACGGGATTTGTCTCACTGTTGTAGAACAAGGTAAAGACTGGTACGCCGTTGATGTTTCACGTGAAACACTCAATAAAACAGCGATGCAACAATGGCAAGTTGGCGATGTAGTAAACCTTGAAAAAGCCATGTTGCCTACCACACGATTTGGCGGGCACATTGTCACCGGTCATGTTGATACCACGGGTACGGTTAAACTGATAAAAAATGATTCGCGCTCGATTTATATAGAAATTGAGATTCCAAGCGAGTTTACCAAATATGTCGCTACCAAGGGTTCTGTAACAGTCGATGGTATTAGCCTGACCAGTAATTTGGTGGAAGGTAATGTGATTAGTTTAAATATCATCCCGCATACAGCACAAGTCACCAACATAAGCAGACATTGGAAAGTGGCAACAAAAGTCAACATCGAGGTGGATGTGGTAGCCAGATATTTAGAAAAACTTCTTATGTCAACACCAGACAACCTGTCAAATTCTAATCATGAAGGCATTACATTAAGCTTCCTACAACAAAATGGGTTTAGCAAATAGAGCGCAACTGCTTTATAATGATGGACAAAAAACCACCAATCAATTTACTTTTAAAACTCGACCTTAATAACGTTTTACTTTAAACAAAAAAAGACCAAGTTAAGCTGGTCTTTTTTTTATTGTTTCAGACCATGTAATGATTGATGGCTTCGATGAGTTTTTGCTTGTTGATAGGTTTGGTCAAAAAACTGTCCATCCCCGCTTCTAAACAGATATTCCTATCATCATCAGAATCGTTGGCGGTTAAGGCAACAATCGGCACACTATCTTTATTGAGGCGAATAATACGCGTCGCTTCAATACCATCTAGAATTGGCATGCGACAGTCCATCAACACAAGTCCGATTTGCTGACGATTTTCACTGAGTAACTTAACTGCTTGCTCGCCATCGGATGCTACAAGATAGCGATAACCCAAGGCTTCCAAATGCTTTTTGGCAATTTTTTGATTAACCGGGTTGTCTTCTGCTATCAATATCAATTTTTGGCTAGAAGGGTGCGCATTGTTTGGGCTCTCAAGATTGGTGTGGCCCTCATCAACCACTTGAATTAGTCCATCCAATAACAGATTAGGGTTATTAACGGGGGGCGTTGCGGATGCTACGTTAACGCTAGAATTAGAGGGATTGGGGTACTGCTGCAAAAATTGCTTAAAGGCCAGTTGTACGGGCAGATGGGTATTGGTTTTTTCTTTTTTGATTTTTAACTCATATAGATGATTCACCTCAGCAATCAGCATGCTTAAAGACGCAGGTTTTTGCAAATACCCATCAAATTGTAATTGCAGCTCGGGTGGCAGAGTTTTAGGTGATTCAATACTTAAAATAATTTTAATCGCATCATTATAAAAATGAATATTATTTAATAAATGGTTGTTGGCTTTGAGTGCTGCATCATCAATCACAAAGACAGGCATCAAGCCTTGCAAGTTAAGGTTATTAATCGTATTGATAACGGTTTCATCAATAGTTGTGAAGATATGGTGCGATAATTCCACATAACTTAAAACTTTATTCGCTCGCTCAAGGATAGAAAATGGCGAGATAAGAATGAGTGTTACCCTTAAATTCCTGGTTTTATGTTGGTAAACAGGTTGCAGACTAAACTTTGGAATCGGTAAAAATAATTGGAATTCACTGCCTTGACCAAATTGACTTTCTAAATGAATAAAGCCACCCAATAAATGTGAAAAACTATTGGAAATAGCTAAACCAAGTCCTGTACCGCCAAACTGCCGACTAATGGAATCATTGGCTTGTTCAAAGTAGGAAAATAATTTTTGTTGGTCTTTTTCGCTAATACCTAAACCGGTATCTTTTACCGTTATTTTTAACCAATCTTCGCTGACAGTCATATTTTGGCTGGTTTTAGCCGCGATTAATGGGTGACGGCTATCGGTTTTATCAACCGTGATAGCCACGTAGCCCTCTTTGGTAAATTTTACCGCATTGGTCAATAAGTTTAAAATAATTTGGCGTAATTTACCTTCATCACAATCAATAAAACGTGGGGTAAAGGGGTCCACAAAAATATACAGACTAATTTTTTGGCGTCGGGCGTTACCAACCATCAGTCCAGTGGTTTGGCGTAGTAACTGCAAGAGATCAATAGACGTGACATTGGTTTGTAGCCTGCCTGCGTCTAATTTGGCCACATCAAGCATATCATTGAGCAGTTGAATCATAGTATAGCTAGATTGTTGTAGGGTAGCGATGGTTTCTTGTTGCTCGCTATTAAACTGTGCTTTATCTTCAGCAAGTAGATCTATCATGCCGACTAAACCACTCAGTGGGGTACGCAATTCATGTCCCACTACTGCCCACATTTTATTAAAACTGGTTAATTTATCGGCAGTAAATTTATCTTCGACCCACGCTTTTTGCAGCTTATCGTGATAATCGGTGGTATCCTCCAAGCCACAGCTATAACCTTGTAGTTGACCAAAACGGTTATAATACGGGGTAATGCGTAAATCAAAATACAGATTTCGCTGTAGATTGGTCACAGGTAAAGTCGCATAAGTCTGAATATTCTCGAGCGAACTTAGTAGCTGCTGCGTGGTTTTATCGGCACCGGTGATAAAGTCACTAAGAATATACATCGACCCCTGTTGAAACGGGGTATAAAACACTTGCGAAAATTTATGGTTAAAGTACACAATCCGACCATTTCTGCTCATGATAAATAGCAAAATTGGCGAAGTATCGATCAAAATATTTTGTCGATAAGTTAACTCGCGAACCTTATCATAATATTGCCCCATCTTATAAGCATATCGGTTAAACAGCTGAGCCAAATAGCGCGGTTCAGGGTGGTTACGAAACTCATGAAGCTTGGCAGGCTGATAACCTTCACTAATTTGCAATTGCAAATTTTGGGCATAATCGAGAAATTTATACCAAACCTCGTAACTCTTTCGCAGCTGAATCATCACATATAAAAATAGGCAAAGCCCTAGTAGCAGCGGCAGCAAATAGATAGGGTTGGCAAAATTACGCCAAAACGGGAAATATTGTACTTTAACGTATAAGCGGTAACCCGCTGCCAGATTCTGCCAAACTTCAAAGCCACGAGCATCATGAAATATTTTATTGCTTTGTTTGGCAGATAGCGTCCAATTGGGTAAGGCGTCAGAAAAATCGTTATGGTTGTTTTTGACAACGGTAGTATCACCGGTTGGCTCAAAGACAAGCAACTGATAATTTTCAATCACTTCATGTTGGTCTAAATTAACCTGACTCCAATCGTGCTCACCGTGGGTAATTTTATGATTGAGTTTATCAACCAGTTCAACGAGGTAGCTTTTACCAAGCTGCTGTTGCTGCTGCAATGCATAAAGCCATAGCAGTCCATAACCTGCCACTATTAGTATCAGCTCGATAGCCACTAAGGTTATGATGAGTCGCCGAGCTGCTGGGCGATTGTAGAGAGAAAACTGGTTTGACACAGCGTGATATACCCAATAAAGAAAACGGTCAATGAAGGTAAAAGAAAAAAAACCATCATCACAATGCTAGATTTAAGTATTGTGCCAATTCATATTATAATAACAGAAATTTATTGTATTTAAGACGAAATTTATCATGTCTCAAACCCCGCTTAGGGTCGTATTTGCTGGTACGCCCGAATTTGCTAAAGTCGCCTTACAAGCGCTCATCAGTCACCAAAAAGCCCTTAATATTGACATTGTGGCAGTCTATACACAACCTGACCGCAAATCTGGTCGTGGGCAAAAAATTAGCGCATCGCCCGTTAAAGCCCTTGCCTTAGCAAATAACATTGCGGTGGAACAACCCGAAAGTTTTAGCTTAAAATCTGCCAATGGCAATGTTTCACGTGAAACACTTAAACAATATCAACCCGATATCATGGTAGTGGCGGCTTATGGATTGATTTTACCACTTGGCGTGCTGAATACCCCAAAATTTGGCTGTATCAATATTCATGGCTCATTATTGCCACGCTGGCGCGGTGCAGCGCCCATTCAGCGTGCGATTTTAGCAGGTGATGACGAAACAGGCATTACCATTATGCAAATGGCGCAGGGACTCGATACGGGCAATATGCTGTATAAAATAGCGTGCCCAATCACTGACACAGATACCACCCAACTATTGCATGATAAATTAGCCAAATTAGGCGGTGAAGCCATTGTGACGGTGTTGTCTGATTTAGAAAATTATCAACAAAAAGCCGAAAAACAAGACGACGCTTTAGCTAATTATGCCGAGAAAATCACCACAGCAGAGGGTGAAATTAACTGGCAAAATGATGCTATCAGTATTCAACGTCAAATCCGTGCGTTAAATGCCTTTACCTATCTTGATGAAAACAAAGACCCCAATCAGCGTATCAAAATAATAGAAGCAGCGCCCATTAAACTCGACCAACAAATCTATGAACCCGCAGGTAAAATCGTCAGTGTGGGTCGTAACGCGATTTTGGTCGCGTGTGGTAAAAACGCGACCAACCACCAACATCAGGGTGCACAACATTTGATTAATATCACCCAAATGCAGTGGCCAGGTGGTAAGCCGTTAACCGCTGAGCAAATTGCCAATGGAGATAAACTCAACGATGGTGATATTTTTCACTCATAATCAATTAGGCACATCATGACCCAATTACATTCTCAGCTTAACACTCGCGCCAAAGTTGTCGCCACCCTCGAGCGTATCCAACAAGGTGAGTCCTTAGCTAGCTTGCTTGAGCCACTACTCAACCAAGTGAGCGACAAAGACAAAGGCTTTGCCCATGAATTATTGCTTGGCACGCTGCGTCAATGGTGGGCACTCGCTCGTATTGGTGAAAGCTTGATTGAGCATGAAGTCACTGACAAAGGCGTATGGGCAGCCCTCAATATCGGACTGTACCAACTGCTGTATATGGACACGCCAGATTACGCGGCAATTGGTGAAACGGTCGAAGCAGTCAAACAACTGGATAAAGGTTACGGTGCTGGACTCATCAATGCCATACTGCGAAAGGTGCAAAAAAACCCTGCCAAATTTGCCAAAAAAATTGAGAAAAATCACAGTCTACCCAATTGGCTTGCCAAACAGCTCAAACAGGATTGGGGTGAATACTATGCCGAGCTTGGACAAGCGCTTCGCCAACCTGCGCCCATATTCTTACGCGTCAATCGCAAATTTTGTAGTGTAGAGGATTATGCCGATATATTAACCCAACAAGGCATCGGTTTTGACCTAGTGTCCATTGGCGTTGAGAAGGTGCAAACCATTCAACTCACTGACGCTATAAGAATCACCGATTTGCCTAAATTTGCCGAAGGATGGGTCAGTGTGCAAGATAAACATGCCCAGTTATCAGCACATATTTTGGCAAGCCTCGCCTTGGATAAATCTTTGACGGTACTAGATGCTTGTACTGCGCCCGGGGGTAAACTGGCGCATTTATTGGAGCTTGATGAGTCAAAAACGTTTCACGTGAAACATCAAAATATCGCGCATGTAATCGCTTTGGACAGCGATGAAAAACGTTTACAACGGGTAAGCCAAAACCTTGAGCGTTTGCAGTTAAAGCAAGAAAATGTACAATTGGTATGTGAGGATGCCACAACGTTTCAAGCAGATACCCAATTTGATGTGATAGTGCTTGATGCACCTTGTACCGCAACGGGTGTGATTCGCCGCCATCCTGATATTGCATTGCTACGTACTGAAGAAGATGTAGGGCAAACTGCCGCGTTACAAGCCAATATTTTAGCAAACTGTTGGCATAATTTAGCCGATAATGGTTATCTACTCTATATCACTTGCTCGATGTTAAAAGCAGAGAATGAAAATCAATTACAAGCGTTTTTAGCCACACACAAAGCGGCGCAAATCGTGGATTTTAGCCTTAATTTATCCAACCAAATCAAACGGGACATCGGTTATCAATGCTTGCCGCTTCATCAAAACGATGGCGATGGCTTTTATTATGCCTTACTGCAAAAACTTGGGTAAAAAATTGGCATTCATTGCAATGCTAGGTTTATGCTAAACTGCATCAAATTGATTAAATGGATGGAAAGATGAACTATATCAGCACGCGTGGCAAAACAGCCCCTATGCAATTTAGTGATGTGTTACTGATGGGACTTGCCCCAGACGGTGGCTTAATGCTACCTGAAGAATATCCACAAATTGATGAAGCAACCCTCACCCAATGGCGCACTTTAAGCTACCCTGAGCTTGCCTTTGAAATCATGCAATTATTCGCCACCGATATCCCAAAAGATGATTTAAAAACATTGATTGATAAAACTTACACCGTGCAGGCATTTGGCAATCCCGATATCACCCCTGTTCGTACACTCAAAGATGGCATCAAAATCATCGAGTTATCAAACGGCCCAACACTGGCATTTAAAGATATTGCCATGCAGTTTTTGGGCAATGCTTTTGAATATGTGTTAAAGAAAAAAAATGAGCGTCTGACCATCATCGGTGCCACATCAGGCGATACAGGCTCAGCTGCTGAATATGCGCTGCGTGGCAAAGACAATATCGAAGTGTTCATGATGTCACCCCATGGCAAAATGAGTGAATTCCAGCGCGCACAAATGTATAGCCTTGATGACAAAAATATCCATAACATCGCCATCAAAGGTATGTTCGATGACTGCCAAGACATCGTAAAAGCCCTGCAGCAAGATGCCGAATTTAAAGCCAAATACAGCCTTGGGACTGTCAACTCCATTAACTGGGGTCGTATCCTCGCGCAAATCGTCTACTATTTTAAAGGTTACTTTGCCAGCACCACCGACAACAGCCAAAAGGTGAGTTTCTGCGTGCCATCGGGTAACTTTGGTAATATCTGCGCGGGACATATTGCCCGTGAAATGGGATTACCCATCGAGCGGTTAATCGTTGCCACCAACGAAAACGACGTTCTGCACGACTTTTTTACTACTGGCAAATATAGCCCGCGTACCGCTGACAAGACCTATGTGACATCAAGCCCATCGATGGATATTTCAAAAGCATCGAATTTTGAGCGTTTTGTGTACCTGCTCGCTGAGAAAAATGGCGAAAAAATCCATACGCTTTGGCAGGATGTCAACGCAGGCAAAGGCTTTGATATGTCGGATTTGATGGCAAATATCAATGGCAAATATGGCTTTGCATCAGGTAAATCAACCCATGCCGACCGTATCGCCACGATAAAACAAGTGTATGCCGAAGACAACCAGCTAATTGACCCGCATACCGCTGATGGGATAAAAGTGGCTCGTGAAGTACGCAAACAGGGTGAAGTCATTGTCTGCGCCGAAACCGCCTTGCCAGCCAAATTTGCCGAGACCATCACCGAAGCTGTCGGTCAACTTGACATTCCCCGTCCCAAACATACCGATAATATCGAAAGCTTGGCGCAGTATGTGACTGTGCTTGATAATGATGCAAATTTGGTGCGTGCGCAAATTGAACAGTTTGTGGTAGCCAAATAATGGCTATCTAATAAATTGGCTAATAAGTTGGGTTAAACAAAAGCCTTTTAATTTGCTAGTTAAAAGGCTTTTTTGCATTAGTGTTCTCTTTTGCCTTATTGTTTATGGACAAATTTGCGCAGTATCGCTTTGACTTCATCCGTCTGTAGACGGTTACTAAAGTGAATATTTTCTTGTTGGATACGCGCTAGGATTTCTGTGGCATTACGCATCAAGTCTTTGGTTTGTCGTACCGATGGCACCGATTTTGTGGCAAGTATTTCTGCTTTTTGGCGCGCCGTGCTTAGTACCTCATCACTATTAGCAAAAGCTTGGTTGGCTAAGCCCAATTCAACCGCCTGTTTACCTGTAATTTTTTCACCCATCACAAACACCTCAAAGGCACGCTGATAACCAATTCTTTGCGTCAGCAAAAGGGTCGAACCTGCTTCTGGCACCAACGATAAATCCACAAATGGGGCTAATAATTTAGCGTTTTCTACGATATACACCAAATCACAATGAAGTAGCAGCGTCAAGCCAATGCCAACGCCTGAGCCTGTCACCGCTGCCACGATGGGTTTGGGATAATCGCCCAAAAACTGCACGAAATCTAACGCGTTAAGCTCAGCATCATCGTTTTCTGCTTTGTTTAAAAAATCGACAAGATCATTACCTGCGGTAAAAAAATCCCCCGTTGACGTAAATAAAATCACTCGAATATTATCGTCACTTTTTGCCTGTTCCATCGCGGTTTGTACGGCTTGGTACATGGCATTGGTTAGGGCATTTTTTTTATCAGCTCGATTAAGTTGGATTTCTAAAACGCCATTTTGCGTGTGAAACTTGACAAGTTGTTCCATGAAAGTGTTTACCTTAATATATAATCAATATCTCATCAGTGTCTAGTTGGGGTCTAGTAGATATCTGGTGCTAAAAACCAAGTCAACAATATAGCATCATTCTAAGCTGAGATTCCAAACTTAGTGAGACAATGACCGCAAGAAAATCAAACTGAAAAAATTTAAAGCCAAAATGCCAAGCGTTAGCTACCATACGTTCAGAAAATTTTAGCCAATAAAAAAGGCATTTAAATTAAATGCCTTTTTTAAATTGATATTTTAAATTGATTGCTTAATTAACTCATACAGCATTAACCAATACGGCGTTTACCCGTCGCTAGTTCATAAACGAATAGCACAATAATGGCACCAATCACTGAAAAGATTAAACCGGTAAAGCCACCATTGGCATTCATGCCTAGCATACCTGCTAAGAAGCCGCCCACTAATGCACCAATAATACCCAGTACAATGGTAAGAATCCAACCCATTGCGTCGGCACCTGGCTTGATAGCACGTGCGATAACACCAACGATAAGACCCATGATAATCATATAAATAAAGCTCATTTTAACACTCCTAATTTTTTAACTTGTCTAATTTTTAACTTATTTTTTTACCTAATCGATTGGCAGGCGTTACAGGGCTAAATTGTTATATTTATAGTTTTAACTAATAACTGCCTCTCTGATGACTGTCATTTTATAGACAAGCTTCCAGCAGTTAAAATGTTGGTTTGTTAATTATGTAAGTTCTCTTTGAAGTATTAAGAGGATTTTTTATTTAATGTAATGCTATGTCAGTAGAGACGATTAAATGTAAGTTCCGTTATCTAGATTCGATTTCTTGATAAAGCGCAGCATATTGTTGGGTGAGTTTATGTATAGCGTCCAAATAAATCAGCGGTAAGCTTTGATGATGGGATTGTTTCATGATAATGGAAGGGCTAAGTTTGGTATCATAGACAGGATAGCCTTCATTGACCAACGTTTGTACCACTTCTTTGGGTAAATTGGCACGTGGGTCAAACTGATTGACGATGATACCTTCAATTAACAAGTCACTATTATGGTCTTGGCGCGTCTCTAAGATATTTTGCACCAAGGTTTGCAGCGCGCGTTTGGAGAAAATATCACAATCAAACGGGACGATAACACGATCAGCTGCGATCAATGCCGATAAAGTAAAAAAGTTAAACGCCGGTGGTGTATCAATGTACACCCGATCAAACTGCTGACTTAAAAGTTTTAAGCCGTCTTTTAATTTATAAATTTTATGTTTGCTTTCAAGGGGCTGCAAAATATCGGCAAGCATGGGGCTGGCTGGAATCAGTGATAAATTATCAAATCGGGTGGTGTGAGTGCAGTGCTCCAACCCTTGATTGCGACTACCCGTCATACCGCCAAATGGAAATGCAAACATCATCGGCATGGGGCTAGACGTCGCTTGCAGGGTTTGCGAAAAGAAATTTTCAATATTGGGTTCTGTGATATGCGCGGGATGAATGTCTGTGGCCGCATCGCCGATGATATATTGGGTAGCGTTGCACTGTGGATCAAGGTCGATGAGTAAAGTACGCAAACCTTGATGGGCGCTCATCGCGGCAAGATTGACAGCAATGCTGGATTTACCAACACCGCCTTTTTGATTAAAAATGACTCGGGTAAGCATTGTGTAACCTAATAATTGTACAAATAATCATGAGTATGCTAAAAAATCACGACTTTTGCTAGCAAATTTACAAGGTTAGAACAGTTAGGCTTGCTGCAGTGCCTTCACCAGTCGACCATGAATACCTTCAAAGCCGCCATTTGACATCACAATCACCGCATCGTCATCGCCAATGTGCGCTGCAATATGCTCAATAATCGCATCGGTCGATGTCATCACTTGTTGGTTGGCAGCATTGCCAATCGCATCGGCAACTGACCAATCTAGATTGGCAGGTTGATACCAAATGACTTGGTCGGCGATACTCGCTGACGGCGCAAGCAAACCTTGGTGGGTACCGAGTTTCATGGTGTTTGAACGTGGTTCAATCACTGCCCAGATTTTACGGTTTGGGTTATCCGCAAAACGTTTTTTGGCACCATCGAGCGTGGTTTCAATGGCGGTTGGGTGGTGGGCAAAGTCGTCATAAACTTCTATATGCTTGCCGTTGTCATCAATTGTACCGACCAGCTCCATACGGCGTTTGATGCCAGCAAAATTAGATAAGGCTTCACAGGCTTGTGCAACTGATACGCCAACATTGTAGGCTGCTGCAATTGCCACTAAACCATTATTGACGCTATGTAGCCCGCTCATCTGCCAATTGACTTGTCCTTTATGACCATCAAACATGACTTCATATTGGCTTCCGTCTTGTTTCACTAGCTTGGCTTGCCAATCCGCGTGGGGATTAGTGCTAGCAAGCGCTGTCCGCCAAATCGGTGTCCAACAGCCTTTTTTCAGGGTTTCTTCCAAGCTTTCGGTATCTGCTGGCATGATGATTTTGCCATTTGACGGTATCATACGTACCATGTGATGGAACTGGGTTTGGATGGCGGCAAGGTTTGGGAAGATATCGGCGTGGTCGTATTCAAGGTTGTTTAAAATTGCGGTGGTTGGGCGATAGTGGACAAACTTAGAGCGTTTATCAAAAAAAGCACTGTCATATTCATCCGCTTCGATGACAAAGTAACCTTCATGATCCGCAGTTTTATCACTACCCAAATAACTACTGTGGGCAAACGCTTGTTGTAGGCGTTCATCTTGGGTATCAACAAGTGGCACGCCACCAATCAAAAAGCCGGCATCAATGCCTGCATAATGTAAAATCCACGCCAGCATCGTGGTAGTGGTAGTTTTGCCATGCGTGCCTGCGACGGCTAATACATGACGGTATTGCAATACTTGCTCTGCCAAAAACTGCGGACCTGAGGTATAAGGAATACGCTCATTGAGCATATATTCAACCGCCTCTATGCCGCGCTTCATGGCATTGCCGACAATCACCAAATCAGGTGCAGGTTGTAAATGACTGGCGGCGTACCCTTGCATAATCTCAACACCCGCATTTTTAAGCTGGGTGGACATTGGTGGATAGACATTGGCGTCCGAGCCTGTCACGGTATGTCCAAGGTCACGCGCAAGCAGCGCCAACGAACCCATGAAGGTACCACAAATACCAAGAATATGAATGTGCATAAGTTTGCCTTAGGTCAAATACGCATTAGCGGCTAACCAAAGCCGCTAAACCTTGCTAAAAATTAACAATTTTAAAGGACAAATCAGGCTTTGTCAGCTATTAAATCCAGTTGCAGGTTAACTTGCTCGCAAACACCCATGTCTAGTTTTCGGCAACCCACCGTGCCAAAACCGTGGCAAAGAGGTACAGAAAAATAGTTTTACAAATTACTATGACAGTGATAAGTTACTATAAATTCACCAAAATAGTGTTTTTGCACTATTTTTATGAAGTTAAAGAATTGAGGAGTGGTATGAAAAGCAGTGAGTTATTAAGCATTTTAAAGCAGTGTCATAGCAATGAGCCAGAGTTTATACAAGCGGTCGAAGAATTCTGGGAAGATATCGCAGCGGTTTATGACCAATCCACTGTTTATCAACACCTTAATCTATTTGACCGCTTAACCAACCCCGACCGTGTTATTCAATTTCGTATAAATTGGGAAGATGACCAAGGCAATGTTCAAGTCAACCGCGGTTGGCGTGTGCAATTTAACAATGCATTAGGTCCTTACAAAGGCGGTATCCGTTTTCATCCCAGTGTGAATCTTTCGGTACTAAAATTTTTAGGGTTTGAACAAATCTTTAAAAACGCATTGACCGGTTTGCCTATGGGTGGGGGTAAAGGCGGTTCAGACTTTGACCCAAAAGGTAAATCAGACGCCGAAATCCGTCGATTTTGCTATGCCTTTATGCGCGAATTAGCGCCTTATATTGGTGCAGATATAGACGTACCTGCGGGTGATATCGGTGTCGGCGGCCGCGAAATTAATTATATGTTCGCCATGTATAAGGCGCTTAATCGGGAGTTTACCGGGGTATTAACCGGTAAGACGGTGGGACAAGGTGGTAGCTTGATTCGTACCGAGGCAACGGGGTTTGGTCTTGTGTATTTTTTACAAAACATGCTAGAAGCCCATCATGACGATTTGATGGCTAAGACTGTCTTGGTCTCAGGTGCGGGCAATGTATCGCTACATGCGGCACAAAAATGTATTGAGCTTGGCGCACAGGTACTGACATTATCAGACTCAAAAGGTACCTTATATCTCAAGCATGGCTTTACCTTAGAGCAAATTGAAGCGCTCAAAACTTATAAAGCGCAAGACAAACGTTTAAAAGACTTCGTCGGCACCAGTGATGACGCAGAATGGATCGACGGTAGCCGTCCATGGCATATCAAAGCCGATATTGCCCTACCTTGCGCCACCCAAAACGAAATCAACGGGCAAGATGCGCAAAATCTGGTCAATCATGGCGTTAAATACGTGGCAGAAGGTGCCAACATGCCCAGTGATGCCGATGCCATCGCCATCTTCCAAAGTAATGGCGTCATCTATGCGCCGGGAAAAGCCTCGAATGCCGGTGGGGTTGCGGTATCAGGTCTTGAGATGTCACAAAACTCGGTACGTCAATACGCAACCTTTGCGGTGCTTGATGAGCAATTAAAAACCATCATGACAAATATCCATGACGATTGTTTTAACCATGGTAAACAAGCGGATGGGAGCATTGATTATAAAAAAGGCGCCAATCTAGCAGGCTTTAACAAGATTGCTAAAGCCATGGTGAACTACGGCATTTTATAATGTTAAAAAACCCCTCATTAACTTTAATAAATAAAAAGCGCCGTCATTGTGATGGAGTTTTTTATTGAAGCAATAGCAATCAGTCAGTACAAGCCTGAAAAAATTTAAAGCTGGTGCTAGGCAGCCAATTCACATTGAGTTTTTTGTTTTGTAATTGTACAAAGCCCACATGCCCACCATGCTGGCTATACAGTAAGCGCACACAAGGTGACACATCGGCTTGGGTGGCAAGAATGCCCAAAAATGGGTCGTCTTTGGCAGTGATAATCAGCGTGGGTTTAGTGATGTTTTTGAGTACAGGTAGGGCAGAGGCTTGGATATAATAATTCGCCCCTGTACCAAAACCATGGCGCGGCGCGGTATATAACTCATCAAACTCATCAATCATCTTGATATTTTTTAATGCGTTAACTAATGCTGGCTCGTCCACCTTTTTTAAGGCTTTTTGCAATAAAGGATTGAGCAAATAAGGCGTATACACCCGTTTGGCGACAAAACGATGCATGGCTTTTGCCGAAGTCGTCAAATCGACAGGTGCAGAAATCACCACCGCTGCTTCACAGGTAGCTGCATCGCCTTGTTCACCCATATAACGCGCCAGCATATTGGCGCCGAGCGACACGCCACTGGCTACAATTCGGCTATAACCGTACTGAGTTTTTAGCAGGTCAAACATATGCACCGCTTCGGCGGTATCACCCGCGTTATAGTCCAATTCTGAGGTATTATCCACCCCGCCACAGCCGCGAAAATGGACGATAACCGCATCATACCCCAATCGGTGCGCTTGGTGGGTAAAGGCAATGGCATAATGGCTATCACTGCTGCCTTCAAGCCCATGAAACATCACCGCCAATGGCTTATCAAGGTTTGGCTGATTGTCGGTATTGGCAAACACAAAGTCATAAGCCACTTGGGTGGTGCCGGTGCGGTCAGGGTGAAGCCGACGCTGATAGTTAGGTTTTGGCAGTTTGATAAACTTGGGTAAAATGGTTTGAACGTGGGGGTTGGCTAAGAAAAACGGGGTACGAAATGGCGTTAGGGGTAGTTGGTGAATATTCATAATATGCCTAGTGATTGTTATGATTTTTGACTATTTTACGGCTTTTTGACAGTTTTTTCATGGCGACTTGTGAGCTAAGTTTGGGACGTTGTGTAGGTTTTTTGAGAAAAATTTTGCTATGCTATCACTTCTATGCTGCTGCTGTGGTTATTGGCTTTTGGTTATTCACTGGCTTTCACAGTTCCATAAAAGCCGATTTTTTCGCTGAGGACTTGAACCGACTTTTGCGCAGCCTCTACGGTCAAAACGACATTTTTACCATAATCAACCTTTAAAATCGTGGCATTAAAGCCATCTAATGTATGTCTGACAAAGGACTCATTGGCAAAATCGGTTTCAATTATTATCACGCTTAACGGCACAAACTCGTGCAAATTCATATTATCAACCACGGCTTGTGCGGTGCTACTATAGGCACGTGTTAGTCCGCCTGCACCAAGTTTGATACCGCCAAAGTAACGCACCACAATGACCACGCAGTTACCAATGCCCTTGTGTTGTAACACGTTTAAAATCGGCTTGCCTGCCGTACCACTGGGCTCACCATCGTCATCAAAACCTGCCGAGGTAGTGTTGTGCGGGTCGCCAATAATATAGCCATAGCAGACATGGCGCGCATCAGGATACTGATTGCGTAATTGTTCCACGTGAAACATAAATTGCTCGCGGCTATCAATGGCAAAGCCAAAGCCCAAAAATTGGCTTTTTTTAATCTCAAGTGTGGCAGTACATGGGTCGCTAAGCGTGTAATAGGTCATGGTTAATCTATGTTACAATAAACAAAACAAGCACTAGGATAACAAAAAAATGCGTTTAGACAAATTTTTAAGCAAAGCCACTGAGCTATCGCGTAAAGACTGCAAAAAAATCTTGCACGCAGGCGAAGTCACTGTCAATGGCGAGGTGGTCAAAGATGCAAGTCTACATATCGATGAAGTGGGTGACGATATCGAATGGGCGGGTGAGCCATTATCGGTCGCGATGGGCAATCGCTACTTACTGTTATATAAGCCAGAAGGCTTTGAGTGCACCCTAAAGCCAAAAGAGTGGCCGATTGTCACAGACTTGATTGATGTACCCCAGCTAGGTAGCTTGCGGATTGCAGGGCGACTCGATGTCGACACCACAGGTGCGCTGCTGCTTAGCGATGATGGTGGCTTTTTGCACCGCGTCACCAGCCCAAAACATCATGTGGCAAAGGTGTATGAGTTGACCCTTGCCGACCCAATGACTGAAGCACAACAGGCATTTGCTATCCAAGAATTGGCAAAAGGCATCATGCTTGAGGACGAGTATGATAAAACCAAACCCGCTGAGTTAAGTTTTTCTGATGCTACCCATGCCAAGTTGGTACTCACGGAAGGCAAATACCACCAAGTCAAACGCATGATGGGCTACTTTGGCAATAAAGTCATTGAGCTACACCGTGCCAGCATCGGTAACATTACCTTAGCAGGATTAGAAAAAGGCGAAAGCCGATTTTTGACTGCTGAAGAAATTGACCAGTTTTAAGCATTTAGCGGCAGTGTCACACCCACGATTTTCCAATGAATAAGCCCTTGGCGCTGCAAGCGGAGCGTTAAGGGATAGCCACGCAGCTGTCCGCTGACTTCAAAACAGTTAAAACCACAATAGTGTGTGGTCGGTTGGGTCTGCGACGTTGCTGTGGTGGCATTGGGATTAGGTGATTGCAGTTGTTGTTTAATTTTTTGATTAAGCTCAGCTGAATTGCGCGCCAAAATCAAGTCTTTGATATCAATCTTATCCATTGCTACTGCCACCAAGCCCCCCAGTAGTTTGACATTTGTTTTGAGCAGCTCGGTGGTCGCTTGTCCTGTCAGCGCATACTGTACGCCCTCTGGTGTGACGGTATTATCCACGGCTTGATCGACCATTTTATTCACTAAGTCATCAGAGTTTAGCTCGATATTGAGCATCTGCAAAATAGGGGATTTTGCCACATGATTGGCTTTTTCTATTAATACAGGGGTTAGCTGTGATTTGATACTTTGCTGTAGTTGCGTAAATTCAATCGCTGTACTGATAGTGTCCGCTTGTTGTGCATCATAGGCTTTTTTCAGTTGGTACACTGCCCAATAAGGGGAGGCAAATACCCATGCGACGACAATCAGTGCAAGGATGATTAGCAGAGATAATACTTTTTTCATAAATCACTATCAGAGTTAGAGTTTGCTAATTAGTTTAAAACAACGGGCTAGGCTATTGCGTATTTTTCTTGCAAAAAAAGGAAAATATTTTTGCGCTGATTGCCGATTATTTGCTTGATTATTTAACAAAAATCGCCACTATATTGCATATTTTTAAATTTTAGTCTTTCAAAGGTTTGGCAGCTGCTAAACGTTGCTACTGGTCGAATCCACTCTTCCGTACTGTCAAAACTATGCTGCCAAAGGAGTTACTATGTCAAAACGCGATTTTTATGAAGTATTAGGGGTAGATAAAACCGCTAATGAACAAGAAATCAAAAAAGCCTACCGCAAACTTGCGATGAAATATCATCCAGACCGTAACCCTGATGACCCTGCCGCCGAAGAAAAATTCAAAGAAGCCTCGATGGCATACGAAGTGCTAAGCGATGACAGCAAACGTTCAGCGTATGACCGTATGGGTCATGCAGCGTTTGAGAATGGCATGGGCGGTGGCGGCTTTGGCGGTGGAAACTTCCAAGACATTTTTGGCGATATTTTTGGCGGCATGGGCGGCGGCCGTGGTGGCAGCGCCGGCGGCTTCCAAGACATTTTTGGCGACATTTTTGGGGGTCGCACAGGGGGTGGACGTAGCAGACGCGGCTCAGATTTACGCTATATGCTTGATTTGACGCTTGAAGAAGCGGTGCAAGGGACAAAAAAAGAAATTACCTTTACCGCACCTGCCCCTTGTGAAACTTGTGATGGTAAGGGCGCCAAAGACAGCAGCGATATCGTGACCTGTGCAACTTGTGGTGGTGCGGGTGTGGTACGTATGCAGCAAGGCTTTTTTGCTGTGCAACAAACCTGCCCCAACTGTGGCGGCTCAGGTAAACAAATCAAAAATCCTTGCAATGACTGTCATGGCTCGGGTGTTAAAGAAAAATCACGCACCCTTGAAGTTACCATTCCTGCCGGTATCGACAATGGCGATCGGGTACGTTTAACGGGGGAAGGTGAAGCGATTACCGGCGGCGAAAGCGGCGACTTGTATGTTGAAATCCGTGTGGCACAGCATCCTATTTTTACCCGTGAAGGCGCTGACTTATACATGGATGTGCCAATTAGCTTTGCGGATGCAGCCTTAGGTCGTGAGGTGGAAGTACCAACGCTTGAAGGACGTATCAATTTACGCATTCCCGAAGGCACCCAAAGCCATAAAGTATTCCGTATCAAAGGCAAAGGCGTTACCCCCGTGCGCACGACGATGAAAGGTGACTTGTTATGCCGTGTGGTGGTGGAGACACCGACCAATCTCAACAATGAACAAAAAGAGCTACTTCGTCAGCTGCAATCATCCATGGGTGAGCATCAACAATCACCACAGAAAAAATCTTTCTTTGATAAACTCAAAGAAGATGTCAAAGATTTGTTTGACTAGGTTTTATTGGTTTATAGTGTTTTATAGAAGTTTCACGTGAAACATCGAACCCTTGTAATGATTGCAAGGGTTTTTTTGTATAAGGCAATATTGAGCTAAGCTAGGATTCAGCGAGACAAGCTGTTATGATTTGAACTTAGAAAGTTATACTAGAAAATCAGGCTAGAAAATCAAATTAGAAAGTTATACTAGGTAATTGGGCGAGATAAAGGATAAGCAAATGGTAAAAATCGGGGTCATAGGCGCAGGTGGGCGCATGGGACGTATGCTGATTCAAGCGGTGGAACAAAATCCACAAACTACCCTTGCAGGGGCGATAGAGCGTCAAGGCTCAAGCTTGTTGGGCGTGGATGCGGGCGAGCTAGTTAATCTCGACAAAACTAATGTCGCTTTGGTCGATGACTTGGCAGGCGTCATTCATGATATTGATGTGCTCATAGATTTTAGCTTGCCTGAGTCGACTGCCAAAAACTTACAACTTTGTGCTGCCAAAGGCGTCAATATGGTCATTGGGACAACAGGCCTAAATGATGAGCAAAACGCCATCTTACAACAGGCAAGTGAAAAAATCGCCATCGTATATGCAGGTAATTATTCAACTGGGGTGAATTTAACCCTTAAGCTGCTTGAAATGGCTGCCAAAGCATTTGGCGACAGCGCCGATGTCGAAGTCATCGAAGCGCACCATAAACACAAAATTGATGCGCCATCGGGCACTGCTTATATGATGGCTGAAGCGGTTGCCAAAGGACGCGGTCAAAACCTAAAAGACGTGGCGATTTATGGCCGCGAAGGTCAAACTGGGGCACGCAAAGCAGGCGAGATTGGTATCCATGCCATTCGCGGTGGCGAGATTGTCGGCGACCATACGGTGATGTTTATCGCCGATGGCGAGATAGTTGAAATCACCCATAAAGCCCGTGAGCGCATGACCTTTGCCGCAGGTGCAGTGCGTGCTGCGGTGTGGGTCAATGAGCAGCAAACAGGACAGTTTGATATGCAAGATGTGCTTGGGCTGAAAGACTAAATTAACGCATATGGGTTCGATGCTTACTAGATAAGGCTAATGTATTGAAGGAAACAATAATGGGCGAAACAGCAAATATCACCAAATTACCCCCATTTGGTGATTTACTAAATTCAGGGATTCAAACGCTAAAGAATCTTAGTGGGCGTAGCAGTATTAGTCAAAACTTATTTTTTCGTGAGTTTGATAAGGTTGCCCAATTAAGTGACGATCAAAAAAGTATTAGCTACTTAAGCCAATTTGACATTCAAAATGAATATGAGGAAGGGACACCTTGTTACGAGCCACTGACTAATTTGATATTAATGTGCTTATCTGCCATGGGTGTTATCAAAGAGAACTGTTTTAGTTTGCAGCCAAATATTGGTAAAGAGTTTGCAAGCTTAATTACCTTTGATGAAAAAGTAACCATAAAAAATCTCGTTAGGATAGATCCACTTGGCAAGATATTTTTTTGGTTAGCCAATGAAAATTTTTCACAATATCTTATGAAAGGTATCCCAAATAATGATTATATCGCAAACTTAAAACGCTTTGATGAAAAGTCTTTTCAAGATCTTAAAAAAGTTAATCAAGTGGCATATGGCAAACGTGGTGACCCATTGATTAACTATTTTATCAATGAGACAACGCGCCGCACGTCATTATTTATGAATAACTATCAAGATGCCATGGTCAGTGATGGCAATGTAAAAGTTACCCCAGATATGATATTGACCCAACTTGATAATTTAACACCATTGCAATTTGAATGGTTTTGCCTAAAATTGGTAGAGCGTTCACTAGAGAATGAAAGTCCAGAAAGTAACTTAAGTTCGCACCATACAGGAAAAGCCAATGACGGCGGTATTGACGGTATGATTACTCAAATATTTTCTAATGAAGAACGGCATACGTACTATATTCAAGCAAAACTTTACTCCCAAGGTAATAATATTTCAAATCGCGAATTAAGAAACTTTGTGGGCGGCTATCCACCGCAGAAAGACAGCCATCATGGTATTTTTATTACCACAACTAGCTTTACCAAACCCGCGCTCGATTATTTCGAAAACCTTGAGTCGCATAGTTTAATCTTGATTGACCAAATGGCACTAATTGAGCTGATGATGGAGCATGAAGTGGGGTTAAAGCAAGTAGATTCTAAGCCAAAGCTTGTACTGGACAATGATTTTTTTGAAAAAATTAAGCGGTATTAAAAAAATAAGGTAGATTAACTACCCTATTTTTTACCAAAAAATTTAAACTTCTTTATATAACTGCTTACCTTCCTCAATAAATTTTTGCTTCATCTGCTCCATGCCTAGGCGGACTTCATCGGCAGACGCTTCACCCACTTGCCCGACCAATTCCGTATCCACCTGCTTGATAGCGTGGCTGGCATCCGATAACTCGCCTGTATCTGGGGTAATGTCTTGCCCAAGCTGTGGTTTATTAAACTCAAGCCCTGCTGCATAATCCCGCACGTTTTGGGTGATTTTCATCGAGCAGAATTTTGGACCGCACATCGAGCAAAAATGCGCTGATTTATGCGCTTCTTTTGGCAAGGTTTCATCATGGAATTCACGTGCCGTGTCTGGGTCTAGGCTGAGATTAAACTGGTCGTCCCAGCGAAACTCAAAACGCGCTTTTGATAAGGCGTTATCCCGTGCTTGGGCACCTGGGTGTCCTTTTGCCAAATCTGCCGCGTGCGCCGCGATTTTGTAAGTGATGATACCGTCTTTGACATCCTTTTTGTTCGGCAGACCTAAATGCTCTTTTGGCGTGACATAGCACAGCATGGCAGTACCATACCAACCAATCATCGCCGCACCAATGGCGGATGTGATGTGGTCATAGCCTGGCGCGATATCCGTCGTCAAAGGTCCGAGTGTGTAAAAAGGCGCTTCTTTACAGACTTCAAGCTGTAAGTCCATGTTCTCTTTAATACGATTCATGGCAACATGCCCTGGACCTTCAATCATGACCTGTACGTCATGTTGCCATGCCACTTGGGTCAGTTCGCCCAAGGTTTTGAGCTCACCAAACTGCGCATCATCGTTGGCGTCTTGTAGGCAACCGGGGCGCAAACCATCACCGAGACTAAACGCCACATCGTAGGCTTTCATAATCTCGCAAATTTCTTCAAAGTGGGTATAAAGAAAATTCTCTTTATGATGGGCAAGACACCACTGCGCCATAATCGAGCCGCCGCGGCTGACGATGCCTGTCAAACGATTGGCGGTCACCGGTACGTAGCGCAGCAGTACACCCGCGTGAATGGTGAAATAATCAACACCTTGCTCGGCTTGTTCAATCAAAGTGTCTTTAAAGATGTCCCATGTCAAATCTTCGGCAACGCCATCCACTTTTTCTAGGGCTTGATAAATCGGTACGGTACCGATGGGCACGGGGGAGTTACGGATAATCCATTCACGGGTTTCATGGATATGCTTACCGGTTGATAAGTCCATGATGGTGTCCGCGCCCCAACGGGTAGCCCAGGTCATTTTGGCAACTTCTTCGTCAATGCTAGAGCCCAGGGCTGAATTACCGATATTGGCATTGATTTTAACCAAAAAATTACGACCAATAATCATCGGTTCTGATTCGGGGTGATTGATGTTATTGGGAATAATCGCCCGTCCCGCAGCGACTTCGGCACGCACAAATTCTGGGGTGATAATTTTGGGGGTGTTGGCACCAAAGTTGTTACCAGCGTGCTGACGCAAATCTGTCAGGTCATGCTGCTTTTGGGTTTCACGGATGGCGATGTATTCCATCTCTGGGGTGATGATGCCTTGTTTGGCGTAGTGCATTTGGGTGACGTTTTTGCCATTGAGCGCTCGTCTTGGCTTATCGATATGCCCAAAGCGTAGGTTAGCCGTGGCGATGTCATTGGCACGCTCGTTGCCGTATTGGCTTGAGAGTTTGGCAAGCTGCTCGGTGTCGCCACGCGCTTCTATCCAAGCTTGACGCAGTTTTGGTAAGCCTTTAGTCAGGTCAATTTCGACATTGGGGTCGGTATACACCCCTGAGGTGTCATACACATAAAACGGTGGATTTTTTTCGCCTTCTGCCTTGCCAAAACCGCCCACCGGAGTATCGGTCAAGGTGATTTCCCGCATCGGCACTTGGATGTCAGGGCGTGAGCCTTGGATGTAGACTTTGCGAGATGCCGGCAAGGCGCGCGTCAAATCACGCGCTTCTTCTTCAAAGCGGTCGTCGGTAGGGTCACGGTGGGCAGGGGTCTTGTGGGTAACGTTGGTAAGTTGGTTCATAGCGAGTCCATGTTATGTTATGAAGTTATGGTTTGCTGGACTCGGGCGAAGATAGGTGAGTGTGACTGTTTCTAGTAAAAGACTGATTGTAGAAAAAACTGATTCTAGAAAAACACTGGTCTAACTAACCTAATAGACGACTTCCCTACGACGGTATTAACCGTGTCAGGTTCGACGGGTATGTCTCAGCCGTTGGTATGTCACCCAACTGCACCCCGAGTCAATACATCCATATTAACAAAAACTCACAGGTTTACCTAATAGATTTTTAGCCATTTTGTGACGATGATTTACTGCACTAAATTACTGATTTTTTTGACAACTATCGGTATGATAGAGGCTCCTTGGTTGTTGAAAATGTTGTAATTATTGATATGGAATGCATCTGTTTGTGGAATCGTAAAGCGACTGGCGCCAGATGGCGGTTAGGGGCGATGGCAGTGTCATTGATAGGGTCGATGTCCCTCAGCCCAGCCGTGATGGCAAAAGATTTGTGGGAATTGTATAGTGCCGCCCAGCGCACCAATGGCAATTGGGCAGGGCAACAATATGACTATTTGGCAACGCAAAAAAATGTGCAGCTAGCGTTTGGCGATATGCTGCCGCAAGTGGGACTACAAGGCAGTGTCAAACATAACCAGTTTTATCCCAAAGACGATAACATCCCTGACACGGGCAATACTGCAAGCCAAATTGGTATCGGACTGCGCCAAGCCTTGTTTCGTGCTGATAAATGGGCAAACTATGAAAAAGCCGTGCTCGCCAGTCAAGCCAATGACATCCAGCTATTACAGCAGCACCAACAACTCATCGAGCAAATCAGCAAAGCTTATCTCAATGTATTGCGCGCCGAAGCGATGACAGATAGCCTTAATGCCGAGTTCACCGCACTCAAAGCACAAAATGACATGATGCAAGCGAGGCTCGCGCAAGGGGTAGCGGCGCGGGTAGATACCGAAGAGAGCCGTGCAAGGCTTGAAAGCGTGAGCGCCTCTATCGCCAACAATGACGTGGCAATCGTAAATGCCAAACAGCAGTTATCACTGCTCACAGCTCAACCAATCAATCAGCTTGACAGTATCAAATTACCGCCTGATTTAAATCTCGTAGCAAGTCAAAGTATCGACAACTGGATGCAGCAGTCACAAAATAATAATCTCGATATTCAGCTAGCACAAACCCAAGTGGCGATTGCCAACAAACAAGTCGATTATCTCAAAGCCAATATCTACCCCCGTGTCGATTTGGTAGGCAATGTGGGGTGGCAAGATTATACCTATAATAACCAAAGAGCTATTGATGGCACCAATTATAGCTTTGGGGTGGAAGTGGATTTCCCGTTTTATACCGGTGGGCGGACACGCGCAGGCGTTGAGCAAGGCAATTTGCAGGCGCAAGCGGCAAAAAGTCGCCTCGCCTATGTGTACCAAGCCGCGATGACTCAGACTAGCCAAGCCTATCTAAATTTGATCGCACAGCGTGCCACGATTAAAGCCCAGCAAGTTGCCGTGGAGGCTAATCGCCGCGTCGCCCAAGCGTCAAAAACAGGCTATGATTTGGGGGTGCGCTCGATGGTAGATACACTACTGGCAGAGCGCCAATATCACGCTGCCAAACGCGATTTGATTAATGCGTATTTTGATTATCTAAATGCCTACATTGACCTACAAAAAGCTGCGGGCAATCTGACCGATGAGACGGTCAAAGTGCTAGATAATCAGCTGATTTAAAGCGGGTTTTTGATAAGGTATGTTAAAATAAAAAACCCTACCTATCGGCAGGGTTTTTATGTTTATGCGATTATGCAACGCTCTATTTAACTTTAGTCCACTCTTTACGAACCGCAGCTTTGGTGTCGGCAGGTAGCGGAACGTAGTCAAGAGCGGTTGCTTGTGCATTGCCGTTAGTAAATGCCCAGTCAAAGAATTTAAGCGCTTCTTTGGCTTTTGCACCGCCCGTACGAGGTACGAGGATGAACGTCGCTGCAGAGATTGGCCAAGCGTTGGCTGCTGGCATGTTAGTAATCGTCACCGCAAAACCAGGGTATTGTGCCCAGTTAATGTTTGATGCGGCTGCAAACGTTGAATCGTCTGGTAGTACAAATTTACCGGCGCGGTTTTGAAGTTGGGTATAAGCTAAACGGTTTTGTTTTGCGTAAGCATACTCAACATAACCGATGGAGTTTGCAACACGTTGTACGTTGCTTGATACGCCTTCGTTACCTTTACCGCCTACGCTTGCTGAAGCATTGGGCCATTTAACGGTTTTGTCCGCGCCTACTTTTGCTTTCCAATCGCTTGATACTTGGCTTAGGTAGTTAGTAAATACGAAAGTAGTACCTGAACCGTCTGAGCGGTTAACGGTGGTAATCTTAGCGGCAGGTAGGGCAACACCTGGGTTTAATGCTTGGATACGTGCATCGTTCCAAGTAGTGATTTTGCCCATATAGATGTCAGCAAGGACGGTGCCCGATAGTTTTAATTGACCGGGTTTGACGCCAGCGATGTTGACCACAGGTACGATACCACCAATGACTGCGGGGAATTGGATTAAGCCGCTGGCATTTAGCTCTGCTGGGCTCATGGGCGCATCAGTGGCACCAAAATCAACCGTTTTTGCTTGGATTTGTTTGATACCGCCTGAAGATCCGATACCTTGATAGTTTACTTGGTTACCCGTTGCTTTTTGGTAGTCGCTCGCCCATTTTGAGTAAACAGGTTGTGGGAAGGTTGCACCAGCACCTGTGATGTTGACAGCATTGGCTTGTACGCCTACAGCAGCGAATGCCACACTGACGATTAAATGTGATAGTTTCATAATAATTCCTTGATGGACAAATGAGATGATTGTCAGGGAAGATGGTAACTTAGCTTAGGGCGTCGCCAACTAATGTGTCGCGTTTTAAATCACCCAACGCTGAAAAATTGTTGCCATGTTAATGTAACAAAATGTCAAATCTATTACGGTTATGTTAAAGTTTGATGACATTGAAATGTTTGTTAGGTTTTTTGCTCGGTTTATATGATGCAATATCAGCGAATAGGCGCGCTATTTTTCATCATTTTGTCGTAATTTTTAGTTATAGTTAGCTTTTCTTTAACGGCTTTTTTAATCACAATTTTGCACAGTCCATGAGTCACAATCCATGAGTTAGGAAGGGAAATATGAATTTAATTGGTGAGCATTTATCAAAAAGTTATGACCAAGATTTACAAAACTTGGTCAATTTATTTTTAAAAATGGGTGGCATGGCAGAAGCCAATCTCACCAAAGCAATTGAATCTTTGGTAAAAAGTGATGTGGCGCTTGCCGAAGATGTCATTGATGGTGACAAAGAAATCAACTTTACTGAGCAGCAGCTTGATGATTCGGTGGTCAAAGTATTGGCACGTCGTCAACCTGCTGCTACCGACTTACGCCTAATCATGGCAGTGAGCAAATGCAGTGCTGACATTGAGCGTATTGGTGATGAAGCCAAAAAAATCGCCAAGATGGCGCGCCGTGCCACCCGTGAAGGTCAATCACCGATTGGATATCATGAAGCGCATCAAATGGGTAATTTTGTGCAGATGATGCTAAAAAATGCGCTAGAAGCTTTTGCCAAGTTTGATGCAACAGGTGCTTACCGAGTAATAGAGCAAGATAGTGAAATTGATGCGATGTACAAATCTGCGTCACGCGCGATGATGACCTACATCATGGAAGATGGTCGCTATGTAGCAAAAGTCATTGATATTTTATGGGTGCTACGTTCGATAGAGCGTATTGGTGCGCATGCGCGTAATATCGCTGAGCAATTGATTTTTTGTATCACCGGTGAAGATGTGCGTTATCAAAAACTGGGTGCCAACAAAGACAGTGCATTTAACCCCGCAGCTAGCCATGAAATCGCCGATGCCTCACTAGATTATCAACCGAGCAATGGCGAAAACTAACGTTTTTTAGTCAAACTTGCTCTTAGCCGGAATTGGTTGTCAGGGTTAGGTTATTTTAATGGACGGTTGCATGGTATTTTTAGGTGATTCTGCTACACTGTAGCCTATCAATTTTTGGTGAAAAAACGATAGGAAACACCATGTCTAGCGAATCACTTAACACCCCAATCCCCACACCCACTGGGGAAAATATCACCCAAAAATCATTACTTATTTTTGACTTGGACGGTACGTTGATTGATAGCGTGCCAGATTTGGCTGACGCCGTCAATGCGATGCTAACCACGCTTGGCAAAGCCAACTTCAGCGAAGATGTCATCCGCAACTGGGTGGGCAATGGTGGCAAAGTACTGGTGCAACGTGCCTTATCAGGCTCACAAACCATTGACCCCAATCTCACTGAAAACGATAGCAATCAGGCGCTTGCTTTATTCTTTGACTACTACCATCAAAACACCTGTGTCAGAACCCAGCCCTATGCAGGGGTGAGCGAAGGGTTGCGTGAGCTAAAAGAGCAAGGCTATACCCTCGCTATCGCCACCAATAAACCCATTGATTTTGTTCCTGCGATTGTTGAAAAATTGGGTTGGCAAGCCCTTTTTGCTTATATTTTGGGTGGCGATAGCTTGCCTGCCAAAAAACCTGACCCGATGCCGCTACTGCACGTCTGTGACAAACTGGGCTTTAGCATCGCTCAAAGCTATATGATTGGTGATTCCAAAAACGATATTTTGGCAGGGCAAAACGCGGGCATGGATACATTAGGATTGTCATACGGCTATAACTATGGGCAGGATATTCGTGACTATCACCCGACCCAAACCTTTGATGACTTTGCCACGCTGACTGAGTTTTTGAGTCATGCACGAGTTTAATTATCATCTCAACTTTGACACGCTGAATTTTCGCGAGCATCCAGGGTTGTATCGGGTGGGGCGAGGTGAGCAAGGGGTGTTATTGGTAGAGCCGTATAAATCCGAGATTTTGCCGCATTGGCGATTTGCTACGCCGGAACTTGCGCGTGAGAGCAGCGATAACATCTATGCGATGTTTTTGGACTACCTTGCTCAAGGGGATTTTGTCGGTGCTGATATGGCGCGTAAATTTATCCAAATGGGTTATACGCGCTCGCGTCGGTATGCCAATCACAAAGGGGGCAAAAAATATGACGGCGCTGTCCCTGACGCTAAAAAAGGACAAAGTGGCGCGCATGGGCGTGAGCAATTGCCACAGCAATCACAGCAGCTTGAATCCGCACAAATCAAAGCCCAATCCGCGCAAATTTTTAAGCAAAAATGGGATCAATGCCGCGCTAATGCGGACTACAAAGCGCTAAAAAAACAGTTTGAAGCCAAATACGTCAACGACACCCAATACGATAACCTGCCGCCCACGTTTTTTCGCGAGCATCCGTTTTTATAGGCTAGTTGTATGATGAGGTAGCACGAAAATTAGGCATTCGTTAATTGACTACGATAACTTAATGCCTCAGTTAAATGCGGGGTTTGGATAGCTTCACTACCTGCCAAGTCTGCAATCGTGCGGGCGACGCGAAGGACGCGATGATAGCCGCGAGCGGACAGATTCAGCCGACTTTGTGCCATTGCCAAAATACGACTTTCTGCATCGCCAAGCGGCGCAAATCGGTCAAGTTCACTGGGGGATAGTTCATTATTGGCTTTGCCCTGTCTGGCTTGCTGGCGCTGATAGGCTTGTATCACCCGCTCACGCACTACCGCAGAAGATTCACCTTTCTGTGCTGACTGCAAATCACTGGCAGGTAGGGCAGGCACGGTAATATGCAAATCAATACGGTCCAGCAAAGGTCCTGATAGCTTTTCTTGATAGCGTTTGATTTGCTCGGGTCGGCACTGGCAGCGACCTGATTTATCCCCATAGTAGCCACAGGGGCAGGGATTCATCGCTGCTACCAGCTGAAAATTGGCGGGAAAGCGTACTTGAGAGTTGGCACGGCTGATGACAATTTCTTTGTTCTCGATGGGCTGTCTGAGTACCTCAAGCACCTTGCGATCAAACTCTGGAATCTCATCCAAAAATAACACCCCCCGATTGGCGAGCGTGATTTCACCGGGTTTGGGCGATGAGCCGCCGCCCACTAGCGCCACCGCTGAGGTAGTATGATGGACTTGGCGAAAAGGGCGTGTGCCGTAGTCATAATCACTGTTGGCAATCGAGTAAATACTGGCAACCTCAAGCGCTTCATGGTCGTTGAGCGGTGGCAAAATGGTGGGTAGGCGAGATGCCATCAAGGTTTTGCCTGTCCCAGGTGAGCCACAAAATAGTAGCGAATGTCCGCCTGCTGCCGCAATCTCTAACGCACGTCTGGCTTGGTGTTGTCCTTTGACATCGGCTAAATCTAGCTGATAATTAGCTGATTGGTAAGATGTCTTATGCTCGGCTTGGCTGAGTTGTTGCTCATTCATCAAGTGTTGGCACACAGCTTTGAGGGTATCGGCTTGCAACACCTTCACGCCATCGACTTTGACCGCTTCATCGGCATTGTCTTTGGGAACAATCAAGGTGCGCTGGTCTGCTTTGAGCGCGCGTGATACTGCCAACGCCCCAGCAATGGCTCGTAAATCGCCATTGAGCGCCAATTCGCCAATAAACTCGTACTGCGCAAGCACGGTTTCATCAATTTGACCACTCGCTGCCAAGATGCCTATAGCAATGGGTAAATCAAGCCGTGCGCCATCTTTGGGTAAATCGGCGGGCGCAAGGTTGATAGTTAATCTGCGATTGGGAAATTGAAAACCCGAGTTGATAATGGCAGAGCGCACCCTATCTTTACTCTCCCGTACCGCTGCCTCGGGTAAGCCGACCATGGTGACTGCGGGCAATCCTTGCGATAAATGTACTTCAACCATCACGCTTGGCGCGTTTAAACCCACCACCGAGCGTGTATATACTTGAGCAAACGACATTTTTAATATCCTTTTCCAACCAATTGGCGGCTACCTTGACACAAGACAGGCCGTTTTTTTATGGCAGCAACTAGACAATTTTTGATAAAAAACGGCTAAATCATAGCATAATTCATCTGCTTTCTCATCATCGGCTATCTAGGATGACTATGTTATAATCACAACCAATATTCCGAGAATTTTACGCTACACGCTATACGAGACTATTATGACAGACCAAACTCGCCCTTTATCTGACAGCGAACTGCCCACCTTTGATCGTCCTGTCGAAATCATCGAAAATCCGTATGCCAATGCCAATCGTAGCTACACGACCCAAACCCATTTGTTTAATGAAGCTATCATCAATAAATACAACCGCTCAGGTCCCCGTTATACCTCGTACCCAACCGCGCTAGAATTTACCCCGATTGCTGACGGTATGGAAGCCCGCGTTTTAGCAGAAAAAGACCCACGGGTGCCAGTGTCCTTATATTTTCACATCCCGTTTTGTCGCCATCTGTGCTATTACTGCGGCTGCAATAAAATCATCACCAAGAAAAACAGTGATTCAGGCGACTATTTAGCGTATCTTTTTGCCGAAATTCGGCATAAACGCAGCTTGATGCAAGGCGACCCTATTGTCGAGCAAGTGCATTTTGGCGGCGGCACACCGACCTTTTTGACCGATGATGAGCTGGTCAAATTGTGGAACTTTTTGCAAACCCAATTTACTTTTAGCGATAAACCTACCGCTGATTATTCGATTGAAATTGACCCGCGAGAATTGCGCCCGACCACGCTTGAGATATTGCGTGGACTTGGGTTTAATCGGGTGAGTTTTGGTGTGCAGGATTTGCAAGAAAAAGTGCAAATTGCCGTCAATCGCGTGCAGTCAGAAGAAATGATTCAAGGCGTGATGACGGAAGCTCGCCGCCTTGGGTTTCATTCTATCAATATTGACTTGATTTATGGGTTACCGCACCAAACGGTGGATAGCATGCGCAATACGGTTGAGCGCATCATCGATATATCGCCAGACCGTCTGTCTGTTTTTAACTATGCGCATTTGCCAGAGCGATTTAAAGGTCAGCGTCAGATTAATGAAGCGGATTTGCCAAGCCCTGCCGACAAATTGACCATGCTCGGTAATACCATCCATGCGCTGACTGACGCAGGCTATCAATATATCGGCATTGACCACTTTGCCAAGCCTGATGATGAGCTTGCGATTGCGCAACGTGAGGGCAAATTGCACCGCAATTTTCAAGGGTATACCACGCATGGCAATTGTGATTTACTGGGGTTTGGGGTGTCGTCGATTAGCCAAATCGGTCTGCATATTTTGCAAAATCCAACGGATTTGAACGATTACCAAAATCTCATCAATGTGGGAAAATTGCCTGCGGTGAAGGTGATTTCTGCACGCTTACCTGACTTGCTGCGCCGTTATGTGATTATGAATCTGCTATGCCATGATTATATTGATTTTAAAGATGTGAATGCGCGCTTTAGTATTGACCCGATGACCTATTTTATTGATGAAATCCGCCAACTGGGCGAGATGCAGGCGGATAAACTCGTTGATATGGATGCTAAAGGGATTCGGGTGCTACCAAAAGGGCGACTGCTTGGACGTAATGTGGCGATGGTGTTTGATACTTATTTAAAGGATAAACATCAAAATCGCTTCAGTAAGGTGATATAGCATAAAAAGCAAAACACCTGCCAAAATGACAGGTGTTTTACTATACTAAAGGTGGAAGCTTTCGCTCACGTATCCTCTAGCTCACATAATACGTATTATACGGATTTTATTGAATGAATTCAACACAGCTTAATCAAATTTTCCAGACGCTTTCATTTGAAAGAATGCAAACTTATGAAAATAAGACCAAAACAAGAGAGCAAGCCGTTGAATTGTACCTTTGGAATGCTCAAATTTCGGGGGCATTTTTGTTTCCATTACATATTTGTGAAGTCACGATTCGTAATGCCCATCATGAGCCGATTTTTGATGAAAAACTATTAAGCATTTATAACAAAATTATCAAAATTATTGGTTATCGTTGTCAAGAAACAGCCAACTGGGTTGCTAGTCATCAAACCGTTACCACACTTATTGCTCAAAAGCCTAAAATATAACCTTTAAAGGAAACCCTATGCACCAAATCCCCACCGACTTACTCAAAAAATCTGCCCACTGGCGCGAAGACATCCAGTTCACCCAAGACGTGCTTGGCAAGCCGTTTCACTTTACCAGCACTTGGGGTATTTTCTCGCCCGAAAAACTCGATGAGGGTAGCCTGATGCTGCTTGACTATATCGAGTTCAAAGACGATGACCACTCAATCGACCTAGGCTGTGGCTATGGCGTACTGGGTATGACGGCCGCCCGTGAATGCCCAAACGGACAGCATTTGCTCATCGACAAAGACTTTGTGGCGGTAGAATATGCCAAAATAAACTGCCAAAAAAATCATTTAAATAATGCCCAAGTTCAGCTATCCAATGGCTTTCGGGATGTTGAAAAAGACAAAAAATTTAGCCTAGTGATGAGTAACTTACCTGCCAAAGCCAGTAAAGAGCAGCATTATCTGTATTTGCTCGATGCCTACAATGCGATGGAAAGTGGCGCACGGTTCTATGTGGTAACCATCAACGGCTTGCGGGACTTTATGAAACGCTCATTTACCGAAGTGTTTGGTAACTCAGATAAAATCAAACAAGGCAAAACCTATACCATCACTCTGGCAGTCAAAGACTAACGTCCTTCAGCTAAATTCTCACCGTTTGGTTTTTTGATTTACTATAGGCTCGTAACCGAATGTACAGGGTCTTGGTGACAGTGGCGACCACCTCATTTTGGTCGTCAACCACTTGTACCTCATAGTTGCGAAACACCGCTTTACCATCCTTTGCTAAGGCTTTTATGGTATCGATTTCGGCGTCATCAAGGTGAAAATCGGCAAACACATCGCTTTTGCCCGCTTTAACAAAATCAATGCTTGCCGCCTTATCCCATACCACGTACGCATTGCCCAACGCTTGCATCAACAAAATCATCAAAAATGGGTCAGTCATCGAATACAAACTGCCCCCAAACTGGGTGCCGACGATGTTTTGATTGAGTTTGTTTAAGGGTAAACGCACGCGAATATGATGGTTGGCGAAATCCAGGCTGTCAACACGGATACCTGCCCCAAAATATGGCGGATAAAAGTTAAAAAACTGCTTTAACAGCTTCGGGTTATGAAACGGATTAAGGTAGTCTTTGGCTTGAGATTGAAAGGTTTGGCTTAGCTTAGATAGCTTGGATAAATTGGGTAAATTGGATAACATGGCAGACTCGTTTTTAACATGAAAAAAGATATGGTACAACACGCCATTGGCAAGGCAACAATGCTATTGTATGATGGATACAACTGATAGCAAAGCGTGACAAACTAATGGCAAAAGGTAAAGCAAAAAATAACGAAGATGCAGCATTCTGGGAGGCGATTTTGGCTGAAAAAGCGCCATCGCCACCGTGTGAATTGTGTGGACGTGATGAAGTTGAACTAACCCAGCATCATCTGATTCCCAAATCCCGCCACGACAAAGCCCGTACCAAACGCGAATTTAGCCGTGATGAAATGAAAAACGACATCGCCATGCTGTGTACTGCTTGTCATGCGCAGGTGCATGAAGTGTTTAGCAACCAAGAATTATCCAGCTACTACCATACGGTTGAGCGGCTAAAAGAACATACCGAGATGCAAAAATTCATTAACTGGATCAAAAAACGCCCTGCAGGACAAACCATTCGGGTCAAAAGTGGCAAAGATTTTTAGTGAATGGATTTTTAGCAGATAGCAGCTAATTGTGCAAGTCTTTTTATGGTGACCATTATACCTTGCCTGCAACTAGGACATAAGCTAGGACATAAGCAAGGATATCGCATAATGACTTGTTAGGCGTGTAGTCAATAAAAAAGAGGGTTTTATATCTGGCTGTCGCTGTTAAAGTTTACGCTTACTTGCATTGAAAAGTGATTGAATTAACTAAATATAGTATAAAAATCGTGAAATAGTAAACAAGCAATGCCAAAAAACAAAACGCCCAGTATCGACCCTGCAACCATTGAAATTGCTGCAGCGACTGCCGACCGCAAAGCACGATTGGATCACTTGATTAAGCGCCTGCCCAACTTGCCAGGCGTGTACAAAATGCTGGGCAAAAATGGCGACATCATCTATGTGGGCAAAGCCAAATCGCTCAAAAGTCGCGTCAATAGCTACTTTGCCAAAACCATCGACCACCCCAAAACGCGGGCGCTAGTGCAACGTATCGACAACATAGAAACCATCATAACCCGCTCTGAGACCGAAGCGCTGCTGCTTGAGCAAAACCTCATCAAGCTACATCGTCCGCCATACAATGTGCTACTGCGTGATGATAAATCCTATCTATACGTGTTTATCTCAGCCGATAAACCTTATCCAAGACTTGCCTATGGGCGCGGTAAAGGGCAACACCAAAAAGGCAGATTTTTTGGACCTTTTCCTTCGGCGCACGCCGCCAAACAGACCTTATTAATGATGCAAAAAATGTTTATGGTGCGCCAATGTACCAATGCATTTTTCGCCCAGCGTCAGCGCCCTTGCCTAGAGTACCAAATCAAACGCTGTAAAGCGCCGTGTGTCGGACTGGTATCGCCCGAAGACTATGCCGATGACGTCAATAACACCATTCGATTTTTAAAAGGTGAAGGCACGGATTTGCAAGTCAAATTGGTGGGTAAAATGGAGCAAGCGGCTGAAGATATGAACTTTGAGCAAGCCGCCTTGTATCGCGACCAACTCTCGATGCTACGCGAAGTACAAGCCAAACAAGCAGTATATACGGTCAAAGGTGAAGCCGATATCATCGCCATCGCCAGTCAAGCGGGTATTACCTGTGTGCATGTCATGAATGTGCGTAATGGGCAGGTTTTGGGTGGCAACAATTATTTTCCTGATGTGGATAGTGAAAACGATATAGCGGATAACTTGTCTGAGTTTGTCAGCTCGTTTTATTTTCAAGTCAGTGATGATTTACCCGAAGAGCTGATTATAAGTCATGAGTTGCCCGACCAAACCGCGATGACAGAAGCCTTAACTGAGACCTTTGGCAAAAAGGTGACGATAAAAACCAAAGTTCGTGAGCAGCGGAGCGAATGGCTCACCCTTGCCCAAATGAATGCCAACAACGCCCTGCAAACCAAATTGGGCGATTATTTGGAAGTCAAATCTCGCTTTAACGCGCTCAATGAGGTATTAAAAGAGGCGCTGCAAGGCAAATCGCTCGACCGTATCGAATGTTTTGATATCTCCCACACCATGGGTGAAGCCACCATTGCCAGCTGTGTGGTCGCTGACCAAGGCGGGCTACGTAAACGCGACTATCGCCAATATGCCATTCACGGCATCACGGGCGGTGACGACTATGCCGCCATGAAGCAAGTATTAAACCGCCGCTATAGTAAACAGCCGCTGCCAGATTTATTGCTGATTGATGGCGGTAAAGGGCAGCTTAATATGGCAAAAGACGTACTGAGCGAGCTGGGGATTTTAACCCAAACCTTGCTCGTCGGGGTGGCAAAAGGCGAAGGTCGCAAGGCTGGGCTTGAGGTACTGCATTTTATTGACCGTGAGCCACTCGATTTGCCGGCTGATAGCAAAGCACTGCATTTGATTATGCATATCCGTGATGAAGCGCACCGCTTTGCCATTACCGCACACCGCAAAAAACGCGATAAACGCCGCTCAAGCTCAGTGCTAGAAGCCATCCCTGGGTTGGGGGAAAAAAGGCGCCGAGAGTTACTCAATCATTTTGGCGGCTTGCAGCAGCTGCTTGGTGCGTCACAAGATGAAATTGGGCAAGTAAATGGCATTGGCAAGGTGATGGCCAATACCATTTATAAAGTGTTGCATGGCTAATATTAAATTTTTAGCCGTTTTGGCTGAAACGGGTAGTTAACAATGATAATGACATGGCATTGTAACAATGGCAGAAATTTTTTTTAAATCAAGCGCAGCGGCGGATAGCGATATCTGCATGCACTGTGGCGCATGTTGCGCTAACTATCGGGTGTCTTTTTATTGGGCAGAAGGCGAGACACTGGGTATCCCCGAGCAGATGACGGTCAAAGTCAATGATTTTTATACCTGTATGAAAGGTACCGAAACAAAGCCGGTCAGATGTATTGCATTAGCGGGCGAAGTTGGTAACTCGGTGGCCTGCCAAATCTATGATAAACGCTCAAGCACCTGCCAATCGGTACAAGTCGGTGACGAGCAATGTATCAAAGCCCGTCATCACTATGGGTTATCTAACGATATCTTTAGTCAATTGCAGGCTTAATGGCTTTGTGATAAACGAACAGTCAGCTGTTTTTCCACTTCGGTTTTGAGCCATTGATTCAAATCCTCATTCATCAGCGTCATTGATTCGAGCAAATAGTTGTCGATATAGCCTTGCAGCTGTTTGACGATATCTTGTTTGATTTGTTCAATAGCGGGCGTGGTGGCGATAGATGGGTTGGCAATATCAACAAGTGGGTCAGTAACGCGCGTTTCATGGGTCATCAAGGCCGCTGTTGGGTCATCAGCTAACGGCTCAGCAAAGTTATCAGTGTTATCAGCGGTCTCAGTGTGATCAATGGCATAGACCATCTCACTGCGATGGCGTTCAATCGTGACATCGCTGGTTGCGGTATCCGTGGACTGCGCTTGTTCATCTAGCTGGTGATTTGCACCCTCGATTGAGCCAGTTGATAGTTGCGTCGCTGGTTGGGGAGGATTGCTTTGTTTTGCCAGATGCGCTTGTTTGGCAATGGCGCGTTCTTGCTCGAGTAGCGCAATGGCTGCGTCATCTTGTGCTTGACGTTCGCGTTGTAGACGTTCTTCTTGCGCTTGACGTTCTTGCTCGTTTTCTTGTGTTAACTGTATTTGTTCAAGAGGCTGTTGTTCAAGTCGTTGTTGCTCAAGGCGCTCTTTTTCCAAGCGCTCGGTTTCTAGGCGTTTGTTTTCTAAGCGTTCTTGTTCTAGCCTGTGTTTTTCCAATCTTTCTTGTTCTAGGCGTTGTTCTTCAAGCTCGCGCTCACGTAGTTGCGCTTGTAATTTTTCTTGGTGGTCACGCTCGATAGCCAGCAATTCCTCGACTTTATCATGCAGATTGGGCACGCTAAATTGATACTCATCAAGGTCGGTATCGGGATAAAGCAAGGTAACGATATCATCAAGTTCTTGAATAATGGCGTGTTTGACAGGGGTAGGGGTGGCAAGCCAGCGCTTTGAAAATTGGTGGGAGAAGGCAAATCCTGACATGAATGGTGTCCAGCGTTAAGGATGAAATAGGATAGCTTCATTTAACGAAAAAACGGCTACAATTTCAATAGCCGTTTTCAAAATTCACACCGTTAAAAGATTAATGTTATCATCGCAGTGATTGCTATTTATCGTGACTGCCATTTGGCAAACAGCAGCGAGCCATTGGTACCACCAAACCCAAAACTGTTAGAAATCGCATGGGTTAAGTGGTCGACTTTACGGGCAGTATGCGGTACATAGTCAAGCTTGCACTCAGGGTCTTGATGATCCAAATTGATGGTCGGTGGCAATATTTGTTGTTGCAGCGCCTTAACGGTGAAAATCGCTTCGATACCGCCTGCAGCACCCAATAGATGACCGGTCATCGATTTGGTGGAACTTACTACCATGTTCTCACCAAAGATACCCGCAATCGCACGGCTCTCTGCCACATCACCCGCTGGGGTACTGGTGCCATGGGTATTGATGTAGCCAACGTCACTGGGGGCAATGCCAGCATCACTCAAGGCGTGGCGCATTGCCATAGCGGCACCTTCACCATTTTCCGGTGGCGCGGTGATATGACTGGCATCATCACTCATGCCAAAGCCGACAAACTCTGCCAGAATCGTCGCACCGCGCGCTTTGGCGTGGGCAAGGCTTTCCATTACTAGCACGCCTGCACCATCACCCAGCACAAAACCATCACGGTCTTTGTCAAATGGACGACTGGCTTTGGTGGGTGCATCGTTGCGCGTTGATAATGCTTGCATTGCTGAGAAGCCACCGATACCCAGCTGGCTTGAGGCTTTTTCACAGCCACCCGCTACAATCACATCGGCATCGCCATACGCAATCAATCGTGCCGCCAAGCCAATCGCATGGGTCGCTGTGGTACAAGCGGTAGAAGTAGCAAGATTTAACCCTTTAATCCCATGACGAATCGCCACTTGTCCAGCTGCCATATTCACAATGGCTGAGGGCACAAAAAACGGCGAGATTTTACGCGGACCTTCGCTATGAAGTTTTACCGCTGTATCTTCAATGGTGGTGATACCGCCAATCCCTGAGCCGATAATCACTCCGATACGGTCGGGGTCAACCTGCTGTACAGGCGCGGCTTGCAACTCACTGATAAAGCCTGCTTGCTTCAATGCTTGTGCTGCTGCGGCAACACCATATTGTACAAAGGTGTCATACCGACGTGCGTCTTTGGCATTCATGTACAAGCCGATATCAAACCCATCCACTGTGCCGGCGATTTGCGCGCGGTAGTCAGTGGCGTCAAAATGGCTAATCGCTTTGATACCGCTTTCGCCATTAATGAGCCGTTGCCAAGTGCTCTCTACATCCAGTCCTAGCGGGGTAATGGCTCCCATGCCTGTGATGACAATACGCTCATGGTCGGGGCGTTCGTCGTAGCGGGGCTTTTTTGGGCTAATTTTTGTGGTCATTTTATGCTCGAATTTTTGAATAATATTTTTTGAATAACATTTTATGAAAGTTTAGCAAAAATAGTGTACGAGTGTAAACACAATAACTTTAACGTCTTTAGGTTGATTGTATATAATATCTGATAAATTAAACAATGTTTTTAAGGGTTATAAATGCCACAATTTAGCGATTTTATGGTGTATGTGGACGAAAGTGGCGACCATAGCTTAACGTCTATTGATAAGAGTTATCCAATTTTCGCTCTCGCTTTCTGTGTGTTTTATAAATCGCATTACTTAAATAAAGTTGTACCCAAAGTCCAACGTTTAAAGTTTGATACTTTTGGACATGATTTCGTGGTTTTACATGAGCATGAAATTCGAAAAGAAAAAGGCGATTTCAATATTTTTAAATCAGCTGAAGAAAAGCGTCAATTTTTAGAAAAGTTGAATCAAATCATGAGTGAAAGTAACTTTATTTTAATCGCTCATGTAATTGAAAAGCATAAAATTAAAGCTGAGCAAATCAAAGAATTACACGCTTATCACTATTCCCTAAAGCATTGTATCGAAACACTTTATGAATTGATGATTGAAAAATCTCAACAGGATAAAATCACGTTTGTGGCAGTAGAGAGTCGTGGTGCAAAAGAAGATAACGAATTAGAGTTGGAATTTTTGCGAATTTGCAATGGTGAAAATCGTTTTAAAATCCCTTTGCCTTTCAAGGTCAAAGTCGTTTCAAAAATGACTAACTCTGTGGGTTTACAATTGGTGGATTTGGTAGCTCGCCCGATTGGTCGTTATGTGTATCAACCAGATCAAGCTAATCGTGCATTTGAAATTTTGAAAGCAAAATTTTATTGTAAAGGTGGGCGAAACCAAGTTGGCAGAGAATTTGACCAAGTGGGGTTAAAGCATTTTCCATAAGTAGAGAGATAGTAAACTAAAAACCCATACTCCTAAAAAGCGAAAAGTCCCGATGAATCCACCGAGACTATAACGCCGACTGGGCACCCCCAATCCATTTATAGCTAAAACTATAACATAATTATCGCTTTAAAACAATTGATTTAACTTTCAAATTAAAACCAATTGTTCTAGAAACACACCTGCCCAAGCACCACTTTTTTACTTGCCCCGGTGACACTCGGCAAGTTACTCGGTACGTTCAAAATCGTCTGCTGAGCCAGCCATGCAAACGCCACGGCTTCGACCCACAACGGCGATAGCCCAATTTTGTCGGTAGTTTGTATGTTCCAAGTGGCTAAATTATCTTGTAAACGGCTCATTAAATAGGCATTTAACGCCCCACCACCACAGACAAACAACTCGCCTTGCGCACCATCAGTGACGGACACAATGGCATCGCTGACGGATTTAGCGGTAAGCGCCACCAACGTCGCTTGCACATCGGCAGGTGAATACGCCAAATTAGGGAATTGCTGACCCAATTGTTCTAGCATAGCGTCAAGCCAAGCCAAATTAAACTCCTCTCGCCCAGTGCTTTTTGGAAACGGCTTGGCAAAAAATGGGTGGGTCAAAAGCAAATTTAATAACGGTTCAAGCACTTGCCCCGATTTCCCCCAATCGCCATTGTGATCATAAGCTTGTTGGGTATGACGCTGGCACCAACCATCAATGAGCAAATTTGCCACCCCTGTATCAAATCCAATCACCTCATCGCTGCCATCAAGTACGGTGATATTGGCGATACCGCCTAAATTTAAAATCACTTTTGGCATAACTTTATCGGCATGATAAGGCGGTGTGGCAAACATGGCTTGGTGAAACGCAGGCACGAGTGGCGCGCCTTGCCCACCCACTGCCATATCACGGCGCCGAAAATCACTCACCACCGCAATAGCAGTGCGCTCAGCGAGTACATTCGGGTCAAGCAGTTGCAAGCTAAATGACCACTGTGGGCGATGACGTACGGTTTGCCCATGACAGCCAATCGCGGTTACTTCATCAGGGGTGACCTGCGCTTTCTCGAGCAATTGATTGACCAAATTTGCGGCAAACTCAGCATAAAACACGCTCGCCCAACCAAATACATCAAGTTCGCTCTGGAACGCCAAATTCTCATCAGCGATGAGTTGTGCCACTCCGTTTGGTTGGGTGAGCGCTAACAACACGGCGCGTAAATCAGCGGGAAACGGCTCGCTTACCGTCGCCAAAATCTCGACAGGCTCATCATTATCTTCGTCAATCTCATAAAACTGGCACAGCACCGCATCGAGTCCATCAAGGCTGGTGCCACCCATCATGCCAATCACATACGGCGAGTCGGCAAGCGGGTTTTCTTTGGTGGTCATCATATCATCCATGATGTCGGTAAAATGGCTAAAAAATCCTTCATCAAAAGACAGGTTGGCAGGTAGTCCAGTCGGCAACGTTTGGCTCATAATTATTCTCGTTAGTGCTGTCAAAGTAGAGAGTGCCTTGATTATAGCATACTAAAAGCCTGCCTTATTTTATCTGCAAATTTGCTATAATGGCTAAACTTCACTTTTTTTTCAGCCGTTTTAACCCGCGCTTTTTTCGAGGTAAGCATGACCGATTCTACTCATAGATTTTTAGCAGCAGAAGAACAACTCAAACTCATCCAACGTGGTACGCACGAAATTATTTCGCAAGACGATTTAATTAAAAAACTTAAAGAAAACCGCCCACTGCGAGTCAAAGCAGGGTTTGACCCGACTGCACCCGATTTACACTTGGGTCATACGGTTTTAATCAATAAACTCAAGCATTTTCAGGATTTGGGACACCAAGTGTTGTTTTTGATTGGGGATTACACCGCTCGCATTGGCGACCCAACGGGTAAAAATACCACTCGTCCGCCGTTGTCTGAAGAAAAAATTCTGGAGAATGCCCAAACTTATAAAGAGCAAGTATTTAAAATCCTTGACCCCGCCAAAACCCAAGTGATGTTTAACTCCGACTGGTTTAGCAAAATGTCGGCAGGCGACATGATTGGTTTGGCAAGCCAGCAAACCGTGTCTCGTATGCTCGAGCGCGATGACTTCTCAAAACGCTATCACAGTCAAACGCCGATTTCGATTCATGAATTTTTGTACCCACTGGTGCAAGGTTATGACTCAGTCGCCATGCAAGCCGATGTTGAGCTAGGTGGTACTGACCAAACCTTTAATCTACTCATGGGTCGTACCCTGCAATCTCGCTACGGTCAAGTGCCACAAGTGTGTATCACCGTGCCGATTTTGGAAGGCTTAGATGGCGTACAAAAAATGAGTAAATCGCTTGGCAATTACATCGGTATTTACGACAGCGCAGGCTCAATGTACCAAAAAATCTTGTCTATGCCAGACACTTTGATTGCGCGTTATTTTGAGCTACTTAGCTTTAAACCCATGGATGAAGTCGAAGCCTTGCTAAAGGACATCGAAAACGGGCGCAATCCGCAAGAAGTCAAACGTATTTTAGCACTAGAGCTGATTGAGCGTTTCCATGACAAAGAAGCCGCCGAAAACGCTCACAAATCAGCGGGCAATCGCTTGGTAGATGGTGAGTTGCCAGTGGATTTGCCAGAAGTGACGATTAGCCTTGATGGGCAAGCACAACTTTTTATCACCCAAGTGTTAAACCAAGCCAATTTGGTAAAAAACTCAGCGCAAGCCAAAGACTTTTTGAAAAACCAATCGGTGAAAGTGGATGGTCAGGTCGTGGATGCAGGATTTGCCCTCACTGCAGGACAAACGGTGGTGATTCAAGCAGGCAAAAAAGCGTATGCCAAAGTGACGATTTCCTAAAGTCTATTGCTTAACCAATGGTTTTATTTTAAAATGTAGTGACAATATCACTACATTTTTGCTTTTTATAGAGGTCAGTAGCTATGACACAATCAACTATGTATCAATTTCGACTTGATGCCAATGAAAAGCGCCAAGCCTTTGAAGTGTTTGAAGAACTGGGTATTAAGCCTGCGCAAGCGATTCGTCTATTTTTACGTCAAGTTACCGCAACAAAGTCTATTCCGTTTGACGTCGCAATTCCTAACGCCACCACGCAACGAGCGATGCAAGATGTTGACGCCATGATTGCAGACAAGCAAGCCCGATTTAGCAGTAACAAGGAATTGTTTGATGCCCTCGAAAAAGCCGATTAATTCAAAACGCACGAATTTACCAAGAGCCTCAGATTTTACCAAAGATTTTTTGAATGATTGGCAAAGGCTAGTGAAAACAGGGCGTTATGACATGATTAGGCTCAAAGAAGTCATGCTGTTATTAATTGCCAATAATGAGCCGTTAGGAGCAGAGTGGAAAGACCATGAACTAAAAGGAAATTGGGCAGGATTTCGAGAGTTACATGTGGGTGGTGATTTTTTATTAATCTACAAAATTCAAACCATCACAAAATTTGAGACAGTTTATTTTACTCGTGTAGGAACACATAGCGAACTATTTGAATAAAAAGGGATTTAAAAATGAAAGCCATCTTCCTCGACCGAGCCACCTTTTCCGCTGATTTGGCATTAACACCCCCACATGGACTTAGCGACTATCAAGTCTACGCGCAAACGCCCAATGACCCCAAAATCATCATTGAGCGTTGCCAAGACGCCGATATTATCATCACCAATAAAGTTGAACTTACCGCCGAAATTATCGCGCAGCTCCCAAAACTTAAACTCATCCAACTGACCGCCACAGGCATGAACAACGTCGATAAAGACGCTTGTGACAAACACGGCATTACTGTTAAAAACGTCGCAGGCTATGCGGTCAAAAGCGTCCCCGAACATACCTTTATGCTGATACTCTCAGCCATGCGAGCGGCTCGCCACTATCATCATGAAGTGGTCAAGGGTGACTGGCAAAAAGATGGTCGCTTTTGTCTGCTCGACACGCCACTCATTGACCTTGAAGGCAAAACGCTGGGCATTATTGGCTATGGTACGATTGGCAAACGGGTTGGGGAAATTGCCAAAGTCTTTGGTATGACAGTATTGATAGCCGAACACCAAAACAAACCGCCAAGAAATAGTGATTATAGGGCGTTTGATGATGTGCTTGCTCAGTCCGATGTCATTACCCTACATTGTCCATTGACGGAGCAAACGCAGCATTTAGTGAATGCCGATAGCATTGCCAAGATGACAAAAAAACCGTTGATTATCAATGTCGCGCGCGGTGGCGTGGTCGATAGTCAGGCGGTGGCTGAAGCCGTTACACAAGGTAAATTATTGGGCTATGGGGCAGATGTGTTTGAAGATGAGCCGATTAAAGACAACGACCCATTACTCACACTTAAAGACCACCCAAGAGTGATTTTCACTCCGCATAATGCGTGGGGCAGCGTCAATGCCCAGCTTAACCTATGGGACATACTGTGTCAGCAAGTACAAGAGTTTATCCAACTATCCCATAAGAGAAATAACGAAAATAACGGACAATAACTATGACAAGTAAACTGCAATTCCAAGACCTAATTATCGGCACAGGTAAAACTGCCGAGCGTGGGGCACTGATTACCGCGCATTACACGGGCTATCTACCAGAGGGCACGGTGTTTGACTCATCGCATCACCGCGGGCAACCCTTTGAAGCCGTGATTGGCACAGGGCGGGTGATTAAAGGTTGGGACATAGGCGTTTTGGGTGGCGAATATGCCCAAAAAATCGGCTATCAAGCCCAAGTTGAAGACCCTGCCAATCTCATAGCCATGCAAGTCGGTGGTAAGCGTAAACTCATCGTGCCAAGTCACTTGGCGTATGGTGAGCGCCAAGTCGGTAAAGTCCCGCCAAATTCAGACTTAACCTTTGAAATTGAATTATTGGATGTGAAAACTCGTGATTGAGATTAAATTGGGTATTTATCAGCACTACAAAGGCAATCTGTATCAAGTGCTGCACATCGCCAAACATAGCGAGACTGAAGAGGAATTGGTCGTCTACCGTGCGCTCTACCAAGCGTATGGGGTTTGGGTGCGGCCGCTTGCGATGTTTGCCGAAACGGTGGAAGTCAATGGCGAAGCTGTGCCAAGATTTAAGCTGATAAAACCGCTAGACAGTTAAGTTTGGCGGTAATTGATAGGGGTCAATGATATAAAAATAACCGACAACAAAAAACCCCAAACTAATAAGCTTGGGGTTAATCGATGTATACCTAAGACAAATGATGGTGGCGTGGGGCAGGATCGAACTGCCGACACACGGATTTTCAATCCGTTGCTCTACCGACTGAGCTACCGCGCCATGTTTGTCAGCATCAGTATTTGAGCGGCTATTAAACTAAAAATCGCCAAAGGTGTCAAGCACTATTTTAAACTTTTTGCAAAAAGTTGCTAGTAACTGGCAAAATACCCATTCATATCAATTCGTACATGGCTAAAATACGATGAATGGCGCCGCAGCCGGGTACAAACTTGGTATTGCCTTTTTTGCGCTCAATGTCGGTGACTTGTTTGACGAATTTTGGGGCAAGACCGCGCCCGCGATTGGCGGGATGCAGCACAATATACTGTAACAATCGGCTAGACTCGATGCCTTCATTAAAGCAGCCCATCGCGGCAATCGGTTTTTCATTGAACATCCCCAAATACAGGATATCACCCTTGGCAAAGGCCTTTTCAAAAAACGCCACAGCATCACGACCTGTCGCAAACTCAGGTGAGCTGTCGTACAATTTTTCCACCCGCAATTTGAGTTCGGGATCGTCAATGCTGTTGTTTTCAAAGTTATTGATAGTGACGGATTCTAATGGCATAAAGCCCTCCTTGTTAATTAGCTTACGTTTTAATTAGCGCATGTTGATTTAGTATAAAATAGTAACTAGGATACCAACAAACTTGTATTTGTTATCCAGTATTTTTTGCTAAAAATAAAAGCTGGCAAGGCGTTGGCAAGCCGTGATGGCTTTTTTAGCTTAACCAAATCTTGGATAGACTCTGTGAAATGATGATGTGTTTTTCAAAACAACCTGCTCGATGCCGTCCACTAACGGCGGGCGAAAAAGTCATCGCGGGTAGCGTATTTGGTGATACGTTACAGCTTGATAGTATACGCCTAAAAACTGCATGGTGGGTGCTCAAAGGCTATGCGGTCAGTCCCAATGGTCATGTGTATTTTCATCCAGCAGATTTTTGTGATGATTTTAGTCAGCAAAATGTCTATCTGCGCGCGTGGCTTGTGCATGAATTGACCCATGTTTGGCAAATCCAACAAGGCATTAAGGTGTTTCGCCGCGCCCTGCTCAATCGGCGCTATAGCTACGAGCTGCAAGCCAATAAGCCATTTGGTCGTTATGGCATAGAGCAGCAAGCACATATGGTGGAAGATTATTATCGAAAACGTGAGCTCAAACAGGATTATGAGCCATTACTCGCCTTTATTCCGTTTGCCAGTTTACAGCCTGCCACCGCTTAGCGTTATCAACTCTCTGTGTCGCTGTCACTACCTCATGTTTGTAGCGATGGCGGTGGTTTTTTTAGCATAATTGCTTGATAGATAGGTGTCTTAAGGTTCAGTTAAGCTAAATCTGTATGATAGCCTCATCCTAAGTTTGGTTGTTATATAATGGCTATTTTTTGGTGCATTTGGATAAGGTAAGTAATCGTATGTCAGTGAATAACGCTCGATGGGTAGCATGGCGTCAGCAAGGTGGCAATGCTCAAGGTATTAGTGCTCAAGGTATTAGTACTCAAGGTATCAATGCTTATGTGATGATGGGTATTGTCGCGCTATTTTTGACCTTGACCGCCAATGTTACTTTCTTTGATAAAGCCACTGAAGTCTATCCGTTTGCCCAGCATATTGGGTTTATAGGCTCATTGCCATTGGTGCTATTCGGTGTCATGCTACTGGTTATTGTGCTGCTCAGCTATCGTTACACCCTTAAAGCGGTATTGATTTTTTTGCTATTGACCGCGGCAGTCACGGCATATTTTACTGATACTTATGGCACTGTCTATGATGTCAATATGCTACAAAACGCGCTACAAACCGATAAAGCAGAAAGCGCTGATTTGTTTAACGTCAATTTTATCTTACGCATTTTATTGCTTGGGGTATTGCCTAGTGTGTGGGTGGCGTGGCAAAAGGTCACATTTCCCCCCATCAAGCGCAGCATATTGCAGCGCGGCTTGACGTATTTGGTCAGCCTTGGCTTGGTGGTGTTACCGATTTTGGCGATGAGTAAAAATTACGCCAGTTTTTTCCGTGAACATAAACAGCTACGAAGCTATACCAATCCTGCCACCCCTGTATATGCACTGGGTAAACTTGCCAGTATACAGCTGAAACAAGCACAGGCACCCAAAACCCAAATCATGCATGCCACCGATGCGGTGCAGGTGAGCAATCCCACCACCCGTAAGCCAAAACTGGTGGTATTGGTGGTTGGGGAAACCGCGCGCGCCGACCATGTGCAGCTAAATGGGTATAACCGAACTACCTTCCCGCAGATGGCAGCGACGGCTGGGGTAACTAATTTTAACCAAGTCATCGCCTGCGGTACCTCAACCGCTTATTCGGTGCCTTGTATGTTTAGTTATGTCGGTATGAAAGACTACGATGTGGATACCGCCAACTACCAAGAAAACGTACTTGATACTTTAAATCGCCTAAAGGTCAATATCTTGTGGCGTGATAACAACTCAAGCTCAAAAGGCGTCACTAATCGTTTGCCCGCGGAGAATTTTGTCGATTATAAAACCGCGCGCAACAATACGATGTGTAATACCAACCCCTATGGCGAGTGCCGCGATGTGGGTATGCTAGTAGGCTTAGATGACTACGTCAAACAACTAGCTAACCAGAATACGCTTAACCAGGACACCCTAATTGTGCTGCACCAAATGGGTAATCACGGACCTGCGTATTTTAAACGATATGATAAGCAATTTGAAAAATTCACCCCAGTCTGCCAAAGCAATGAACTTGCCAAATGCGACCCACAAAGCGTGATTAATGCCTTTGACAATGCGCTACTTGCCACCGATGACTTTTTGGCAAAAACGGTGAACTGGTTAGACAAATATGACAGTACCCACCAAGTGGCGATGCTGTATGTCAGTGACCACGGTGAAAGTTTGGGCGAAAACGGCATCTATTTACATGGTATGCCTTATAAAATCGCGCCTAAAGCGCAAAAACACGTCGCATCGATGTTTTGGGCAGGTAAGCACTCAGGCATTCAAGCAGTGCCATCTAATACTGAGCTCACCCATGATGCTATTACCCCAACTTTGTTAAAACTGTTTGATGTGCGTGCGCAAACCGTACAAGGCAAACCATTATTTATCAAGTAAAGTTATCCAGTAAAGCTATTTGGGTAATTAGAGCCATTTAAGTAATGTTAGCGACATAAAAATTGCGTCTAACTCCAGCGACAGTGACGGCAAGATATATGGTTCAAAATAGATGAGTATACAGATCGCTAAATTAAAAAATTTTGCCAGTAGGCAGACCGTGCTCGGACTGGTGCTGGCGATTATCTTTACGCTAACGCTTGAGCACAGCGCCATTGATGTAGCCATCAGCCAGTATTTTTATTCCCCCACAGATGGCTGGCTGCTTGCCAAAGAATCACTACTCCCTAACTTAATTTTTTATACTATTCCCAAAAGATTATTAATTGCGTTTGAAGTCTATATGGCAATCGCATGGCTACAACGCTATTTATTACAACGCCATCCATCAAGTCACTGGCTTGCCAAGCAACAGGCATGGTTTAAACCTTTTAAGCGGCTATCACTGACTGAAATAGGCTATCTATTCATCGTGATGGTGTTGGTACCTTTGATTATCGCATCGCTTAAAGGGGTGACTCATGTGGTGTGTCCCAATCACTTGCAAATTTTTGGCGGTGAGTATCCCTATCTAACGATACTAGAAGACATCCAAGCCGGAACCCGCTCAAAATGCTTCCCTGCGGCGCATGCTAGTGCTGGGTTTGCGCTGTATGCTTGGGCGTTTATCCCAAGTCTTTGGCACAAGCGCTGGCAAATCACAGCGATGGTGACGGTGATAGCTTGGCTAATGGGTGGGTATAAAATGTTGATAGGTGACCATTTTTTCAGTCATACCCTAGTATCTATGAGCTTGGCATGGGGGATTTGCGCGGCGGTGGCATGGGCGTGGTGTCGGTTTTATGCCAAAGCTGCGTCCGCAAAAAATTCAAAGCGCTAATAGTTGATGGTATAAAAAAGCGTTGAGGAACACCCCACGCTTTTTTTCGGTTGCATGGCTAGCTTAACCGATTGATGGTCATCACCACTTTATAGCCACCCGGATGACTGGCAGTTAAGCGAGAAGGCAGTTTATCGTTACTGTTGCTATAGCTAAAGGTGGCTGTCCAATCGCCATTTTGGGCACTGACTAGACGATTAGTGCTGTCTTTTTTATCATTGGCATCACTGGGTGCTGGCTGCCCTTGAATCCAGTAAGGCAGCTGGGAGATGGGCGCTTGCCAACCGGTTGCACGTAATAGCAATTCTTCAGGGGTAGCGGCATTGATGGTGCCTTTTTCGTTGGTTAACGTCGCAGATTGACCATTGTAGCTGATTTTGGTTTGACCCGCATTCATCGCACCTGCAATCTCAATGGCAAAGTTTTGACCTTGCTGTGTCCAAATGTAAAACGCGCTGCCTGCCTGCTGCGGCGTGGTCATGCCAATTTTACCATTGATGGTAAATTGCGCGCTTGGTAGCGTACTTGCAGCCACTTGCTCAGTAGTGGTAGTTGATGGCACCGTGGCTGTTTGGGTATTGACCACAGGGGTTGTCATCCCTGTGGCGACAGGTTTGGCTGTGATGGGCTTAGTTGTTGCCTGTACTGACTGACAGCCTGTTAGCAGCATGCTACTGATGCCCAAACAGGCAATACTTAATCCCGTGACTTTGCCGGTGATTTGGCTGGTGACCGCTGGTAATAAATGCATAATATCCTCAAATGTTAATCAAATTTGTTAATCAAGTTTTCATCAAATGTTAACTGGTTTTGCTCAAGTATGATGGTTTAAAAAACTGATGGGTAAACTATAAATAGCCATTGTTAAGCCTGTTTTGCTTAACTGCTCAAATTGGTGAAAAAGCGGTTGTTATTTATCTCTCGTTTTCCTGCCATTTACCTACCACTTATCTGCTTTACAAACCGTCATTGCTCGCTAGTCGTCATGCTCAGAGACGATGTTAGGCAATGCTATTGTAGATTTTCGGGTTGATAACCGAGTTCATTAACTAAGATTTGGTTGATGCGAGCCGCTTCTTTTTGGTTGCCCAAATTTAAGTAGGCTTGTTGTAGCAGCAGACCGCTAATCACATCGGGTACGATATCAAAATTATCTGATAACAGACTAATGACGGTGGCGTTATTAGCCTGATGCAGCGCTTGTTGCGACAGTATTTGCCGCGCCTTTAAACCGACTTCTTTGTCATTGATTAATGCCGTCAGTAGGGCGGTCACTTCTTCATTATTTTGTTTTAAATTGACCAAGGTTTGCGCATATTCGAGTTGATAATCCACGTTTGCCGGTGCAAGTCGAATCAACTCTTTTAAAAGTTGCAGTTTACTGGTGTAATCATCATCGGGCAGTAACAATACCTTGGCAAATAAAATATCGGTATTATTGGGTAAACTGGTTTGTGCGCTATTAAGCAAGGCTAACGCTTGCGCGGTTTGGTTATTTTTTTGCAAAATGTTGGCTTGCATGATGTAGCTTTGCGGCGCAAAACTGTCAAATTGTTCCCGTAATTTGACGCTACTGGCAATTGCTTCCTCAAAACGACTTTGCGAGATTAATAAATCAATCTGTTGCTGTCTGGCTTTGAGCACCAAATCAGGTTGCATCACTTTGCCATAGTAGCCAATCGCATCATTGAGTAGGTTCTGGCGTTCGGCACTGACAGCCAAATAATAATTGGCTTGGTCCTTAAAGTTGGGGCTGGCAATCAATGCTTTGAGCAAGCGATCTGCTGCGGCGTATTTTTTCAAATCAATACCCACCAAAGCCGCCAGTAGTTTGATTTCTTCATCTGCTAAAAACTGCCGATTAGCCGTGGCATTGAGCTGTTGCCAGACCTGCGCGCTTTTGCCTTGCTTTAGCATATAGCGAATTTGATAGACAAATAGCGCTTTATTGTCAGGCACGGTTTTACGCGCCTGCGCAATAAACGCAATCACTTGATTACCGGGCGATAACGCTTGCAGGATATCTGCTTTTAACGTCAAAAAAGCCGGGCTTTTTGGGTTGGTTTTAAGCGCCCGATTAATCGCCACTAACGCGGCTTTGGGTTGTTGAAACTGTAGCAGCAGGCCTGCTTTCATCACCAGTAGTGAAGGGTTATTTTTGATATCTAATCGATTGAGCGTAGCAAGCAGTTCAGCTTGGTCACGGGTTTCGGTGGGATAAATCCCAAGCAAAATCTGACTTAAATCAGCGTCAGGATCGTACTGCAAAATTTGATTGAGCTTTTCGCCGGCTAATTCATACTCGTGCGCTTTGAGTGCCAAATGGGTCACATAAAAAATCGCCGGCACATGGTCAGGGTTTTGCTGTTGCCACGCATTGGCAAAAGCGAGCGACAACTGTGGTGGTTCATTTTGTAAAGATAAACCCAGTGCGCGTTCAAAGACGGGGGCAGCATCCGCCAAAAAAGACTGCTGCTTATAGGTCGCTAACGCCTGGTCGATACGACCGCGATCTGCGGCAAACTCTGCCATTAAAATCGCATACAGGCTTGGCTGGCTAAGAGACTGATTAACAGACTGACTAGCGGATGCAAAATTTGCCCCGGCACTAAAAACCGCTGGGCTAAACAATAAACTTGCCAACGTGAGCGTAGTCGCGACTACATTTTTGCCTAAAGCGGTAAAGGGTTTAAATACATCAAGCGGCTTTAAGTTAGATTTCAGATTGGGCTTTAGATTGACAAAAAATTGCTGCGGTATTGACAAATGCATCGGTAAATAAATCGATAAACAATAAGGCTTGACATATTTCGACGCAAAAAAGCGTGGATTGAGGGGACAACCACGCACAGCGCAACAAGCCGATGAAATAACCGCTAGAGACAACTTTCGCATTTAGCCCGCTTGGACAGTAACGTACCTAAAAATCACAGTCAGTATTGCAATCAGTGACAAGTAAGATGTAACAAAATGTTCATAAATAAAATCGAATTATACGGCTACGACGGGCTCAACTATGTAGAATTATGGTTAAATCGTATGGGTAAATAGCAACCAAACGAGCGAATGGGGCAGAGTTAACTAAAAAAATACCATGATAGCTCGAATCACTGTTCAAAAGGCTAGATATGTTAATGCTTTAAATTGTAATGCTTAAAGTGTGGCTAAAGAATCTCCCTGAATCAAAAAAGCAGGATGTTTTTCATTTGTTATCAGCAATGGTATAATAATCCACTTTTCTACTTTACTTTTATTAAGTGGTTATTATTAAGTTGCTTTAGGTTTGTTTATATTGCCACTTTTCCCCCTGTGTTATCAAGCATGACAAATGTCGATAGGCTGATATGGGCTGGATGTCGCTTAGCTAGCACACTTAGCTAGCAAACTTGGGTTCACAAAAATCAGCTTTGATAAAAGCGGTCATTTTTAAGGTCATTACGTTATATGCAGCTTCTGGTTATTGGGTTAAATCATAAAACAGCGCCAGTTGCCATGCGTGAGCAATTGGCATTTGCTGCTGAAGATTTGCCGATTGCCTTAGATTCGCTCAAAGCGATCACCCAAGGCGCGGTGATTTTATCGACCTGCAACCGCACTGAAATCTATGCCCTAGCCCCCGAAGGACAGACCCTCACTAGCACGATGTCACAAGTGATTGAATGGCTAGCGGCTTTTAAAAACACGCCCATGCAAAAAATCGCGCCACATCTGTATCAATATCAAAATAACCATGCACTGCTACATTGGGTGCGGGTAGCGTCTGGGCTAGACTCGATGATTTTGGGCGAGCCGCAGATTTTGGGACAAATTAAACAGGCGGTGCGCCAATCGCGTGCCAAAGAAGCTATCTCGAGTAAGCTTAGCTGGGTGATTCAGCAAGTATTTGCCGCCGCCAAACAAGTGCGTAACGAAACGCGGGTAGGCTCACAAGCGGTGTCGTTAGGCTTTGCTGCCGCCAAATTGGTGACCCAAATTTTTCAAAAACCTAGCAACAACACTTTGCTGGTGGTCGCGGCAGGTGAGATGAATCGGTTGGTTGCGACCAATATCGCAGGTTTAGGTGTCGGCAAAGTCATCATCTGTAATCGTAGTCCTGAGCGTGCCGCGCTGCTTGCCTCTGAGCTTGAAACGATTGTGCCACAGATTGAGATTACCCCGCTTGATCAATTAGCCAACGTGTTGCCGCAAGCGGATATTGTAACCAGCTGTAGCGGTAGCTTATATACTTTGATTGATAAACCCATGGTGAAACAGGCGTTAAAACAGCGCCGTCATCAGCCCATGTTAATGATTGATTTAGCAGTGCCTCGCGATATTGACCCTACCGTCAGTGAGCTAGATGACGTGTATTTATACTCAATCGATGACTTACAACATGTGATTGCAGGCAACCTTGAACAGCGTCGCCAAGCTGCCGTAGAAGCAGAATTATTGGTGAGCCAAATCGTGGTGGCGATTGAGCGCAAATACTTGGTGCGCCAAGTGGGTCAGGATATTCAGCAGTACCGTGAGCAAGCCAAACACCATGCGGATATGATTTTAAGCCAATCTTTACAGCAGCTTGCCGATGGTCATGCAGCCGAAGCCGTGTTGACCGAACTGACCCGTAAACTCACCCAAACGTTAACCCATGCACCGTCCAAACTATTGCGGGAAACGGCTAGCGAACAGCCTGTAGAAACTGTCAATTTTGTGGCACAACAGCTGACCCATGCCTTTCGCAAAGATAAATGCCCCTATCTTACCCATAACAACACCTTGCTTGATGACGAGCCAGCGTCACCGTCTTTTGACAATCAATAATTTTCCTATCGCTGAGCTTTTAAGCCCAAGTTTTTAAGCCTAAGTTTTCGCTACAAGCGGCGGCTAGCTTTTTTGCATCAAATTTGTAATACTTAAAATTGCTCTGCTAACTCTGATAACAATGGCGTCGATTAGGATTTGCTATGTTTACTTGCCCACCGATACTACCGTATTTTACCCCACTGCCTGCGCTTAGCCTGCAAGGCGAAGCCAATCTTGGCATACCCGCTTGGTTAGCCGCAGTGGAAGCGGACTTGGATAAGGCGCTGGCATCTGGCATACCGATTCGCCAAGTCGTCATGGGGCGCTGCTGTGCGATTGATAGCATGATGGCAGCCTTATTTGAGTTGTATGAGCTCGATCAAACTGATTTGACGCTGTTTGCCACAGGAGGGTATGGGCGTGGGGAGTTGCACCCGTTTTCGGATGTGGATTTATTGCTGTTAAGTCCAAACCCGATTGATGAGGCCTTGAACCAAAAAATTTCCCCGTTCGTCGCTAAGCTCTGGGATATTGGGATTGATCCTGCTTTGGTGGTGCGCTCCGTTGAAGAATGTGATAAGGCTTGTCACGATGATATCACGGTCGCAACAAGTCTGTTAGAAGCACGAATTTTGGCAGGCAATGTTGCCCAAGCTGGGTTGCCGATGCAGTTACTCAATAAAAACTGGTCACAAACCAAGTTTTATGAGGCCAAAATGGCAGAAGCTAAAGAGCGCTATGTTAAACATAATTCGACGGAGTATAACCTAGAGCCTGACCTGAAAAACGCGCCTGGGGGCTTGCGAGATATTCATACTGTCGGCTGGATTAGTAAGCGCTATTTTCGCGTGACAAACTTGTATGGACTGGTGCAGCAAGAATTTATTACTGAAAAAGAATTTGATGAGCTGCAAGAAGCGGAAGATTTTTTGTGGTTGATTCGCCATCATCTACACAAAATTGCCAAACGCAATGAAAACCGTGTTTTATTTGACTATCAGCGCCTGATTGCTGAGCGCATCGGTTACCGTGACAATTCGCATCCCAATGCCGCAGTTGAGCATTTTATGCGCGATTATTACCGTTATGCCATGTCAAACTCAACATTGTCTGAAATGCTCACCCAGCACTACTATGAAACGTTGATTGAGGCGCGTCTACCCGATGAACAGCGCCCGGTGCGAAAGGTGATTAATGAGCGCTTCAAACTGGTGGGTGATCGCATCGCGGTGACGCATACGCGGGTGTTTGCCCAGCATCCGACCGCGATTTTAGAAATGTTTTTGTTGATGGGTCAGCAAAATATTCGCCATATTCGTACCCGCACGCTACGGATTTTGAAAATCGCCGCGCGCGGCATTGATGAGCATTTTCGCAATGATCCCGTCAATAAAGCCATGTTTATGGACAATATCAAAGAGCAAAATCTGCTATTTTGGCGACTGCGAGTCATGAAGCGTTATGGCGTGCTAGGTAGCTATCTGCCTGCTTTTGGGCAAATTACTGGGTTGATGCAATATGACTTGTTCCACCGTTATACGGTGGATGCCCATATTTTGATGTTAATACGTATGTTGCACCGCTTTACCGATGACACTTATGTTGATACTTATCCGCTTGTCAGTGGTATCTACCGCCGTATTGACCGTAAAGAGATGCTGGTATTAGCGGCGATTTTCCATGATATTGCCAAAGGTCGGGGTGGTGACCACAGTGAACTTGGCGAGCAAGATGCCATCAAGTTTTGCTTGTCACATGGTTTAAGCCAAGCCGATGCTGAGCTTGTCGGCTGGTTGGTGTCTCAGCATTTATTAATGTCGATGACCGCGCAGAAAAAAGACATCTCTGACCCCGAAGTTGTGGCAGAATTTGCTGATAAAGTCGGGAATGTGACTTATTTGAATTATTTGTATGTGCTCACCGTTGCCGATATGAATGCCACCAACCCACAGCTTTGGAACAGTTGGCGCGCAACCTTGATGCGTCAACTATATACCCAAACCCGCCGTATCCTGCGAGCCGATATCGATGCGCCGATGAACCGCCAAGACATGATTGCCAGTAATAAGCAAAGTGCCCGTGACTTGCTAGCAGGTGATAATGGCTTGGCTGACATTGAAAGCCTGTGGGATGGGCTAGGGGAAGAGTATTTTTTGCGTGAAGTCCCAAGCGATATTGTTTGGCATTCCAAAGCCATCATGGCGCATGATGAGGCACAAAAAAAACGCACAGAGAGCCAGCAACCTGAGCCGCTGATTATTTTGCGTGAACATCGCGAGTTGGCACTCGATGCCGTGCAAGTGTTTATCTACACCCATGACCAATCCAATTTATTTGCGGTGACCATGACGGTGTTTGACCAAATGGATTTGGACGTACTCGATGCGCGCGTCATCACCGCCTCGCGAGATTTTGCCCTAGATTCTTACGTACTGCTTGACCGACATGGCACGCTACTCACCGATACCGAGCGCCAAACTGAGCTCGTTGAGCATCTAAAACAAGCCTTTACTAGTCCAACGTTACCTGAGGTGGCGCAGCGACGCATGCCTAGACAGCTCAAGCATTTTCATGTGCCCACCAAAGTGTCTTTTAGTTTTAACCCGCAATCCAATCAGCATATGATGATTTTAGAAACCCTTGACCAGCCAGCCTTGCTCGCGCGTGTGGGGCAGGTTTTTTTGGCGCATGATATTGAAGTGCATTTTGCCCGCATTACCACATTGGGTGAGCGCGCCGAAGATATGTTCTTTATCACTGACCATGAAGACAAACCGCTATCGGATGAGCGCCTAGAAAAACTCAAACAGGCATTGGTAGAAACGCTGAATGTCAGTTAACTTGTCAGTGGAAAAATTCGGTGGCAAGCAAGCCCAATCGTAAGTCTAAGGGCAATTACAAGTAAGCTACAGGGTCTGATTACTTTTGGGTGCGCGCCAAATACACCATTAGGCAAACCATGGCAATGAGCGCGATACCTGCCCCTACATAACCCACCATCGCCAGTCCTAGGCTTGCAATCACCAGTCCACCGACGAACGCGCCGCCGCCGATACCGATGTTATAAATTCCTGAAAAAATTGACATTGCTACATCAGTGGCATTGGGCGCAAGCTGCAATACGCGTAGCTGAAAAGCAAGGCTAATCGCCGTAATTGCCAAGCCCCATAGCATCGCTAGGACAAGCCATAAGATTGGCACATGGGGCAGCCAAGCGGATGCCAACAACGAAAACAGCAGCGTTGCCATCGCGCTAATCAAAAACGCCCGTGGAAAACGGTCATAAAAGTGCCCAAATAGCCAGCTCGCTAGCAACCCTGCCACCCCAAAACTCAGCAAAATCACCGTGGCAAATTGCTGACTAAACTGACTAATCGTCAGCATATAAGGCTCAATATAACTATATGCCGTAAAGTGTGCCGTCACACATAGCACAGTGAGTGTATAGACAGTGAGCAAGGGGATATTATTAAAAATACTGGGTAAACTTGCCGCTGAGCCGACATCTTTGCTCGGCAGTTTTGGTAAAATCCACCACACCATAATCATTGCCAACAGCGCAGCCGCGCCAATCGTACCAAACGTCATCCGCCACCCAAGCCACTGCCCAACCATCCGACCTAACGGCAGCCCAAGCACCGTCGCCAGCGCGCTACCCATTGATAGTAGCCCCAAGGCCTTGGTTTGACGATCTTTGGGCGCCACACGCACCACAAGGCTTGCGGTAATTGACCAAAACACCGCATGTGCTAGCGCAATCAATGCCCGCCCAATTAACAGCATGGCAAAACTTTGCGCCATCACCGACACCGCATGCCCCCCGATAAAGATAACAAATAATGCTATCAATAGCTTACGTCGTTCGATACGGGCAGTGACAAGCATGGCAGGGAGCGACAAAATAGCCACAATCCAAGCATAGATAGTAATCATATGCCCCACCGTTTCTACCGGCATGGCAAAGCTATAACCAATGTCAGAGAGCAGCGCAATCGGCACAAATTCGGTGGTATTAAAAATAAATGCCGAAATCGCCATGACAATCACGCGCCATTGGCGAATTTGGTTGGGATAATTGGGATTGGACTGGGTGTGTTGACGTAACTGGTGAAAATGACTCATTGCGGACAGGATGGCTAAGGCTGACGGCATACCTTAGCGGCTCACTCTATAAAATAAAAGCAATTTTACGTTATTTTATGATGAAAATAGCTTTGGTAGTAAAAAAGCGACTCATAGGCTAGCGCGCCAACCCCAACCCACCAAAAAAGCAATACTCACTAGCCAAGCCACATAGGGATAAGGGGTCAGAAAACTGGCAGTCAGTCCGACTATTTACCTTTGGACAAAATCGCCACTTGGCGAATATAAGTGTGTAAATCAGCCACACTCTCATTCATCAATTCATCATCTTGGGTGTATTCGGCGTAGGCAATCCAAATCAGTAGCTGCTTGATGGTGTTGAATTCACTGTCAAAAAAAGTTTTGGTAAATTGTTTTAAGGTATTGTCATCTTGCAAATTTAGCCGCGTTTGCCAACTTTCAATTTTGGCTTGTTGCTCAGGGCTAAAGGTATGGCGAAATAAAAATTCGACAATCGCATGCGGTTCTTCTTCAGCCAGCAATTTACCTAAACGCTTGATGTGACGTTTACGTGCTTCATGGCTGGTGATATCGGCAAGCTGCAGCAAGTCATCCAAAAAAAACTCACTGGCAGGCAGTGCCTTCATTTGTTTTTTTGACAAATTGGCAAGCGGCTCAGCCAGTCGCTGTAGGCGTTCATGGGCTTTTTTTAGTTCGGTACGGCTAACCGCCATATCCATTTGGTCAAAATTAATCATTTATCAATCTCAAAGTTATCAATCATAAGTATAAAGTTGATTCAGAACGTGCTACCAGCGGTTTTTTTCACGGTGCTTGAGACGTACCACCATCTCTTTGGGTAGCGATTGGGTCAGTGACTCACCCAACTTTTCTGCGATATACACAGAGCGGTGTTTGCCCCCAGTACAACCGATAGCGATGGTCACGGTATGGCGATTGTTGTGCAAAAAAGGCGGTAACCATTTTTTAAAAAAAGCGATAATATCATTCGCCATGTCATCTACTTCGCTGTAGTCAGCAAAAAATGCTTTGACCCCATCATCTAGCCCTGTCTGGTTGCGCAGTTCAATCTTCCAATGCGGGTTTGGCAGGGTGCGCACATCAAAAATAAAATCAGCATCAATCGGTGCCCCATATTTAAACCCAAAGGATAAAATATTGACGGTTACTGCATTATCCACACCCAAATGATCGCGGATGACTTCTTTGAGTTGGTGGATATTAAGAAGGCTGGTGTCTATTTTGATATCAGCGCGGATGGCAATCGGCTCTAAGATATCGATTTCTTTTTTGATGGCATTGGGTAGATTACCCGACACCGCCATTAACGGATGGACACGGCGCGTGGCGTCAAACCGTGCCACCAGGACGCTTTCTTGGGCAGTCACATACAGTATTTTAATCGCCGGTTTGCTATAAGTTTCTATAAGCTTATGATAGACCTCGGCAAACCGCGATAAGTCCGCTTGTGGCGAGCGTACATCGATACCAATGGCGATTTTGTAAATTTGGCTGTCATGTACAAGTTTATCAATGGCACTAGGGACTAGCGAGAGTGGCAAATTATCAATGGGATAATAGCCAAAGTCTTCCATAATATTGAGAACCGATGTCTTACCCGAGCCTGAACGTCCTGAAACAATGATAACTTGTAGCGTTGACATAGTTAATCCTTTACAGATGCGGTGGTAAGTTGTTGATTAAAATCGCTACCCAATTCTTGATTCAGTTCCTGATTCATTTCCCGACTAAACTCTAGGTTATCTAAAAGCCGTGTTTTCTTGCCCAAAAAAGCAGCGGTCAAAATTACCAAGTCTTTATCAGTGGGTTTCGGCGGTTGTAATAAGCGATTTTTAACTTCCAAATAATCCACTTTAAAGCCTGAATCAGCCACCGTCACGCGATTTAACTTATCGATTGCGCCGGCAATAATCTTGTCAAAATCGGCAAAATTGGCAGTTTTTAGCTCATGGGCAAGCTGTTGCAAGCTTTTTTGCAAGGTGGGGGCAAGTTGACGTTCTGCTTCGCTTAGGTATTGATTGCGAGACGATAATGCCAACCCGTCACAAGCCCGCACGATATCCACCCCGACAATCTCAATCGGGAAATTTAGCTCAGCGACCAACTGGCGGATAATCGCAAGTTGTTGATAGTCTTTTTTGCCAAAAACAGCGATGTCAGGTTGGACGATATTAAACAGTTTACTCACCACCAAGCCGACACCATCAAAGTGGGTGGGGCGAGTGTTGGCACACAAGATTTTGCTAATATCGCCTGACAGCACTTGCACGTTGTTAGGGTAGGTTGGGTACATTTCTTCCACGCTTGGGGCAAATACAAAATTTGCCCCTGCTTCGGTAAGTTTTGCCACATCAGCCTCTAGCGTGCGTGGGTAGGTATCAAAGTCTTCCCCCACGCCAAATTGGGTTGGGTTAACAAACACACTGACCACCACGATATCGGCCAGTTCTTTGGCTTTTTTGACGAGGGTCACGTGACCGCTGTGCAAATTACCCATCGTGGGGACCAGCGCTATCTTTGGCGCAGCCGCTTGATGGCGTAAAGGTTTTAAGGTGTCACGTAATGCGCTGATGGTATGAAATACTTGCATTGTTTTGCCTTTATGATTACTAAAAACTATGGGCTGGCGTTGGGAACGTACGGTCTTTGACCGCTTTATGATAGGCTTTAAACGCCCCGGTGATATCCTTGGTTTCGTTATGCTCGTCGGTCAAAAAGTCTTTGACAAACTTGGCAGGTTTACGGGTATATACCCCAAGCATATCGTGCATGACCAGCACTTGACCATCACACTCCACGCCCGCACCAATGCCAATCACTGGCACGGGGAAAGTGTCACGCACTTTTTTGGCAAGCTCAGCGGGGACACATTCGAGCAGTAAAATGGCTGCGCCCGCTTCTACCACGGCTTGACAGTCAGATATGAGTTTTTCCGCTTGGGCATCGGTTTTGCCTTGTACTTTGTAGCCACCAAACACATTCACTGATTGCGGCGTCAAACCTAAATGCACGCAGGTCGGCACGCCGTTGTTGGCAAGCACTGACACGATTTTGGCAAGCTCGGCACCGCCTTCGATTTTGACCACATGCGCGCCTGCTTGCATCACCGCTTGGCTGGCATCGAGTGCGCGCTCAAGCGTGGCGACACTCATAAAAGGTAAATCACATAAAATCAGTGCATGACTGTTGGCACGAGCCACGTTTTGGGTATGATATACCATGTCTGCGATTGTCACCGGCAAGGTTGAGGTTTGTCCTTGCACTACCATTCCAAGGCTATCGCCAATCAAAATCGCATCAATCGCGGCAACTTGCATGGCTGCTGCAAAACTTGCGTCATAACAGGTCAAGCACGAGAACGTCTCGCCATTGGCTTTGAGTTTGTTTAAGGTGGACAAAGTCACAGGTAATTTAGGCTTGGTCGTCGCTGCGGCAGATGTTGACTCAGTTGTTGAATCAGGGTTAGATTCTAGGTTGCTAACGTAGCTCATGCGGTTTCCTTTAAAAAGCAAGGTTAAAAGAATCAATGGTAAAAGAAGTAAAGCTAAAAGAAGCAAGGGCAAAAGAAACAGGCAAAAACAAGAAATAGGGAAAACAAAAAACGTTACTTTAACAATGGTTTAATTTTTTGCGATTTCAAATCCATAGCGCCAATAATTTGTTAATTTTTACAAAAATCAATGTTAACTGATATGGGTTAATTTTTCCAAGCCCTGCCACTGTTGACTGGTCGGTAAATCTGCCAATTTTTGCCCATTTACCATAAGGGTCGGGTCAAGCTCTAGCATCGGAATTAGCACAAAATTACGCGCAAATAAGCCCTCATGTGGCACGGTTAAACGCGCATTGTTGATTGTGTCATTACCATACAACAGTACATCGACATCCAAACTACGCTCACCCCAGTGGCGCAAACGCGTGCGCTTGGCAGCGCTCTCCAAACTTTGGCAAAAATCCAGTAGGGCTAAGGGCGCCAAATCGGTATCAACTTTTACGACTGCATTAAAAAAATCGGGCTGGTCGGTGACCCCAAAGGCTTTGGATTGATACAGTGATGATGCTGTAACATTGGCAAAGTGCGGCGATGCGTAAAACGCCGCAATAGCATTGGCAATATGCTGCCTTGGCGTACCAAGTGCGTTTGCGATATTGCCACCCAAGCCGATATAGCACGTAATCATGGCTGATGACCGTCGATTTTGACCGCGCGTTTGCGAGTGCGTTTTGCCGGTGCCGGTGCCTCGTCCTTAGTCACCGCTTCTGCTGAGACTTTGCTATCAGTAACCGCTTTTTTACGCGTCCGTGGCGCACGCTTTGGCTTTGGCTGTACCACGCCATTGTCAATCATTGATTCATTGGGTGCCGAATGCTTGACCGTGCCAGTGCGAATGTCAGTGCTAGAGACAATATCAGTATCGGTACGAGTCACCGCCTGATTGTCGGTGCTTTGTCTGACGGGCGTTGGGCTGACAGGTTCGCCACGCAAATCACTAGCGGATGTTGCGATATCCGCTTGCTGACGTTGCTCCAAAATCGACCAGTTTGAGCTGGGGGTACGTCGCGCACGTTTGGCAGGTACACTGGCTGCCGATAAATAGGCTTTGTCGCGTTTGCGTGAGCGACTTAGTTGTGAATTATTTGGGTGCGAATCATTTGGGCGTGCACTTGTCTCAGTAGAAGCTGATACTGAAGCAGAAACTGTCGGCTGATAAGGGTGGTCATCGTCTTTTTGCGCTGTGATTGGCGCTACGATAAGTGACTTAGCGGGTGCTGAGTTGGTGTGACTGGCAAGCGATAACTGCTGCAGTTGGGCTTTTTCAAGTTGCTGCTGCTGTGTTAGTTTGTGCGCTTTGGTAGATAGCACGGTATCTTGCAGCAGTTCATGCTCGATTTGGCTATTTGCTGCAAACGGCAAACGACGTCGTTCGCGGCGGCGCTGTGCATGACTCAAATCACTACCCATGCCTGCTTCATTATCACGCACCGTATCGCTAGTTTGATAAGCAACGTTGTCATCCTCAAAACTGGTCTGATTGACAATATTGGCAAAGCGCAAACGTACCGATTCAAGGTCGAACTCATCAATCGCTTGTTGCTGCTGTTTGGCACCTAGGGTTTGAAACCACGCCCACCAATGCCCCATGCCGTTGGTGCTTTCATCATCCAACGTAATCGCTGCGCCATGTTGTTTGGCAAGCGCTTGGTTTTTGGCTTCCACTTGCTCACGCATCATCAAAAAGTCATAGGCAGCCCGAAAACGCGGATTTTCAAACAGCTTTTGCAAATTTTTTTTGCGCGGCTGGGCAAGTCTTGGCTGCATGAGCCAAATATCTTTAATAAACTGCTCGGCAAACTTGGGCATGGCCGTGTGCTGGCGCTGCTTGTCCAAGACTTTATTGGCGGCTTGGTTTTGCGCGTCGCTAAACGGTGTGTTCTTTTTAAACTTATCCAATAAATACAGATAGTTTTCCCACAAAATAGTTGCATAAAAAAACGCAGGATTAATGCTTTTACCACTACCTATGCGCCTATCGGTATTTATGGTGACTTGATTGAGTAGTGGTGTCACGGTTGTTGGTGGATAAAACAACAACTGAGAAAACGCACCATAATCAAATAGCAGTGGTAACATCGGCACCAAGTAGCCGCCTGTGAACATTTTTTGCGTCTCATCGTACAAGCGGTGAGGGGATACTTGCGCCAATAATGCCCAGTTTTGCGCGTTGAATTGTTGATTTAAGGCATTGTCAAAATCAAACTGCAATTTTGCTTTAAAACGCAGCGCACGAAGTAGACGTACAGGGTCTTCTTCCACCCGTTTTTGGGTGTCTCCGAGCAGACGGATGGTGCGGTTTTCAACATCTTTTAGCCCCCCACAAAAATCATAAACGATATCGTCAAATGGCTGATAGTACAGGGCATTGATACTAAAATCGCGGCGCACCACATCTTGATAGATATCACCCCACACATTGTCACGCATAATCATGCCGTCTTCGGTGAGATGATTGTTGTCCTTAGGCGGCGCGCGAAAGGTCGCAACTTCAATCATATCGCGACCAGAATACACATGACACAGCTGAAAACGCCGTCCGATGATGCGGCAGCGTTTGCCAAATACTTCTTTGATTTGGTTTGGGGTGGCGTTGGTCACAGCATCAAAGTCTTTGGGCTTTAAGCCTAACAAGGCATCACGCACCCCACCACCGACGATGTAGGCTTCAAAACCCGCCTGCGTCAGTGTGCTAATCACTTCTTTGATGGAGTTGGGTAAATCAGCTTTGTTTAAGCCCAGTTTTTTGGCATCCCGGCGAGCCGACTGTCTATCTAAAACATAATCGGTTGCGGTATTGCCAGCAGCGGTTGCCGTGCTAGGTGATTTGCGAGTTTTTTTTGCCATGTATAGTAACCAAAATCCATGAAAACGGCAGAAATTTATTAGCGGTTAGTGTACCAAATTTCTGCCTAACTAGGGATATTAATTCACGGTTACAAAAAATCCAGTGAACAAAAAATATTGTCTACTGATTGATTATTTGTAGGACGTGAGCGCTACAGGATGAGGCGGTTTGCTTGCTAGTACACAGTGTATAAAATAAGAATAGGCTGGTGATGATTGCCCATGATTTGCTATCACTATTGGGTGGTAATGCGGTGGCGATTTTTATCGACAGTCGCTTTGCCGATACCTTTGACGTTGGCTAGGTCATCCGCTGTGGCAAACGGCGCTATCATTTGCCGGTATAAAATAATTTGCTGGGCTTTTTTGGCGCCGATACCATCAAGCTGTGTAAGCTGTGCTTCACTGGCGGTATTGATATTAATCACTTTGGGTGAATTGGCAAGGAGATTTGCAGAGGATTTTTTGGTATTACCGTTAGTCCCCGTCAAATTTGTCACGGCCAAAAAAGCCTGCTCGGGCGTCAAGGTTGGGGTACATACTTGCGCCTGTGCGGGCATTGCCCATACACTTAGAACTAAAATGGCTAGAACTAAAATGGCAAAAATTGAGCCAACTAATAATCGAAAAATCATTGCTTTAACGGTCAAATCCCTGTTAACTCAGTATACCTTGCCCAGACTTTTGGAACAATCAATCTTGGGCAATAAAAAAGCCAAACTTAGTACAAACTTAGCTAAAAAGCTGTTTTAGCAAAAAAATGTACACGGCATGTAAACAGGGTATTAGCTGTCAATAATACTAGACCCTAAAACCTAGCCCGTGCTTAAACCCCTCATGCAAATTTTTCATGCTGTTTTGCCAAATCCCACAAGTTATCCATTTCCTCTAAGCTAGCAGTTTCAGGGGTTTTACCGATTTTAGCGAGCTCATCTTCAATAAAGCCAAAACGAGAGCGAAATTTATGCACGGTGGTCAAAGTCGCTTTTTCGCTATCAATGCCCAGTTTGCGGGCAATATTGACTAGGGCAAAAAAACAATCCCCCAGTTCTTTTTCTAGCAGCGCTTTTTGCTCAGGCGTCGGTTTTTGACCATCGATTGGTAAGATTTCTTTGAGCTCTGCCACTTCTTCATCCAATTTGTCCACCGCACCCGACACCACGTCCCAATCAAAACCGACTTTATTGGCAGTTTTTTGTAGTTGTTGCGCTTGCATCAACGCTGAGCCTGCCTTGACCGCATCAAGGGTGCGGCGATGGTTTGCCAGTTTACCCTGTTTGGCTTTTTCGGCATTTTCCAAGGCTTTGATTTCATCCCAGCGTTTTTTGACATCTTCATCGGTTTTTAGATTTTCTTTGTCAAATACATGCGGGTGACGGCGAATGAGTTTTTGTTGTAAGGTGAAAATCACCTCACTGATATCAAACTGCTGCTGTTCTTCATATAGACAAGCGTGAAAAACCACTTGTAGCAGCACATCGCCAAGCTCACCCTTGATGTCGTCAATGTCGCCCGATTGTATGGCTTCGACAAGCTCATAGGTTTCTTCTAGGGCGTAAGGAATGAGGCTGTCGTTGGTTTGTTTTTTATCCCAAGGGCAGTCTTGGCGCAGTCGTGCCATTAAGGCAATGAGGTCGGCAAAATTGGAAGTTGGTTGCATCGTTATCTCTAAAGGGTGATTGATAGTAAATGATGAAAAATTCACAATATAATTGACCTAGCTATTTTAGCGCATTTGACATGGCAATCTAAGTCCATTGGTAAGTATTTGCCTTGACAGTCTAGATGCCTAAAATACAGAGGCTTTAAATACAAATACCTAAAACACAGAGGCTGCAAAATAATCGTTGTCATCGCTATGCCATTTTGTCAAACTATAGTGATATTGGCAAAAACTTACCTAATTTAAAAATATAAGAAATATCAATGCTGAAAATAAGCGACGGTGTCGCTAATTTTTGCTGCGATTCGTAAGGTTCCATCACCCATGATTACAACTATTTTTGTCATTGGGGCAGGCTATGTCGGTCTGTCCAATGCTGTCTTATTAGCCCAGCCTAAACTTGCTAACCAAGTCACCTTGGTCGATATCGACGCCCAAAAGATTGCCCAATTACAACAGCAAGCGTCGCCGATTGACGATGCGTTGATTGCGCAGTTCTTGGCAACCCAGTCCTTGAATTTAGCGGCGCAGTTGGTAAGTGAGGCGGATTTTTCAACCGCAGATTTGGTGATTATTGCCACACCGACCAACTACGATGTCGCCACTGGCAAATTCGATACCTCATCGGTGGAAGCCAGTATCCAAACGGTACGCGCTCACAACGTACAAGTGCCGATTGTGATCAAATCGACTGTGCCGATTGGATTTACCGTTGACATGCAGGCAAAATTTGATACGCGTATTTTGTTTATGCCGGAGTTTTTGCGGGAGGGCAAAGCGTTATATGACAACCTGCATCCGTCACGTATTATCGTTGGCTGTGATATAAACCATGTGCCAGCGCTGCAAGATGTTTGCCACCAACTAATCGTCCAATACCAAACTGCCAGCGAACAAACTGACACGCTAAGCCAAACACCAAGCCAAATTATGCCGCCCACCGAGGCGGAGGCGGTCAAACTATTTGCCAATAGCTACCTTGCCACACGTATTGCATTTTTTAACGAGTTAGATAGCTTTGCCGAAAGCATGGGGCTTGATAGTGAGTCGATTATCACCGGTGTGAGCTTAGACCCGCGGATTGGCATGCATTACAACAACCCATCATTTGGCTATGGTGGCTATTGTCTACCCAAAGATACTCAACAGCTCAAAGCCAATTATGAAGGGATTCCTGCCAATGTGATTCATGCGGTGGTGGATGCCAACAATACCCGCAAACGCTTTGTTGCCCGTCAAATTATCGCCAAGCAGCCTAATACCGTGGGTGTGTACCGCTTGAGCATGAAAAAAGATGCCGATAACTTTAGAGATTCTGCAATTTTGGACATTATTGAACTGCTCAAACAACATGCCATTGATGTAAAAATCTATGAGCCCAGTCTGTCGTCACCGCAGTTTATGGATTGTCCCGTAGTCAATGATTTAGCGAGTTTTTTGGAAACGAGCGATGTGATTGTCGCGAACCGATTACATCCCGAATTAGCGCACGTCAAGACAAAAGTGTATAGCCGCGATGTGTTTGGTGATAGCTGATCATTGCCAGTGAATAACTGATTGTGAATAATTAACAGTTAATTGAATGACATTCTTAATTCTTAATCCCATGAGCCACGTATATGAATGATTTTTCTCCCATCACAATTTCGTCTTTTAAAGCCTATGACATCCGCGGCGAACTCGGTAACAACCTTGACGAGAACATCGCCTACCGTATCGGACGTGCTTTCGCCCAATTTTTAAGTGAACCGCTATCAAATCAGCAAAAATCAGCGATTGTGGTTGGCTGTGACATTCGGCCCAGTAGTGAAGCCCTTAAAAAAGCCACCATTCAAGGCATATTAGATGCGGGCATCGATGTGATTGATTTGGGCATGACAGGCACTGAAGAGGTGTATTTTGCCACCAGCCACTATGGCGCGATTGGTGGTATTGAAGTAACCGCCAGTCACAACCCCATCAATTATAACGGGCTAAAATTGGTGCGTGAACAGTCAAAACCCATTAGCGCGGATACCGGCTTGGCAGACATTCAACAAATCGCAGAAAAAGGCGCGTTCAAAGCGGCAGCCAGTAAAGGCGAGTATCAGTTAAAAGAAGACAAAACCGCCTATATCGACCACCTGATAAGCTATATTGACGTCAACGCGTTACGACCTTTGACAGTGGTTGTTAACTGTGGTAATGGTAGTGCTGCGCCAACGATTGATTTGCTTGAGCAGCGTCTACAAGCTGCCAACGCGCCTATTAATTTTATCAAAATCAATCATGCGCCTGACGGCAGTTTTCCCAATGGTATTCCCAACCCCATGATTATTGCCAACCGTAAAGTGACGGCAGACACGCTGTTGGCAGAGAAAGCGGACTTAGCGATTGCGTTTGATGGCGATTTTGACCGCTGTTTTTTCTTTGATGAAAACGCCCGATTTTTGGAGGGCACTTATGTAGTGGGGGTGCTTGCCAAAGCTTTCTTGGATAAAAATCCTGCCGAGGCGATTGTCTATGACCCGCGCAATATCTTAAATACCGAAAGCGTCATCGCGGCGGCCGGTGGCAAAGCGACCATCAGTAAGTCAGGGCATTCTTTTATCAAACAAGTCATGCGTGAAAACAACGCAGTGTATGGCGGTGAGATGTCTGCGCATCATTATTTTCGCGATTTTAACTACTGCGATAGTGGCATGATTCCTTGGTTATTGGTGATTGAGCTGCTATCAAAATCAGGTAAAACAGAGGCGCCAAAAAAACTGTCGCAACTGGTTGATGAGATGATTGCCGCTTTTCCTATCTCAGGTGAGATTAACTTTAAATTAGACGGTATCACTGCGCCTGCGGTGTTGGCAAAACTTGAAGATAGCTACCCACAATTTGATAGCCAAACGGCGACCCTTGATAAACTCGATGGCTTGTCGGTCAATTTTCCACGCTGGCGCTTTAATGTCCGCGCTTCCAACACTGAGCCACTGATTCGTCTCAATGTCGAAGCAAGCGGTGATAAAATGCTATTGGATGAAAAAACCAAACAGCTAGAAAATTGGATTGTGGCACAAGGCGGCACGCCAGCCGACCACTAGGTTTTATTAACTACCATAAAAAAGCCGTTTCAACGTTAATTCATTGAAACGGCTTTTTACTATTTAAGCTAAAACCATCTGGGCTAAAACTATTAATCTTCAGCAAATGGCTGTCGGATTATTTACCACCACGCTCAGCACGGGCTTTATTGATGAGATAGTTAACTACTTGTGGCACTTTACCATCCTCACCCTCCACAACGTATTTGCCATCAACGACAACCGCAGGCACCCCTGACAGTTGGAAGCGCTGCGCCGCATCTTTTGAACGCGCGATACGGGTATTCACCGCAAAAGAATTGTACATGCTGTTAAATTTATTGATATCCACGCCTTTTGATGCGTACCATTGACCGATAGAGGCTTGGTCAAACAATTTTTGGCGGTCTTTTTGAATCGCGTCAAACATCGCTTGGTGGGTTTTGCCTTGATAACCTAACAACTGTGCGGCATAAAAACCGCGCGCGTTTTGTTCCCACACAGGGTTCATCGCAGCTGGGGTCTGCATAAACACCACATCAGCTGGCAATTTTTTTGACCACTGTGCCATGTAAGGTTCTAATTTGTAGCAGTGAGGGCAACCGTACCAAAAAAATTCGCGAACAATGATTTTATTGCCTTCAATTTTTTCTGGGTTTGCAAGCACCTTATAGTCTTGACCCGCTACAAAATCTGCAGCTTGGGTGGATAAACTGGTTAAGCCGATAGCGGCGGCGATTGCGGTCATTGCTAATTTTTTCATGGTTGCCTCATTAACAGTCAAATCATAGGGTCTAGCACGGCTCATATCTTATAGTATCTTATAGAAAATCGCTTGCTAGTAGGGCTCAAAATACGAAAATACCTGCGCGTTATACTATCATAAATTGAGGACGTGCCTAAGTGTAATACTTTGTAAACTAAAAAAAACTACACTGGCGAAAAACATAAGCAATATGTTAGTTAAATTTTCTAAAGTAAAAATAATATTTTTTAAGTTTAATTTATCAGTCATATTTAAAGTTGGACAGGTATGGGATTATGCAGTAATAAGCTATTTTACCCCACAAATTTATCCTACAGTTTTACGCTATCAGCCTGCCACATAAATTCTACAGCGCACGGGCTAAAAACTGTTAGAATAAGGCTATTTTTGATGGCAATTGTGGTTAGCAAGCAACCGCATTTCAAAAAACGCGATAACACGCTATTGAAGTAACGCTATTAAAGTAAAAAGTATCGAATTAAAAAAATAGCGAAGTAAAAATCAAACGGAACTATCATCATGACACAACCGAATCTAAAGCAAAACGTCGACTTACAAGAAGTACAAAAATTTACCGACCTTGCCAATGAATGGTGGGACAAATCAGGTGCGTTTGCCACCTTGCACCAAATCAATCCGCTACGCTTAAACTGGATTGAACAGCAAACCATCGCCCGCCAGCAATCAGGTTTAACAGGCAAAAAAGTGTTAGATGTCGGCTGTGGTGGTGGTATTTTGTCACATAGCATGGCAGTGCGCGGCGCCACGGTGACGGGTATTGATTTGGGAGAAGCCAATATCAAGGCAGCACAAATCCATGCCGAGCAAACTAGCCAAGCGATTAATTTTGCTTGTGTTGCTGTAGAAGATTTTGCCAAAGCGCACGCTGGTGAGTTTGATGTGGTGACTTGTATGGAAATGCTCGAGCACGTGCCAGACCCGCAGTCTATTATCAATGCTTGTTTTACCCTGCTCAAACCCAATGGCGTATTGGTACTATCGACCATCAATCGCAACCCAAAATCCTACCTGTTTGCGGTGATTGGCGCTGAATACCTATTACGCTTGCTGCCACGCGGCACACATGATTATGAAAAATTCATCACCCCAGCCGAGCTAGATCGTTTTGCTCAGCGTGCAGGCTGCAAGCGTCAAGATTTAATTGGCTTACATTACAATCCCCTGATCAAGCACTATTGGCTGGCACAAAATGTTGACGTTAACTACATGATGGCAGTCTACAAACCTCAGTAGTTGACTTTACTTAAATATTAATCGTTGATTTGAGCAAAAAATGACTGAAAAATGCCAAGCTGTATTGTTTGACCTTGATGGTACCTTGATTGATACAGCGCCTGATTTTATTCGGATTATTAAGGTGATGTGCGCCAAACACCAACACCCAGCGCCCAGTGATACCGCCATTCGCGAGCAAGTTTCTGCGGGCGCCAGAGCGATGGTCAAGCTGATGTTTGGCGAGCTTGCCAATGTGACTGAGGATGACTCAACTTTGCTGGCTTATCGGCAAGAGTTTTTGGACACCTATGAGGCCGATATCTGTGTCGATAGCCGCTTGTTTGATGGACTTGATTCGCTGTTAACACACTTGGAATCACGTGGCATTGTATGGGGCATTGTCACCAATAAACCGCGTTATTTGGCGGAAAATTTGTTAGAGAAACTTGAGCTAACTGAGCGCTGTGCGGTACTGGTATGCCCTGATGATGTCAAACACACCAAACCTGACCCAGAGCCCATGTATTTGGCAGTAGCGCGTTTGAATGAACAACTCGGGCGTCAGTTACAGCCTGAAGATTGTGTGTATGTCGGTGACCATATTCGTGACATTCAAGCGGGCAATGCGGCGAATATGCACACGATTTTGGCAGCTTATGGCTACATTCCCCCTGAAGACCAAGCGGATTTGGGCAGTTGGGGCGCAGATAACATCATCCATAGCGTCGCTGAATTGACCGCTTTGCTTCGCGATTGGACGGATGCTTGAGCGGACACTTGAACAAGTGACTAGGCGCTTGTTTCATAGACAAGGTGTTAACAATTTGACCGATTTTTAGGGAATTTTTTAGCAAGCTTTTGAGAAAAATTTTGAGGAAACTATGACTTTAGCAACGCATGATGATATCCGTAACTTTATTCCACCTGCCGATTGTCTAAAAGGTAAAAATATTTTGGTCACAGGGGCAGGTGATGGCATCGGTAAAGCAGCAGCGCTAAGCTATGCAAAATATGGCGCGACCCTGCTACTACTTGGCAAAACCGCGAGCAAGCTTGAAGCTGTGTATGACCTAATTGAAGCAGAAGGCGGTGCACAGCCTGCGTTGTTGCCAATGAATCTAGAGAGCGCAAGCTACACAGAAATGCAGCAATTGGCAATTTTGATTGAGCGTGAAGTCGGGCATTTGGACGGTGTTTTACACAATGCAGGGTTGCTCGGTGTATTAACCCCACTTGAAATGTATGACCCGATTATTTTTGAGCAGGTGATGAAAGTCAATTTTAATGCCACCTTTACCCTTACCCAAGCTTTGCTACCGCTACTCAAATCTGCGCAAAGTGGCTCAGTGGTGTTTACCTCTAGCAGTGTCGGCAGCCGTCCACGCGCGTTTTGGGGAGCGTATGCGCTGTCAAAATTGGCGGTAGAAGGGATGAGCGATATTTTCACCCAAGAAACCCAAAAAACCACCACCCTGCGTTTTAACTGCATCAATCCCGGTGCCACGCGTACCCAAATGCGTGCTGCTGCCTATCCGAGCGAAAACCCCAACACCTTGCTTGCGCCCGAAGACTTGATGAGTGCGTATGTTGCCTTGATGAGTGATGAGGCGGCAGGTATCAAAGGTCAGGTAATTGATTTACAGCCACAATAAAATGGCGCGATGACGGCTTTAATACGCTATTGAAATTTGACAAAACCACTACCATATTATGGTTAACCTATTAAAACCTAAGGAAAAATATGGCAAGTGGTTGGGCTGCGGATGGCGCAGAAAACGAGCAAATTGAAGCGACTATTAATGATGCGATTGAACGGGCAAAACGGGCATTGCCACAGGGCGAGAGCCTAACTCATTGTGAGGAGTGCGATGCCCCAATCCCCGAAGCACGGCGTCTTGCGATGCCTGGGGTGCGCTTGTGCGTGCGTTGTCAACAATCGCTAGAACAGCATCAGCAAAAAGTCGAGCTGTTTAATCGCCGTGGTAGTAAGGATAGCCAATTGCGCTAAGCGTATTGGCGAATGCTGTAGTTCATAACAATGACAGCTTATAAAAATTTTTCAAGCGGCAGGTGCGATAGCATCCATACTAGCGTACGCTGCCAAGCCTTAGTTTGTGGCTCTTCATCATACGTGACGATTTGACCGTTCTCGAGCGTTGACCACTGAATACTGTCATCTTTGAGCGACAAGGTGTAGCTGGTTGTTGGCAAGGCCTGCAAAAATTCATTGCGGATTTTGTTGGCAAGTACAGGGTGGGCGATGGCAACGCCAAGTTCGGTATTGGTCAAGGCTGAACGCGGATCAAAGTTGAATGAGCCGATATACACCTTTTCACCATCGCTTTCAAACGTTTTGGCATGCAAGCTGGTTGCAGAGCTTCCCGTCAAGTATGAATCACGCAGATTGTCTTTAATGGCATTGGGTTTTAGTTCATATAGCTTGACGCCAGCTTTGAGTAAGTCTTTGCGGTGTTTGGCATAGCCAGAATGCACAAGCTTGACATCGGTGGCGCTCATGGCATTGGTCAAAATATTCACCGCTACGCCTTTTTTTGCAAGGTTGATAAAATAGTCTTTGCCTTGCTCCGTGGGTACAAAATACGCAGAGATTAAATTGAGTTCACGGCTGATTTTACCTAAGCTTTGGTTGATATTTAATCCTTGGGTGTTAGCTTTGCTGCCGAGTTTGTCAGGATTGTCCGTCAATAGCTGGACGCTTGCCCAGTAGAGCGGCAATTTTTGTTGTTTGATTTGGTTGACAAAGTCGATTGCCACCAAGCGCTTTAGATAGTCGTTTTTCAGCTTTAGCACAGGGTCGAGTTGTTGCGACGCAGGTTTATCAGCTTTTTGGGTTTTTGGGGTAAACACTTGGTTTAGGGCGGATGGCTCAGGTTTTTTGACCAAATCGGTGATAGGAAAAGCCAGTTTATGGTTCCAATATTGGTCAAACGCTTGTGACATCTGCGGCACAATATGCCCAACCATCAGCACATCTAGGTCAGAAAATACCATCTCTTGGTTTAAAGAAAAATACTCATCCCCGATATTGCGCCCGCCTGTGATGGTGATTTGGCTATCGGCGGTGATGGATTTATTGTGCATACGATGATTGAGCCGCTCAAAATCGCCCACAAACCCTAGCCAGCGCCACGAGCGAAAACGATTGGGGTTCATCAATCTCACTTCAATATTGGGGTGTTCATTGAGTACCCACAGTGTTGGGTCGAGACCACGGGTATTGTTGTCATCTATCAATAATCGCACGCGCACACCGCGCTCTGCCGCTTCTTTGATGGCTTGAAACATTAGATTGCCAGTGATATCGTTATTCCAAATATAATACTGCACATCTAGCGTTTTCTCTGCGGTGCTAATGAGCAGCATACGTGCGGCAAACGCATCCATGCCATCAGGCAAGGGATAAACGCCCGTTTTTTGTGGATTGCTTTTAACCAACTCTGCGATGCCATCGGCCATGCTTTGCGAGCCAAATTGGCGAAAACGGCTGGAGGGCTCATCAGGTGGCATATCCGTTGCCACCGTTTTTTGATGGTCTTTGGTAATGACGGCAGTTTGATAGGTGCTGGATTTGCCCGTGTTGACAGGCAGACGACCCCACCATGCGATAAAAAACAAAATCGCCATACACACCAAAAACAGGCTGGCTAAAAAAATAAGACGACGTTTGAACAGGGGTCTTAGCATGATGGCACCCACCAAGGTCAATTAAGCCATGGGTTAAATTAGTTAAATTGACGCCCAATAAATTTGACGGTTTCATCCTTGGCTTTTTTGACGGCAAGCTTGCGGTTTTGTCCCAGCAGTAATTTGATTTGCCACAGTTTTTCTTGATACAAGGTTGTTGCAGGCGTGTGATACATGGCATTGATGATGCGTTTGCTCGCCAGCACGGCATCTGGGGAGCGACTGCTTAATTCTGTGACCAAAATCTTCGCAACTTCCATCGGTGTGTCGCTTAGATGGCTGACCACACCGTAGTCAAAGGCTTGCTGACCGTCAAAAATCCGTGCCGTCATCGCTAATTCCTTGACGATATCGGCGCGTAGCACCCCCATCGCAGACCGGGTCAGTCCCATATCCGCTACCAGTCCCCATTTGGCCTCCATAATGGCAAATTGGCAATCCGCTGTGGCGATACGAATATCGGTCGCCAGTGCCAACTGTAGTCCTGCGCCAAGGCAATGTCCATGCAATATACTGATGACAGGCATCGGCAGTTCTCGCCACACAAGGCACACTTTTTGAAATTTACTTTGAAACGGTTTGATAAGCTCCCAAGCGACTTGTTTTAGATTTTTTGGGTTGTTTAAATCCGCCAAATCAATGCCGGTAGAAAAGCTTTTACCTTCACCTGCCAAAATCACCGCCCGCACGTCCGTCCATGTGGTGAGCAGGTGGGCTAAATCAATGAGTTTATCCATCAACGCAAAACTTAACGCATTGCGCTTGTCAATCCGTGTCAGCCAAACAATGACGCTATCATCACCGCTAAGTTCCAAACGCACATCGGGCGCAAGGTTATCGTTTGCCGCTTTGATACGCTGCGCTAAAGATGAAGCAGTAGCACGCTGAAAAAATGGCAAAAACCCTACACCCGGCAATACTTTCGATACCGACAAAACTGACATACGCATCCTTAAAATTTGACCAACCCAATACACTTAAAAAATGTTGCGAAAACGCAATGATTTGCAATCATTAATCTCACTTTACTGATTTTGTTGGTTGGGCACAAGAGGCGATATCAGACGATACGTTTAAGAAAGGTAACGTGAAATGGCAAGTGTGCTAAACCTAGGCGGCATTGTGGTGATGGGTATCAAATCATCTTCCAAGTCATATCGTTTTCTTTGAGCTGGGCATATTTGAGTGCAGGGAATTGACTCAAATCAGCCTGTGCCAAGTTATCAAGCGCTTGTAGCATTTGCTCATAATAAGGTGCCAAAATGGCAAATTGCGCAGGTGAGCTATTGTTGATATTTAGCAAGCACTTGTCTTCAAGATTTTGGCTAGCTTGACGTAGCTGTGGTACGCCCGTATAACGACTCGCCCCTAAAATGCGATGCGCCGCGTGGGACAAGGCTTGCCTGTCGTGGCGCTGCCAAGCTTGCTGCAAGTCACTTTTTTCCTGCTCAATCGATTCAATCAGCAGGGTAATTAAATTGGCTGCCAAATCAGGCTTACCTGCTACCCGCATCACCGCATCATCCCAATCAATGACCGCAAGACTTGCTAGTGACTCAGCGCTATGCTGACTGCTGACCGATGGTAGGCTTGGTAGATTAGCGTTGTCATCGGTGGTAGTCGCTGAGGCGGCTAATGGCGTATGAGCAAATACGGCACTCTCTTTGGGGGTTGCAGGTGCAGTACGCAGGTTATTTGCCCCAGACGCTATAGGCGCTATCGAGCGCGCCGAGCTAGGTGAGTTGATAGCAGATTTGTCAGAAGCCACATCAGCGGTTGAGTCAAAAGTCACATCAGCGGACACGGACGTGCTGTGTTTACCCAACCAACGTTGCAGGATTTGCAATAACTGGGCTTGACTAATTGGTTTGCCCACATAGTCATCAATCCCAGATGCCAATAATGTATCGCGTTCATCCGATAGACTATGCGCGGTCAGTGCAATAATCGGAATATGTTGATGTCCTGCTTGCGTTTCAACCTTACGGATTTGGATGGCGGCTTCACTGCCTGACATTCTTGGCATTTGAATGTCCATAAAAATCAAATCCACGGCGGTATCGCTTTGTGACTGGTGGGTGGTGATGTATTCAATGGCGTCAAACCCACTATTAACCGTCACCACATTAATGCTCAGCTCAGCCAATAACGCTTCTAGTACCAACAAATTGGGCAGATGGTCATCCACGGCAAGCACAGTAAAGCCATGCCACTGCGGCAGTGTGGGCTCTTGGCTGCTGGCAGAATTGCTATCGAGCAGCTGGTAAAGCTGGCGACGATCGAGCGGCTGATACAAGGCTTGTGCTTGGTAACGCGACAACAATTCTGGCTCAAGATTGACCTGATAGCCAAATAGTAGCAATTTACCGGCATAATGTAAGCGTACTTGTTTGAGCAGCGACGTGGTGTCCTCAGTGGTACCATTGTCCACGATGACCCAATCCCAATGATTGCCTGTTTCTTTGAGCGATTCAAGTAGGCTGGCTAGCGTACTTGCGGTAGTAATGGCAATCGGCAAGTCACGCAGCGAGCCTTTTAACACTTGTAAGCTTGCAGGATGGTCAATCCATACCAAGATATTTACCGCAGCAGTGGTATCAGCCGCCACATAACCGGCATCGGTTTTTGGCGGGACGATGGCGGGTAACTGCCAAATGGGGTCATGGATAAGCAGCCGCTGCTGCTCTTGGTTACTGATGCTCATCGGCAAGGTAAACCAAAACGTCGTGCCTTTGATTTTGTGCGATTGGCTCGCATCACCCGCTTGCTCAGTGGCGTTGTCATAAAAACCAATATTGCCGCCCATCAGATAGGTAAGCTGTTTTGAAATCACCAACCCCAACCCCGTACCGCCGTACTGGCGAGTAATCGAAGGATCGCCTTGCGAAAAACTTTGGAACAGCACTTTTTGATGCTCAGGCGAAATCCCGCGCCCTGTATCTTGCACACTGATATGAATTAAATCATCGATGTCATCATCCAGACTGACCCGCACAATAACCTCGCCATCATCGGTAAATTTGATGGCGTTGTTAACAAGATTGGTCAACACTTGCTTGGTACGTAACGCATCCCCTACTAGATAATGCGGCACATCGTCATAGAAGAACACCGCCAGCCGTAAATCTTTCTCTGCCGCGAGTGGCGATAGCATATCCACCACATCGTAGATACTGGCATACAGGTCAAATTCATGACTATCCAGTACCAGTTTGCCGGCTTCAATCTTAGAAAAATCAAGCACGTCATTGACCAGTGCTAATAGGTGCGCTGAAGACTTACGAATCGTTTGCACGTACAAGTCTTGCTCGGCATTTAAGCCGCCATGACGGGATAATAGGTTGATAAAGCCGTCAATACTGTTAAGTGGGGTGCGTAATTCGTGACTGATATTGGCTAAAAATGCTGATTTGGTTTGACTGGCTGAAACCGCCGCATCACGCGCATTGCGAATGGAGATGTTTTGCATTTCCATCTCGTCAAAAGCCAATCGCAAATCATCTTCGGTCTGTTCGGCGTGATTTTTGAGTTCTTGGAAACTTTTATGCAGACGTCTTAAGGTCTTGACCAAGTCCTGTTGCAGCTGGTTGATTTCACCACTGGCGTTGATGGTCATCGGTTTATACAGGTTGTTGGCGTTGGTGCGCTGCAAATGTAACCGCATCTCATAAATCGGCGCAATCCAGCGTCTGGCATATATGTGGGTGGTCAATAGCAGCAGTAAAATAGTAAAGAGTCCGGTAATCGCTAACGCCAACATCACTTGATAGCGAGCCACTTGTAGCGGCTCATTATCAATATTGACAATAAGCCACAAGGTCGGTAGTGGGGCAGTCGCATTGACGGGCGGGCTTAATACCAATTTTCGACCAAATAAACTACTATCCTTGCTATTAAATAGGCTGTTGGATTGGGTGTTGAGCTGCGTGAGCAAATAAGTTTGCTGTGTATTGCTTTGCGCCTCAAGGTGGCGTCCCAAAAAAGGCAACAAGCGCGGATTGGGCTGTTGTGACAAATCACCAAAACTGACCAACACGTTGCTTTGTTCGTTGACAATCGCCACGCCTTGCAAGTGTTTGTCGTTGATGGCATTTTGTAGGGCAAATTTCACACTGGCTTGTAGCGCCGCCAGTTCTTTGGGTGACAGCTCAGCTTTATTTGCACTGTCTTTGTTTAAGTCATTAGTCTGAGTGCTAGTTGTAGATAGTGCTTGGTTGATTTTAATCAGATTCGTCTGCATGGAAGCGGCGACTGGCTGCAGAGTCACCAGCAAATTATCGGCGGTTGATTGCTGAATGGTACGCGCAGCACGACTGGTATCCGATAACACCAAAAAACCACCCGTCAACGCGAGTGCGCTAATCGGCAAAAACACCAACAGTATCAACTGTCCATAAGCGGTGGAAAAATCCAAGTGAAATCGTTTGCTCACATTGCTAGCCTTGCATCAGCCTAATTTAGGCATCAGATTTTTTATCAGGGTTTTGGGGTATAGCGTTTCATTTTATAGGATTTTAGCCAATTTTGCTTGTGTCGCTGGGGTTTTTGTCGCAAGTAAATTTTTGACAAGTCTATACCCTAGCAAAAAATCGAGATAAAATCAGATGGGATAGCGGTTGAAAAATGACTGGCACAATAATCATGATTCGCAACTGACGGGTGATACGAATTTTGCTAAACTACGCGCGCAATTCAAAAAAATTACTGTTAAAAAAACTAATCAACGCTAACTAATCTATAAGCTAGACTAAATGCGTCTGCGCAAAACTCGTATTATCAAAAGTTCATGGCCAAAAACTAAGGTTGTCTTATGACCCATAATAATTTTATCACTGAAACCACCACGCTCAATGACTGCATTGGACATACGCCACTGGTTAAGCTAGCGCGATTTGCACCGCAAACCGACCAAGGCACAGCCACCCTGCTTGCCAAACTTGAAGGCAACAACCCAGCGGGCTCAGTGAAAGACCGCCCTGCATACAATATGTTTTATCAAGCGGAAAGGCGTGGCACTATCAAGCCAGGCGACACCATCATTGAGGCCACCAGTGGCAATACGGGCATCGCCCTTGCCATGGTCGCGGCAATGCGCGGCTATGCCATGACGCTGATTATGCCTAGCAACTCTACCCAAGAGCGTAAAGACGCGATGGCAGCATATGGGGCGACATTGATTGAAGTCGATAACATGGAATCGGCACGCGACCTTGCTCAGCAAATGCAGGCAGAAGGCAAAGGCATCGTACTCGATCAGTTTAACAACCCTGACAACAAACAAGCGCATTATCTGACCACAGGTCCTGAGATTTGGCAGCAAACCAATGGCACGATTACCCACTTTATTAGCTCAATGGGGACCACAGGCACCATCATGGGCGTGTCCAAATACCTAAAAGAACAAAACCCAAACGTGCAAATTATCGGTTTACAGCCCGCTGAAGGTGCTAATATCGCAGGAATTCGTAGATGGCCAGCCGCTTATTTGCCAAAGATTTTTGAGCCAAGTTTGGTGGATAGGGTGATGGACATCGATCAGCACGATGCGGAAGTGTTTATGCGTAAGCTTGCCCGCGAAGAAGGGATTTTTGCGGGGGTATCATCCGGTGGTGCGGCGTGGGCAGCGTACCAAATCGCTAAAGAACACCCGGATGCGGTGATTGCATTTATCGTCTGTGACCGTGGCGATCGTTATCTATCAACAGGGTTGTTTGGTGTTAAAGATGACGCTTAATACCCAATAACCTAAAGAAACTAACAAGGAAGTATTATGGCTACGCCAGCGCCGATTTTAGTATTTGATATCGAAACCATACCCGATGTTGCCACAGGCAAGCGGCTATACCCTGAGTTGGCTGGGTTATCGGATAACGATGCCATGACCAAGCTTATGGCACTGCGTGAGCAAGATGTTGGGCATCCTTTTATGCCACTGCCTTTGCACCGAATCGCTTGTCTTTCGGTGTTGTGGGTGGCGGGCGGCAAAATGACACTCAAATCGCTGTCGCTGGCTGAGCATAGCGAAGCGCAAATGATTCAAACTTTTTTTAATGCCATCGAAAAAAATCCGTTGTTGGTGAGCTGGAATGGCAAGGGCTTTGATATACCTGTTATGGTATATCGGGCGTTACAGCATGGTCTAACCGCGCCCAAGCTGTTTAGCCAAAGCGGTGAGATGAGATACAACAACTATATCAACCGCTATCATGACCGTCATACCGATTTGATGGTAAAGCTTGCCATGAATAGCACGTCGCAAAAACTCGATGTCGTGGCATCCTTATGCGGCTTTGCAGGCAAGCAAACGTTGGACGGCTATGATGTGGTGCCTATGGTGCAAGCAGAAGCATGGGATAAGCTCACCACCTATTGTGAAAGTGATGTGCTCAATACTTGGCTGATTTTTTTGCGCTACCAACGATTGACGGGACAATTTTCAGTTGAACAAAGTGAGCAATGGGAGTCCACCACCCGAGACTATCTGCAATCGTTCACCAATCAAGACAATAGCCTGCGGCATGATAAGTTTTTGCAAGCGTGGCAACCTGCTAGCAATTTAGCCGCTGACCAACATGTCACTCATGTCACTGATATTGCCATCACCCAGCCGCCATCTGATACCCCAACCACCCAAGTAGAATCACCATGAATACCATTTTTCCACCCAGGCCAGTGGTGGCACTGCCCATCCATCAATCTGAACAAACCTTTCCTGTCCGCCGCGTGTATTGCGTGGGGCGCAACTATGCCGACCACGCCCGAGAAATGGGCAGTGACCCAGACCGTGAGCCGCCATTTTTCTTTTGTAAAGCCAGTGACAGCGAGTCGATTATTGCGGTTCGACCCGATAGCGTTGCCCAATTGCCTTATCCGACTAAAACGCAAGCGCTACATTATGAAGTAGAATTGGTGGTTGCGATTGGCAAAGATGGCGCCAATGTGAGTGTAGCACAGGCACATGAGCTGATTTTTGGCTATGCCGTGGGGCTCGACATGACGCGCCGCGACTTGCAAAACGCCATGAAGAAAAACGGTCGCCCGTGGGAGATTGGCAAGGCGTTTGACTATTCGGCACCCATTGGCGAAATTTATCCCGTTGCTAGCGTTGCTGAGATACAACAAGCGAATATTTCACTAGCGGTGAATGGCGCGCCCAAACAACAAGGCAATATCAATCAGTTAATCTGGAATGTGGCAGAGACCATTGCCAATTTATCTGAGTTTTTTGAGCTCAAAGCAGGGGATTTGATTTTTACAGGCACGCCAGCGGGCGTCGGTGCGGTGGTGAAAGGCGATACCATCCTCGCGCAAATTGATGGACTGGGTAAAATTGAGTTGCTGGTTGTGTAAAACAGGTAGTGTAAAAGATGAAAAAAGGCGCTAATAATAGCGCCTTTTTTATTAAGATGATTAATTTTATTATTACGTTTGTTATAGCACTTTTTCAATCTGAAAACCCATTTTTTGCATGAGTTCAGCTTTATCAAACGGTGCAAGGCTTGCGCGTGTGTAAGGCTTGTCTTTGAGGTAGGTGGTTGTCACCCGCTGTAAGTCATCAAGGCTGACCGCCAAGATTTTGGCACGCATTGCTTGTTGCCAGTCTTTGCCGCGACCATGTAACTCAGCAAACAGCGCCTTGACCGCTTCACCCGCCGGGCTTGCGGGCTTATCCATGCCTGCCATCAATCCTAAAATCGCTTCTTCAATCCAAGCATCGGTTTTTTCGCCTGTAGTTTGCGCGAGTAACCAATCAATACTACCCAAAAAATCATCAAACGTGGCTTGGTCACGCGGGTCACGGTAGCTATAAAACTTGAAAGAGCAAGCGTTACTATCATAGCTGGCGCCGCCGCCATACGCGCCGCCTTGCTCACGAATGGTACGATGCAGATAGTTGTTGCGTAGCACGCTTGACAGCACCATCAAGGCAGGGGCATCGGGATGGTTGGTCGGCACCGCATCAAAGACAAGCGCATGATGAAATACATTGGTTTGCGCAAGCCACGCGATATCGCTACCGTCAGTGGTAATGGGCGATTCGATTAAGGTAGCGGTAGGCTCTTCAACAGGCGTTTGCCAGCTCTCGCTAATTGCTTGCTGCAGCGTCGGTAATACCTCTGCTTCGGCGATGATAAGTGCTTGTTTTGGCAGGGCTTTGATGTAGCGATGTAAATTGGCTAAGCGCTCTCCCAGCTTTTGCCACGCACTGCTATCTTGCTCCGCTTGCTGCAAAAATTCAGTTAAGCTATTTAATGCAGGCAAACCACCGCGTACATATTCAAGACGGGCGATTTTACTGGTGTTACGGCTCGCTGTTTGCATGGCATACGCATGACCTGCATTGGCAAGGCGCGATTGCCAGCCCATTTGTTTTTGGGTCAGTAGCTCTTCCATCCGCGCATATTCGGTAAAAATAGTGTCGTTGAGTACTTCTTTAAGCAGCTCAATCGCTTCAAATTTACGTGACAATGAGCGGGTAGCGACCACCAAGAAGCTATCCATTTTTTCGGGATTGTCAGGTGACGTGCGCTGGCTGATTCTGACCGTCACACCGCTTGAATGGCGTGCTTGCCGCGCTTGAAATGCCAAGGCATCGTGTTTGCACGTGCCCACTTCGCTGATCAAGCTCAGATACGTTGGTAAATCTGAGTGATTGATGAGCGCTTCATGACCCTCTAGGGGCATAATCACTTGATAATAGTACAGACCATTGGTGCCTGCTTCATATTCATACAACGTACTTGGCACACCACTTAAAGTGATATCGCGTTTTGTACCTGTTTTAAATTGAATTTGGGCAGGAATATCCACCAATCCCACTTTGGGTAGCAAATCCACATCATCAGGCGTAGCTTGGCGTTCGGCAAGGGCTTTGGCTTGGCTGATGAGCGCATTACGCGTGTCATCGGTCAGTGCCGCTGCGATGGTGTCAAGTTTGGCTTGCTCATCCTTGGCTTGTTGCTCAGATTTGCTCGCATCAGGGATGAGTGTCAAACGCACGCGATGCGGATTGTCGAGCAAAAAGCTGCGAATCAAATCGGCGATAAAATCAGGATTTTGTACTTGTTCACGTAGCCAGTTTAGGTTTTCATCGATGTCCCACACATGCATGGGGTCACCGTCGTGGATAGCAGTACTAAAGCCTTCAAGCATCAAATTTAGACCATATGGCATACTATCGCCACCGATATGACGTTGGTCGATTTCGATTTGGTGCAAAATGGTTTCAATCGCTTCACTGTCCACAGGCTGGTCCGCCACTTGTTTGAGTAAGTCCAAAATTCCTTGCTCAATGGCATCGCCATGCTCAGGCTCAGAGCCACGAACCCCGGCATAAAACACCATCTGATAATGGCTGTCATCCAAGCCCAGTAGCGGCGTTGGGGCAGATGCCAGCGGATGGCTATCAAGATACGCCCGCAGCGGCGAACCTGCATGTTCAACCAATACGCCTTCAAGTAATCGCATAGCCAGGCGCTGTTTACCGTCTAAAATCGATGGTAATAACCATGCCATGACGTGATGGGTTTGTTTGGGTTTCACCGTATCGACACTGTAAGTGTCCGTCACGCTGATTGGCGCGGTCAATGATTCTTCGAGTCGTGAGGCGTGTTTTTGCCCTTTAGCAAACGCTTTGCCTGACACCGCCAATGCATCCTCATGGATACGGGCTTGGGTCTCTGCCACAGGGATATTGCCAAAGCTCATCACCACCGCATTGCTTGGGTGATAGTGACTTTGATGAAACTTGACCAAATCAGCATGAGTCAGCTCGGTAATGGCAGCGGGCTCACCGCCAGAATTGTAGTGATAAGTGGTTGTGGGGAATAAATGACGCGCCAGCGTATGATACAACTGGTCAATCTCGCCACTCATCGCGCCTTTCATTTCATTAAATACAATGCCTTTATACTGTGGTTTGCCGTCATCATCAAGCTCCACACGAATCCCTTCTTGGGCAAAATCGAGCGGATTTAAACTTGGGAAAAATGTCGCATCTAGGTACACCGACAACAAGTTAAAATAATCTTGACGGTTTTGGGTGGCAAACGGATACGCCGTCCAATCTGCCGCGGTAAACGCATTCATAAACGTATTGAGCGACCGCTTAATCATGCTAAAAAACGGGTCGCGCACGGGATATTTTTCAGAGCCACATAGACTGGTATGCTCCAAAATATGCGCCTCACCGCGGTCGGTCATCGGCTGGGTGCGAAAGCCAATCATAAAGGCATTTTCATCACTCGGGTGGGCGAGGTGATAATGAATCAACCCAGTGGCGTTATGCTCGCTCACCAGCACATCAAGCGATAGCGCATCGATGCGCTCATGAGAGCGTAGGGTAAAAGCAGGGTGCAGGGTCAAATCTAAAGTAGAGTCGTGAGAAGTTGCGGGCATGAAGTTACCTGTGTGTCATCATAATATTTGTCAGAATTTATCAGCAAAACCAACTGTAAAAAAACAGAAAGTATAGCAGTTTTGTCGGATTTATTTTGAGTTAAATGGGGTCAAAACCTGCTTTATAAAGGCAAAAAAACACAGATACTACAGATACTACAGATAATACAGCGCCACTCATTTGCCCGTGTTAGCCAATTTTCAGATATTAACTTTGACAGTTTTAATTTACAATGACACCACGTTGAATTTAACTCATCTATTTTTTCCAAAATCGTTAAAAAGGAACCACAATGGCAAAAATCGTCGCCATCGGCAATGCGTTAGTCGACAGTGAATTTGTCGTCACTGATGCACAGCTTCACGCCACAGGCTTGACCAAAGGCAACATGACCCTAGCCAGTCACAGTGAGCAAGCTGACCTCATCGCCTCGCTCACCACGCAAAATATCACCGCGACTAAACAAGCCGGTGGCGGCTCGGCTGCCAACAGTATCTATGCCGCTGCAAGCCTCGGTAGCGATACTTTTTACGCTTGCCGAGTAGGCGAAGACGAGGCAGGGCGTTTTTATTTGGCTGATTTAAATGCCGCAGGTATCAAGACATCTACCAAGTCATTTGCTGATGGTACCACAGGTAGCTGTATGGTGATGGTGACCCCAGATGGCGAGCGCACCATGCAAACACATTTGGGCACTTCAGCAGAAATCAGTGAAACCGATATTGACTTTGATGCGCTCAATGATGCTGATTGGTTGTATCTTGAAGGTTATCTTGCCATGTCACCCTCAGCACAACAGGCGATTGCTCAGCTAAAACAACAAGCCAAAGCCAAAGGCGCTAAAATCGCGGTCAGTTTTGCCGACCCTGCCGTGGTCAAGTTTGGTCGCGAAGGACTTGATGTCATGCTAGAAGGTGGCGTGGATGCGGTGTTTTGTAACTGCGATGAAGCGCAGCTATTTACCAACCAAAGCAGTCACTCACAAGCGGCATCAGCGTTATTGTCAGTTGCCAATATGGCAGTGGTGACTAATGGTGCAGCAGGGTCAATCATTGCCGTGCGAGACGATGTTTCACGTGAAACAAAACTGATTGATGTGGCATCGCTAGCCGTTGATCAAGTGCTAGATACCAATGGCGCAGGGGATAATTTTGCGGGCAGTTTTTTATACGCGCTATCGCACGGTCATGCGTTGGCAGATTGTGGCAAATTAGCCAGTAGCGTTGCAAGCCAAATCATTCAGCAGTTCGGACCCCGTCTCAAACCGGCGCAATACCAAGCGATTTTACAATCAACCTTAACATAGCGCACAGCTGATCAGGCGGATTTTGACAACCTATTTTGACAATATAATAAAAAAGCCCTAGTTTTAGCTAGGGCTGGTGCTGACAAAGCTAATCAATTAAGCGGTTTCGTTGAACAGCTCACGACCAATCAGCATACGCCGTACCTCGCTAGTACCTGCGCCAATCTCATATAGCTTGGCATCACGCCAAATACGCCCTAGTGGGTACTCGTTGGTATAGCCATTGCCGCCGAAGATTTGGATACCTTCTCCTGCCATCCAAGTGGCTTTTTCCGCTGTCCACAAAATTACGCTGGCGCAGTCTTTACGTACTTGGCGCACATGGTCTGAGCCTAGCATATCCAAGTTTTTGCCCACGGTGTAAAGAAAGCTGCGTCCTGCCTGTAAGGTGGTGTACATGTCCGCCACTTTACCTTGAATCAACTGGAATTCACCGATGGCTTGACCAAATTGCTTGCGGTCGTGGATGTAGGGAATGACATTGTCCATCACCGCTTGCATCAGCCCGATAGGACCTGCGGCAAGTACCGCACGCTCGTAGTCCAAGCCACTCATCAATACTTTAACGCCGTTGTTAAGACCACCCAAAATGTTGTCGCTTGGGACTTCGACATTGTCAAACACCATCTCGCCTGTGTGGCTGCCGCGCATACCGAGTTTGTCAAGTTTTTGCGCAGTATAAAAGCCTTTCATGCCTTTTTCTACCAAAAACGCGGTGATACCTTTTGCCCCAAGCTCTGGGTTGGTTTTGGCATACACCACCATCACATCGGCATCCGGTCCATTGGTAATCCACATTTTTGAGCCGTTTAATACATATACGCCACCTTTGTCTTCGGCACGTAGTTTCATGCTGGTCACGTCTGAGCCGGCACCGGGCTCACTCATCGCCAAGGCACCAATGAATTCACCGCTGATGAGTTTTGGCAAGTATTTTTGTTTTTGGGCTTCTGTGCCGTTGCGTTTGATTTGGTTGATACATAAGTTGGAGTGTGCCCCATAGCTTAGCGCCACTGAGCCTGATGCGCGGCTGATTTCTTCCATGGCGACCATGTGCGCCACATAGCCCATGTCCACGCCGCCGTAAGTTTCGGGTACGGTGATGCCATGCAGCCCAAGCTCACCCATTTTTTGCCACAAGTCCATCGGGAATTGGTCGGTGCGGTCAAGCTCGGCAGCGCGTGGGGCGATTTCAGCATCAGCAAAGGCTCTGACGGTTTCGCGTAGGGCGTTGATGTCATCGCCAAGTTGGTAATCGAGTCCTAGGTTCATAGTCATTCCTTGTTTATTAACTGACTGTTAAAGATTTACGTTTATTTAAAATCGCTGTTGCCACCTTTGAGCCGTTTTGTCTGCCCAAAAACGCGCTGATTTTTTGTCCGACATCGACCAGTTTGTCGAGGTCAATGCCCGTTTCAATGCCCATGCCATGTAGCAGATATACCACATCTTCAGTGGCAACATTGCCGGTTGCGCCTTTGGCATACGGACAACCGCCAAGCCCTGCTACCGAGGTATCAAACTGCCAAACACCCATTTGTAATGCCGCTAAAGTATTGCTAAGCGCTTGACCATAGGTGTCGTGAAAATGCCCAGAGATATTGTCAATGTCAATATAACGCAAGGCAGCATCCAACGCTTTTTGCACCATGATAGGTGTGCCCACGCCGATGGTGTCAGCAATACCAATATGTTCAGCGCCAATGGCAACGAGTTTTTCTGTCACATAGGCGACTTTATCGGCTGAAATATCGCCTTCATACGGGCAGCCCACGGTACAAGAGATGACGCCGCGCACTTTGATACCATGCGCTTTGGCGGCGTAAGCCACCGAGGCAAAACGCTCGATACTCTCAGCGATGCTACAGTTGATATTTTTTTGGCTAAAAGCTTCACTCGCTGAGCCAAAAATCACCACCTCATAATTGGCAAATTGGTCACGATGGGCAAGGGCGGCATCAAAGCCTTTCATATTGGGTGTCAGCACCGAATATACCACGTCATCGCGTTTGCTAATGCCGTTTAATACGGCATCATTGTCCGCCATTTGTGGTACCCACTTTGGCGACACAAAACTGGTGGCTTCAAGCTTGCGCACCCCTGCATCAATCAAGCCGTTAATCAACTCGATTTTGACGTCGCTTGGCACAGTTTGTTTTTCGTTTTGTAGTCCGTCTCTTGCGCCCACGTCGATGATTTTGACAAAATTTGGATAGTTCATGATTGGCTGCCCGTATCAAGTTTTAATAGCTCATCGCCATCGGATACCAAATCCCCTGCTTTAAACAGCAACTCTGCCACCGTACCATCACTAGGGGCATTGATGGTATGCTCAATTTTCATCGCTTCAATCACTGCCAAGGCTTGACCTTTTTTTACTTCATCGCCCACATTGACCCGAAACGCCACCACTTGACCTGGCATGGGTGATTTGAGGCTACCGCCATCTTGGGCTTCCTCGCCCACATGCGCCATGCTATCCACCAAGGTGATGACATCACTGGCATGATTTGAGAACACATATACTTGCTCATTATGTCGCCATGCCTGCATCTGTTGGCGCTTGCCGGCTGTTTCTCCGTCATTTAGCCATAGCGTGAAGGTATCATCGGCAGTGGGCAAATAACGAACATCGCCTTGATAGATGGGCGTGACAACGTCCTCGCCTTGTTTTTCCGCTTTGGCAATGGTGTTAATCGTTAGATGAAATGCTTGCTCGTTAATTTGGCTGATAACCGCCCGCAATGGCTTATCGTGATACACCAAATCAAACGGACGCTCATACTGGCTATACGCGCGCCATGCATCGGTTTTGCTAAAGGGGTCGTGGTTTTGGATTTGCGCTTCTTGGGCAAGCTCTTTGACAATCGCGGTGGCTACCAGCCAAGGTAGCTCACCACGCTGCTGCCCAAACAGTACGTCTTTTTCACGTTCAATCAATGCAGTATCAAGATTGGCATATTTGAACGAATCTGATTGCACCACGTGACGCAAAAACGCCACGTTGTTTGGCAAACCGACAATACGGGTTTCTGATAAGGCTTTGTCTAGTTTGGCAAGCGCCTGCTCACGGGTTGGCGCATGGACGATGAGTTTGGCAATCATCGAGTCATAGTAAGGACTGATGACATCGCCTTCGCGTACCCCATCATCTATACGCACATCTGACACCCTAAACTCGCTGTGAGTTGGCGTGCGGTAAACGTTTAGCGTACCTGTGGCGGGCAAGAAGTTGTTGTCTGGGTTTTCAGCATTGATACGTGCTTCAATCGCATGACCGTTAATGGTCAAGTCTGCTTGCTGTTTTGGTAACGGCTCGCCGCTAGCAATACGCAGTTGCCACTCGACAAGGTCAGTACCAGTAATCGCCTCGGTGACAGGATGTTCTACTTGCAGGCGGGTATTCATTTCCATAAAGTAGAAATTCATGCCGCCAAATTTATCTTCGGGTGAACACTCACGTTGCTCTACGATAAATTCAACCGTACCCGCCCCCACATAATTGACCGCTTTTGCCGCCGCTATCGCCGCTGCGCCCATCGCCTCCCGCATTGCCACGCTGACATCGGGGGCAGGGGCTTCTTCGAGCACTTTTTGATGGCGGCGCTGTACCGAGCAATCACGCTCAAATAAATACACATAGTTGCCGTGGCTGTCGCCAAAGACTTGAATTTCAATATGGCGGGGACGTAGGGCGTATTTTTCAATCAATACGCTGTCATTGCCAAAGCTGCTAATGGCTTCACGTTGACATGAGCCTAAGGCATCAATAAAATCTTCGGTTTTTTCAACTAACCGCATCCCTTTGCCGCCGCCACCAGAGCTGGCTTTGATTAGCACAGGGTAGCCAATTTTGTCGGCCTCGCTATGTAAAAAATCAGGGTCTTGGTTGGTGCCATGATACCCTGGAATGAGTGGTACATTGGCCGCTTCCATCAAGCGTTTGGACTCGGCTTTAAGACCCATGGCGGTGATGGCAGACGCAGGGGGACCGATAAACACCAAACCCGCATCCACGCACGCTTGGGCAAATTCGTCGTTTTCACTCAAAAACCCATAGCCAGGGTGAATCGCTTGTGCGCCTGTTTGTTTGGCAGCCTCCAAAATGCGCTCCCAACGCAGGTAGCTGTCTTTGGGCGCAGAACCGCCTATATAAATGGCTTCATCACACACGGCTACGTGCTTGGCAAAGCGGTCAGCGTCTGAATATACCGCAACGGTACGCACGCCCAGTTTTTTGGCGGTGGCTGCCACGCGGCAAGCAATCTCACCCCGGTTGGCTATTAAGATTTTTGAAAACATAATCGTCCCTTTTTATTTTTTCAAGACCGCATCACCGCGAATCTAACTTGGCATACTTATAAAATTTGGCTTATAAAATCCAGCTTTTTACCTCAGTTATTTTACCTGCGTCATTCAAGCCAGCTTGGTTTACGTTTTTGCAAAAATGACTGTACGCCTTCTTTACCTTCATCAGATGCGCGGATATCAGCAATGCCTGCAACGGTATTTTTGATTAACTGCTCGTCAATCTCCGCAAATGCCACATCTTGCACCAGTTTTTTACACACTTTAACAGCGTTTGGGCTAGCATTAACCAAGTGTTTGACCAAATTATCAAGGCTTTGTGTAAACTCTTCTTCATCCACCCGCTCATGGATAAAACCGATTTTTTTGGCTTCTTTGGCATCAAATACTTCAGCGGTTAAGAAGTACCGATGCGCGGCTCGTGCACCCATCGCACGAATCACATACGGGCTAATGGTCGCAGGAATCAAGCCAAGTTTGACCTCGCTTAAGCAAAAATTGGCGTTTTTGACGCTAATGGCGATATCACAAGCGGCGACTAGACCCATACCACCGGCATACACATCGCCTTGAATAGCGGCAACCGTGGGTTTTGGACAGTGGTAGATGGTGGCTAGCATTTGCGCAAGCTTGCCAGCGTCTGCCAAGTTTTCATCGTGGCTATAATCCGCCATCGCGCGCATCCAGTTTAGGTCTGCCCCGGCACAAAAGGCTTTGCCATTGGCAGTCAATACCACCACACGCACTTCGTCTTGCGCAGCGCAAAATTGAAACACATCGGTCAGTTCTTGGATGACATCGTCATTAAAGGCATTGCGTTTGTCTGGGCGATTGAGGGTAATGGTCGCTACGTGCTGGTCAATGTCTAACAGTAGGCTGTCATAAGTCGGTAATTTCATCGTGTTTTTCCTTTTTCTTGTTGGGTAAAGTTGAAGCGTTTTTGATGCTTGCTCAATGGTGATAGAACAACCAACCAAGACTTCCGATTTTACACGCTGAAAATTACATTCTAAATACACCAAAGGTGGTGTGTTCAATCGGTGCGTTGTAGGCCGCACTTAAGCCGAGTGCCAATACTTGACGGGTATCGGCTGGGTCAATCACGCCATCATCCCACAGTCTAGCCGAGGCATAATACGGATGACCTTGCTCATCAAATTGCTGACGCACTGGCGCTTTGAACGCTTCTTCGTCCTCGCTTGACCAGTGCTCACCTTTGGCATGGTACTGGCTGCGTTTGACCGTTGCTAATACCGACGCCGCTTGCTCGCCACCCATCACCGAGATACGTGCATTAGGCCACATCCACAAGAAACGTGGACTGTACGCACGACCACACATACCGTAGTTACCCGCGCCGAATGAACCGCCGACAATCACAGTAAACTTCGGCACTTTGGCATTGGCAACCGCCATCACCATTTTGGCACCATGACGGGCAATCCCTTCATTTTCGTATTTGCGCCCCACCATAAAGCCTGTGATATTTTGTAGAAACACAAGCGGAATTTTACGTTTGCAGCATAGCTCGATAAAATGGGTGGCTTTTTGGGCTGATTCGCTAAATAAAATACCGTTGTTAGCGATAATACCCACTGGCATACCTTCAATATGCGCAAAACCACACACCAGCGTCGTGCCAAAACGGGCTTTAAACTCATCAAACTCACTGCCATCGACGATACGCGCGATGATTTCACGGATATCAAAGGGCTTACGGGTGTCAGTTGGGATGATGCCGTACAATTCTTTGGCGTCGTATTTGGGTGGACGCGGGGTTTTTTGCGCGGTAGCGTGGTGGATGGGTGTTTTTTGTTGGTTTAAATTGCCGATGATGTTGCGCGCCAGTGATAACGCGTGCAAATCGTTTTGGGCAAGGTGGTCAACCACGCCTGACAGACGGGTATGCACATCGCCACCGCCTAAGTCTTCCGCGGTCACTTCTTCACCTGTGGCAGCTTTGACCAGCGGCGGTCCACCCAAAAAAATCGTCCCTTGATCTTTGACGATAATCGACTCGTCACTCATGGCGGGTACATAGGCACCACCTGCAGTACAGCTACCCATCACGACGGCGATTTGGGGAATGCCTTCGGCGCTCATATTGGCTTGGTTAAAGAAGATGCGACCAAAGTGATCTTTATCTGGGAATACTTCATCTTGGTTGGGTAAGTTCGCGCCGCCAGAGTCGACCAAATAGATACATGGCAAGCGGTTTTCTCGCGCGATTTCTTGCGCCCGTAAATGTTTTTTGACCGTCATCGGATAGTAAGTGCCGCCTTTGACGGTGGCATCGTTACACACAATCATACAATCAATGCCAGCGACACGACCAATGCCAGCAATCACGCCTGCGGCAGGGATATCGGCATCATACATGCCATACGCTGCCATCGGTGAGACTTCCAAAAATGGCGTACCGGCATCTAGCAAGCGCTCGACACGTTCACGCGGCAATAGCTTACCCCGAGCCACATGTTTGGCGCGTGCAGCCGCTGAACCGCCCTGAGCAATGACCGCAAGCTTGGCTTTGAGGTCATCAACGATAGTTTGCATGGCAGCGGCATTGGCTTGAAACTCCGCGCCATTTGGGCTTAATTTACTTTGGATAACCGTCATTGTAAATCCTAATTCTGTCAAAGGGTGCAGCTAAATTGCTATCAGATACCCTTTGTATTTATGTTAAGTTTTTGCTGAAGTTGAAAATTTAGAGTCCCAATTCTTGTTTCATCGCTTCCACGATTTTGAATTTTTGAATTTTACCCGTGACGGTCATTGGGAACTCGTCGACAAACTTGATGTAAGTCGGTACTTTATAGTGTGCAATGTGATCTTTACAGAAATCACGGATGTCTTGTTCGGTTAAGTTGCTGTCTTTTTTGGGGATAATCCAAGCGGCGAGGACTTCACCAAATTTTTTGTCGGGTACGCCCACGATTTGGACGTCACGGATTTTTGGGTGGCGATATAGGTAGTTTTCGATTTCAACAGGGTAAATGTTTTCACCACCACGAATCACCATGTCTTTACTACGTCCGACGATTTTGACATAGCCTTCTTCGTCCATGGTTGCCAAGTCACCGGTATACATCCAGCCATCGACAATGGCTTCCGCCGTTTTATTGGTGTCATTCCAATAGCCGAGCATGATTGAGTAACCTTTGGTACACAGCTCACCTGTCTCACCGATGCCAAGCGTTTCACCCGTTTCTGGGTTGACGATTTTGACTTCTAGGTTAGGCTGTACCAGACCTACGGTTGAGACTTGTTTGTCAAGTGGCGTGTGCTGGTTGGTTTGACAAGATACCGGCGATGTTTCGGTCATGCCATAGGCAATGGTGAGTTCTTTCATGTGCATTTGGTCAATCACGCGGCGCATGACCTCAATCGGACAGCTTGAGCCTGCCATGATGCCGGTACGCAAAGTCGATAAGTCATAATTGGCAAAGTCTGGGTGGTCAAGCTCGGCGATAAACATGGTCGGTACCCCATGCAGACCTGTACATTGTTCTTTTTGCACGGTTTCGAGTACGCTGATGGGGTCAAAGCCATCATTGGGATACACAATCGTGCCACCGTGAGTCAAGATGGCAAGGTTGCCCAGTACCATGCCAAAACAATGGTAGAGCGGGACAGGGATACACAAACGGTCATCGGCAGTGAGGCTCATGGCTTCACCGATAAAATAACCGTTGTTCAAAATATTGTGGTGGGTAAGCGTCGCGCCTTTGGGCGTGCCTGTGGTGCCACTGGTAAATTGGATGTTGATGGGGTTATTGGGGTTGAGCTTTTTGGCACGTTCCGCCACTGCCGGATCATCGGCATCGCCTTCGGCAATCCACGCTGAGAATTTTTGCATATAGCTAAAATCCTCAGTAGACTCTGGGCTATCAATCCAAATGACCCGTTTGAGATTGGGTAATTGCACGAGCTCTAAATTTTGGTAGCTTTGGTGACGCGCTTCAGGTGCAAGCTCTTGAAGCATCACCGCATAGTCGCTAGATCTGAAGTGGCGCATCAATACCAGCACTTGGCAGTCGACTTTGTTGATGGCGTATTCAAGCTCAAAGATACGATAAGCGGGGTTAATGTTGACCAGTATAATACCGGCTTTGGCAGTCGCCAATTGCATGATGACCCATTCAACGTTGTTGTGTGACCAAATACCCACGCGATCGCCTTTTTGCAGACCCATACGAATCATGCTGCTGGCTAGCTGATTGACTTTACGCTGTAGTTCGCGGTAGGTGAGACGAATGTTTTGGTGCGCGGAAACTAAGGCTTCTTTATCGGGGTTTTGTTCCACCATCTGATCGAAAAAATCACCAATGGTCAGTTCTATCAGTGGTGTGACCGGTCCTTTATCATAGCTTTGGGTGAGTGGGGCGTTGGCAGACTTCGCACCCATTACAATGCGTGGCAGGGTTAGCACGTCTTTGGTCATAGTAGCATCCTTACTATCGTGTTTTTTATCGTGTCTTTCTATCAATTTTTTGGGGGTGTTTACTAAAGGTATTGACGAAAGCTAGTGAAAACTTCGTGCTTACCTGAGTAAAAATTTTTACCCACTGATTAATACCCAAGTATTCCTTGACTTAAAGTATTGTTCTCACACGCATTTTAATTCATTTTTTTAAAATTTTTACCGTGTTGAACCATCAATATGTGACATATTAATCAAAAAATTATGGACTTGTCAATCTAAAACGAGACAATCTTTATCGAAATAAAAATTATCTTTGGGCTAAAAAAATATTCAATAAGTATTCAATGACACTTACTACCCCTAATCCAGCCACTGATTTGGCTCACCATAAAAAAACCCATCTCACTATGAAAGATGGGTTCTATACTCAACAGGGTAAAATGGGATAAATTATTTTTCGCTATAGAGTTTGATGCCGGTAGCAAAGGGGCATTGTTTCAACCGAGCGGCTTGTACCATCGCATCACGTTGTCCCATAGCAATCGATAGATTATGACGGTTGCCGCCATTGATTGAGCCTAAGCCGACACTCACGGTAGGATAAATACCATGGCGATTGCCCGATACGCCAATCCCAATGCCTGAAGCTTGCAAGCCTGTGCGCTGGTTGGCATTGGCATCAATGTATTGATTGAGGCGCGTGTATTCATTGGCAAGCGCAACACAGTCATAGCTTTGGTAATTGTTGGCGGATACGTATTCAGGGGTAGGCGTGGTCATACACCCTGTCAAACCTGCCGTGGCGGCCGTCGCTAAAAGTATTGAGATAGCTAATTTTTTCATTATCCTACTCCCTTATGTTCACTGCTTTAGCCTTAAAATAGGTTGAGCGGTTTAACAAACGCCAGCGTCAAAATACCCATATAGGCAATAAAAGCAATCAACATACCTATTTTGGCTTGATTGGGCGTAGTCGTCTGGCGCGTGGCTTTGACAGTCGCCGAAATGGCAACAATGAGTAATACCATCTTGGCAATCAACCAGTGCGGCACTATACCTGCGCCAAACAATGGCATCGCCGTCACCGCGCCTGTTAAAATCACCAAGGCATACATCAGGTGTGCGCCGATTTTGGCAGATTTTGGCAAGCCTTGTCCTTTTGGTGCGGTAAATACCAACACGGCTTGCCACAAGAATAAGGCAATTAAAATCAATGCCATCAGCATATGTGCGTGTTTCATACATCAACCTTTTTTATAATAATATAGCGTAAATTAACTCAAGAGGTCTGTGGTTTTAGCTTATGTTGACACTCTTTTTTATCTGTATATTACCCTGCGTTTTGTCCTGCGCAATTGGGACTTTCGGGAGATTGTCCAACCGCTTGCCATTCTGCTTGTGTATAAGCATGAATTGAAAACGCGTGAATTTGCCCACCGCCTTGTGACAGTAACGCATGGATAAGTCCATATACCAACTGATGACGCTGTAACAAGCGTTTGCCTGCAAATGCCTCACTGACAATGGTCAGTTTAAAATGGGTTTCTTTGCCTTCAAAATAGCCAGCATGGCGCATCGACTCGTTTTCTAGCTGATAGACACTGGGCTGTAACGTCTGCAAACGCGCCGTCACGGCATCGGCAATCGGGGTAGCAAGTTGACTCATGTCGTCCTCGGTTCACTGATTTTATTTATCGAAAATGGGAAGTCAATGACAAACCTAATTGGTCACCACTTACCGCATTTTAGCCATTTTAGCACAGTTTTAAGGTAGCCTAATCTATCAAATTGGTGCGACTGGCAAAAATAATCTTGTGTTAATACCGCTCAAATTTTCTCTATGTTTGATGACTCACTAGCTGCTATGGCTCACTTGGACCAATATAGCAAGGATAAAATCCCGGCGGCAATTAACGGACCCACCGCCACCCCGCGAAACAATACCACCCCTGCTACTGTGCCAATCATCAGCCCAGTGACCACATTGGGGTCAACTTTCATTAAATTCACCCCTCTTGCGCCCAGCCAAGTCACTAGCAATCCCACAGCGATGGCCAATAATGAGCGCCAACTGGCAAAAGAGGTCATCAAGGCTTTGCTACTGACTTGCTCGGAGGCGATAGGCGCAATGACCGCAATGGTGAGCAGCAAAATACCCAAGTTGAGTCCATATTGTTGAATATAAGAAAAGATAGGTTGGTTGTTGGGTAAAAATTTGATGATAATTAGCGCAGTCGCACTGACCCAAATCGTGGGATTGTGCACAAAAATACCGCAGCCCAAAATGACGAACAAGACTAGCAAATTAATATCAAGCTGATTCATGGATTTACCCTATAGCTGTGACCAAACGCTTATTATGCCACTGACAATGCCGCTGTGCTGTTGAGATATTTAAAAAACTTCAATCAATCGGTTTTTTGACAACTTGTTAGGCTTGCTAGATAAATTGATGGGTAGGTAAATTGTTGAGTAAATTGATGGGCAATGGATTATTGTGGATAAGCAAATTTTTAATCAACCCCAGGTTTTGATCACTAAATTTGCTCACTAAAAAAGCCAATATCAGCTAGATATTGGCTTATGACTTACGAAGTTAAAATTAACGGTAACGGCTTTGTTGGTACAACGGCATCACACGTGGCAATAATGATTGAATAGTGGCAATACGTGTTGAGCTCACCGGGTGGGTACTTAAAAACTGAGGTGGCTCGCCGCGACCGCCCGCACTCTGCATTTTACGCCATAGGCTAACTGCTGCATTAGGGTCGTAACCTGCCCGTGCCATCAACTCTAGCCCCATCAAATCAGCTTCCGTTTCTTGAGTACGGCTATTGGGACGGGAAATACCCAAATCCCCAGCTAAGCCTGCTAACTGCGCCTGACCTTGAGATAAACCTAATACACTTGCGGCAATACCAATCCCTGTTTGGGTCGCCACGTCACGCGATAGACGCTCACGGGTATGCTCACGCAATGCATGCGCCATCTCATGACCCATAATCGCAGCAATCTCAGCATCGGTTAGATTCAAGCGATCGATAATACCTGAGTAAAAGACAATTTTACCGCCGGGTAATACGTGTGCATTGAGCTCATTACTTTTAATGACATGCACTTCCCAAGACCATTGTCTTGCATCGCTGCGATAGGCACCTGTCTGCGCAATCAGACGCTGAGAAATTTTCTGTAAACGCGCCAACTGTGCCGGATTGGTATCAAGCAGCCCTTTGGCACGGGCGGCGGCAATTTCTTGTTGAAAAGCTTGTTTGGAAAGTTGTTGCACCTGCTGATCGGATACTACCAACAACTGATTACGGTCGACGCCAATTGCACCCGTATCAGTGGTGGTCGAGCAACCGGTGGCACCTACCGCAATGACCGATGCCGCCAAACTTGACCTCATGAGTTTTTGTGAAATTTTCATCTTATCGTTATCTCCAAATACAGCAAAAGGACCAAGAGAAATAGGAAGTTTAAACGCATTATAGCGAAGTCATTAAAAAACAATCTGCTGAGATTTGCAGTAATTGCGTAACGATAGATACGTGGTGTGTTTCAGAGTGTGATAAAACAAGCTAATAACTATGGATAGAAAGGAAAAAATTAATAGAGAATAGACAGATAAAAAAGCTACTTTGCAATAAAAAAATAGTTAAAATTAAAAAAACGTATTTTTTTAAATTTTTTTTGCAAAAACGCTTGACGCGGTGTCAAAAATCCTTATAATACGCATCCACAACAACGCAACAAACATTCAAAATTGCTAGTTGACTACCTAATGCGGGAATAGCTCAGTTGGTAGAGCACGACCTTGCCAAGGTCGGGGTCGCGAGTTCGAATCTCGTTTCCCGCTCCAAATTCAAGAAAGCCTAACTTAATAGTTAGGCTTTTTTATTGTCTATAAATCAGCCTGTATCAAGGCTTTCAAGCTTTGTGCCCATTTTTTTACTAAAAATGCTTTGTTAATTTAACTAATCAATTTTTTGTAAAAATTTAGACCGTGACCAAAACGTGACCATTTTGTGACCACGCATTTTTTACAAATTTTTAAACTGACCCCGACCGTGAATTTGGATATTTAATGAAATTCAATATTTTTTTAAATAAATATAAATAACACATATTTATTAAGTAGAACAAAAATCCAATACGAATAAGCCTTCAACTGTCATTTATTAATCTAACACCTTAAGAATATAATTAGACAACATCTATATAGTTTGCTAGCCTAAACCAATGCTTATTAGCCAATTTCCTTTACTATGACCATCAATAACTTGCTTGAAGAACTTAACCCCGCCCAGCGCAAAGCTGCCACCACCAATGCTCAAAACACTTTGGTGTTGGCAGGAGCAGGCAGTGGTAAAACCAAGACCATTGTCGCTCGCGCTGCCTATTTGATTGATAAAGGTGTGCCTGCCAACGAAATCCAAATCGTCACCTTTACCCGTCGTGCGGCTAGCGAGATTGTTGCCCGTGTCGAAAGTCATTTAGGATTGCAAGCAGAAGGACTGCGCGCTTCCACCTTCCATACCTTTTGTCTAAGTATCTTACGTCGTTACCCTAAAGTGTTTGACTTAAAAGGTTTTAACGTCATCGACCGTGATGATCAAATCATGATCTTCAAACTGCTACGCGGTAAGCTCGAAGATAAACGTGCTAAAGAGGCAGCGGCTAAGGCTAATCAAACATCCACAGGCAAAACCGTCACCTTCCAACGCAGCAAAGCTGTGCCAACTATCAGTGAGATATTACCCAAGCCTAAAGAGCTTGTTGATTTATATTCCTACTCGCGTAATACCCAAATCTCACTTAAAGACGCGCTATACAAGCAGCTGCCAGATTTTCAGCCTGCGTATGATGAAATCAAAGTAGTTATGAAAGGCTATGAAGCGCAAAAGCAAGAACGTCATTATCTCGACTATGATGATATCTTGGAGTATGTCGCACGCTACTTAAATGCCGATGATTGGCTCCTTGAACGGGTCACTGAAAATACCAAGTATCTGCTCGTCGATGAGATGCAAGATACCAATCCATTGCAATGGTTACTACTGCAGCCTTTTATTGGACGCACGCAGCTATTTTGTGTTGGGGATGATGCCCAGTCGATTTATGGCTTTCGTGGAGCAGACTTTGAAAATATTCATAGCTTTAAACAGCGCGTGCCTGATACCGAAGTGCTCACACTCGATTTAAACTATCGCTCAACTCAAGAAATCTTGGATTTATCCAACTGGCTACTGGATCGAAGCGAGCTTGATTATAAAAAACGGCTTACCGCACATCGCGGTGAAGGCATTAAGCCAGTTTTACACAGCTTTGGAAATGAATTTGATGAAGCTCGCTTTATCGTCAGTGACTTAAAAAAACGTTATGACAAAGGGGCACCGTGGCATCATCATATGATTTTGCTGCGTTCTGCGTTTTCTGGTCGCCAAGTGGAAAGCGCACTCATTGCTGCAAATATCCCGTATGTGTTTATTGGCGGTACCAAATTGCTTGAAGCGGCGCATGTTAAAGATCTCATCAGTATGCTTAGAGTGACGGTCAACCATCTTGATGAACTCGCTTGGATTCGCTTTTTAACGCTTTGGGATGGCATTGGCGATGCTGGGGCAGGGAAGCTCGTTAATGAGTTTTTAACCTTACCAGACTTGAATGCTTGCATTGAGGTGCTTGATAAGAAAAGCAAAGTACCAAAACCTGCGCTTGACGCGCTTAGAGAACTGTCAGACCTGCAAGAACTACCTGAAAAAAGCATTGATATCGCCTTTGATGCGTTAAGTGACCAATTGCAAAAGTCGGGGTTTATCACTATGTGGCTAAATATTAACGGTTTAATTGTTGACCCAAGTGCATCGCCATCGCGATATTATAGGCAGTTTTTTCAACATTCTGTTTTGCTAAAGCAAGTGCCTCATCAAGCGAGCCTAAAGTTTGAATACTGGGAATCGCGATTGTAAAACCATCGTCTTTCCAATGGCGGTGTGGGTCATCGACCACGCCACAAATGGCGATAACGGGCACATTAACTGCTTTGGCAAGTGATAGCACGCCTGATGCCACTTTGCCCATGGAGGTTTGAAAATCCATCTTCCCTTCACCGGTGATGACCAAATCTGCTTGCTGAATCATTTGCTTAAGATTACTAAATTCACTTACCAGCTGAAATCCGCCAGTCAGTGTTGCCGATAAAAACGTCATTAACGCAAAACCCAAACCGCCTGCGGCACCTGCGCCTGCTTCATTACGATTATCGGGGAAATTTTGACGGCTGGCAATATTGGCAAAATGGCTAAGGGCATTATCTAAAATAACGATATCGTCTAGCGTCGCCCCTTTTTGCGGGGCATACACATGGCTAGCACCGAGTTTGCCACATAATGGATTAGTCACATCACAGGCGACAGTAATACTAATATCAGCGATTTTATCGTTAACTGCATGGTTATCAATGAACGCTAATGCCGCTAATGCTTTACCGCCTTGCGCAAGCTCATGATGCTGTGCATCCAAGAAACGATAACCCAAGGCCTTTAGCATACCTGTACCTGCATCATTGGTGGCACTGCCACCGATACCCAGGATAATATGTTTTGCGCCTTTATCAATCGCATCAAGTAGCATTTCACCCACGCCATAAGTCGTAGCGATACTTGGGTCTCGCTCTGACTGTGTCAGCAGGTGCAAGCCAGCACAGCTTGCCATCTCGATAATGGCGGTTTGATTGGGCAGTAGCACATAGCTTGCCTCAATCGCGCGCATCAAAGGGTCATGTGCAATGATACGTTGCCATTCGCCAGACAGCGTTTCTTTAAGCGCGGCAGCCGTGCCTTCACCACCATCTGCCATTGGGATTTTAATGAGGTCAGCCTCTTTAAAAACAGTGGCAAATCCTGTCTCAATGGCATCACATACTTCACTGGCAGTGAGACTTTCTTTAAATGAATCTGGGGCAATGACAATTTTCACGGTGCTTTTCCTAAAGTTATTTTATGACAGGGTATGACTTAAAGTAGAATAATCGATAATAACCAGATAAACACCATACTGACGACCCCTTGGATACCTGTAGCGACAGTATGTGCTTTATAGGCTTGTGGTACACTCATACGACTAAACTGACTGACAACCCAAAAATAGCTATCGTTGGCATGTGATACGGTCATCGCGCCTGCCCCAATAGTACAATCATCGGAACATCCTTTTTCCCGTAGTTTCATGAGTTAACTGAGTTTATCCATCACATCAGCTAACTGTAGCAAATATGTACGAAATAATATCAGAACTTTTGACTGACATACCGTATTATTTCTAGAGATGATTTCAAAGTATTGCGATACTTAATTTAACCGTAAAAAGGACTTTGATACGATGAACCAGCAAATAAAAAATCAGCACGACCTTAAACAGTATGAACAAAATTTTCCTTTAAACCTGCCTAGCAGCACCTATCAGATGTTATGTGATAGCGAAGCTCAGTTTAGCGATAAAAAAGCCCTTACCTTTGTGTTAAATGCTACGCAGTATCAAAACAGCACAAGCTATAGCTATGGGGATTTATTGGCATATATACGTCAAACCGCCAATATGCTTTATTCATTGGGCGCGGATAAAAATACGGTCATTGCGATTTTATTGCCAAATTTACCCGAAACCCATTTTTGTATCTGGGGCGGTGAGACAATGGGTATTATTTTTCCCATTAACCCATTGCTTGAACCTTCTGTGATTGCCGGCTTATTAAATGAAGTCAAAGCCACGCTACTCATCACGCTTGCGCCATTACCCAATCAAGATAATAAGCCACAGCTTTGGGACAAGGCGGTCGCGGTTGCCAAGCTTACCCCAAGTTTGCAGCATATCATTGGGGTGACGATGGCTCATCATTTCGCCCATCAACTTAATATAACCTTGCCAGATGCAAGTAGAGAATTTGTACAGCAATTACCAGAGACCATCACCTATCATGACTTTTACACGGGAATTGCAAACCAGCCCAAAGATAGATTAATTAACCCCCGTACGATTGCGCCTGAGGAGCTATCTTCATTCTTTGGAACCGGTGGTACAACTGGCATGCCCAAAATCGCCATGCGTAATCATAAAAATGAAGTCGCCAATGTCTTACAGGCACGCGCATTGTTTGGTGATGACATGCTAAATCAGGGCAATGTCGTGCTGTGCGGACTACCCTTATTTCACGTCAATGCCGTCATGGTTACAGGATTATTACCGTTATCGATGGGTGGTGAAATTTTGCTGGTTTCGCCAGAGGGCTATCGCGGCGATGGGGTGATGGCAAATTTTTGGGCGATTATTGCGCATTATCGCGTGAGTTTTTTTAGTGGTGTGCCCACGCTGTTTGCTGGATTATTAAATCTACCCGTTGGCGACCATGATATTGCGAGTTTAAAGCATTGTTTGTGTGGCGCAGCCCCGATGCCGATAGAAGTATTTAAACAATTTGAAAAACAAACAGGGGTACAAATCATTGAAGCGTACGGTATGACTGAAGGTAATTGTGGTAGTTCAGCCAATCCAAGATTTGGGGAGAAGAAAATTGGTTCAATGGGGCTACGTTTCCCGTATCAGCCTATGCAAGTGATGATGCTTGATGATAATGGCAAGTTTGTGCGAGTTGCCAACACAGAAGAGGTGGGCAATATTTGTATTCGCGGCGATAATATGTTTGTCGGCTATTATTTGGCGCAGCAAAATCAAGGAATTTGGGTAACTGACACGGACAATCAAACTTGGTTTAATTCAGGCGATTTGGGCTATCAAGATGCAGACGGCTACTTTTTCTTGACGGGTAGAAAAAAAGAGTTAATTATCCGTGGGGGACACAATATTGACCCAAAAATGATAGAAGAGGTGGTTTATCAATATGACGGGGTAGTCGGCTGTGCTGCCATTGGTAAGCCTGATAGCTATACAGGCGAGTTACCTGTTTTATTCGTTGCCCCTAAGCCGGGTGTCAGCTTAGACACTGACAAACTCATGCAATTTTGCCAACAAAACATTGGTGAAAAAGCGGCGATTCCTAAAGCCATCTACGTGATTGATGCATTACCTTTAACGGCAGTGGGTAAAGTATTTAAACCTGCACTAAAACGTCAAGCGACCGTGATGGCTGTCAGTGAATTACTGCAACACCATCAGATCAATGCTACCGTCAGCAGCAAAGACGACCCTACTTATGGGTTTGTTGTGCTAGTCAAGCTAGATGGCGATGCGTCACATCAACCACAAGCCCAAACCGTGCTGGATCAATTGGCGATTCATTGGCAGTGGGCTGAATAAGTTTTTTAAATAATTAAGGCAACTACTAAATTAAGCGGTGGTACAAAACGCATTAACCCTTATAGCGTTTTTCGAAAATCACTGGCTGACATATTAAACTGCTGTTGAAAGGCTCTGGAAAAAGATGCCAAATTAAAAAAGCCAGTTGCCATTGAAATGGTGGTCACTGGCATGGTGGTATGTTGGAGTAGATTTTTAGCATGGTCTAATCGTAAATTAAGATAATACTGTTGGGGTGAGACCCCTAGCTGTTTGGCAAATTGCCGCTGTAGTTGTCTTTCAGAAATGCCGACGTATTTAGCAATGTCCGCTAGCGTGAGCGGTTCTTCGATATTGGTTTTCATTAACGTGATAGCATCGATGACATGGGCATAGCTATGACTGAGGCTCTTTGGTTTGGGTAAATGCTGGATGCTCGCTGGCTCTCGGATAGCCGTGATGACAAACATGTCTTGAATTTTTTCAACGATTTCTCGCCCAAAGTGCTGCTTGATGATGTGCAGGGTCATATCAAGCGCACATACCCCGCCAGAGCAGGTGTAGAGCCGATCACCAATGGTAAAAATATGGTTTAAGAATTTTACATTGCCAAATTGTTCCTGAGCCAGCGTAACATTTTCCCAATGCAGCGAGGCTGATTGATTGGCTAACAACCCTGCATTCGCAAGCGCTATTGCCCCCGTACAAAGCCCGCCTAACGCAATATCCCGAACGGCTAAACGCTCCACAATCCCCTTTAGCGCGTCTGTCATTAAATTTTCGGCTTCATAGCCCCCGCAAATAAACACGAGTTCACAATCAAATAGATGTTTGATTTCAGCGGTATGAGTGACTTGTACCCCATTACTGGCACTGGTCTGATGACCTGCAAAACCACTAATAATCCAGCTATATAGTGGTTGGCTACTGACATAGTTTGCCATTCGTAACGGCTCGATGACATTGCTAAAAGCCATCATGGTAAAGCCATCAATCAATAAAAAACCAATTTTTTTAATATTCGCTGTCATAAATAAAGTATGAATGGACAAGCCGTGTTGTCGTAATTAGTCAAAAAAATGTCGTCTTGTGAAAAACTGATTTTTTAAATTTACGTATGATGAGGGATGTGGAGAGCAAAGATTTTCTTAACACCAACCTAAACCTCGTGAGGCGCAAACAATGAATCAGTCAGTTGAACATATGATAAATAAAGCGGCTAGCCTGGATACTGCACTTAGCATGCCAAGCTTAATCCAAATCAAAAATGGCGAGAAGGTCAAGCCGACTTTTAGCGCCCAAGAATACCAAAACCGCCAACAAAAGCTTAAAGCCTATATGGCAAAAAGCGACATTGATAGCGTGTTATTCACCTCCTATCACAATATCAACTACTATGCAGACTTCTTATATTGCTCATTTGGACGCTTCTATGGTCTGGTCATCGACCAAGACAAAGTAGTGACTATCTCCGCCAATATCGACGGTGGACAGCCTTGGCGACGTACCATGGGCGATGACAATATCGTCTATACCGACTGGCAACGTGATAATTACTTTAAAGCCGTGGTAAGTCAAATCAAAAATAAAGGCAGAGTAGGGATTGAATACGATCACTTACCCATTGAACGTTTGAAAAAACTACAAAACGCCTTGTCCAACGTCGAATTTGTCGATATCAGCCAAGCTTGCATGAAAATGCGGATGGTGAAATCAGTCGAGGAAATTGCCCTTATCAAGCAAGGTGCACAGGTTTGTGACATTGGTGGGGCAGCGCTCGTCAACGCCGTGCATGAAGGGGTTCCTGAGTATGAGGTAGCGTTAGCCTCTACGCAAGCGATGGTACGAGAAATCGGGCAACGCTTTGAGCATGTCGAGCTCATGGATACTTGGACGTGGTTTCAATCAGGTATCAACACCGATGGCGCGCACAATCCTGTGACCAATCGCAAAGTGCAGCGCAATGATATTTTAAGCTTAAACTGCTTTTCGATGATTGCAGGCTACTATGTGGCGCTGGAGCGTACGCTGTATTTTGGTGAGCCTGATGCGGCAACGCTCAACTATTGGGAAATTAACTGCAAAGTGCATGAAGAAGGCATAAAACTCATCAAACCTGGCGTTCGTTGCTGTGATATCGCCTTAGAGCTCAACAAAATCTATGCCGAATATGGCATTTTAGACCGCCGCACCTTTGGGTATGGGCACTCATTTGGCGTGTTGTCACACTATTATGGTCGTGAAGCAGGGTTAGAGCTGCGTGAAGACATTGATACGGTACTTGAACCAAATATGGTCATTTCAATGGAACCGATGATTATGATTCCAGAAGGCATGGCAGGGGCAGGCGGTTATCGTGAACATGATATTTTGGTTTTAACTGAAACAGGCGCTGACAACATCACAGGCTTCGCCTATGGTCCTGCGCATAACATTATCAGTTAGCTTACTTTAGCATGACTTACTACCAACCAAGGGGAAACTAAATGACAACTTTTGCACTTTCACCCACTGCCGTAGCAATGCAACAACCAGCTGCTGAGCCATATGTTAAAGATCCTGTGTTACTCAAAAAAGCCGCCAAAGCCAGTTTTATTGGTAACTTTGTCGAGTGGTTTGATTACGCATCGTATGGCTATTTTGCCACTGTCATCGCCAGCGTATTTTTTGCTAAAACCGATGCAACCGTCGCATTGATGTCAACTTATGCAATTTTTGCGCTATCTTTTATTGTCCGTCCGTTTGGGGGTATTTTTTGGAGACATATTGGCGATAAATACGGTCGAAAAGCGGCTTTATCTTGGTCGATTTTGATTATGTCGGGTGCTACTTTCTTAATCGGATTGTTGCCAAGCTATGCCACCGTGGGTATCTTAGCGCCTGTGTTGTTGTTATTGTTACGCATGATTCAAGGTTTTTCAGCCTCGGGAGAGTATGCAGGGGCATCAGCATTTATGGCAGAGTATGCGCCGCCCGACAAAAAAGGGTTTTATACCAGTATCGTACCTGCCAGTACATCGGCCGGTCTATTACTGGGCTCACTGATTGCGGCAGCTATGACCGCCTTTATGGATGCTGACTTTGTACAAACTTGGGGATGGCGTATTCCGTTTTTATTGGCTGCACCGCTGGGCTTGGTAGGTCGATATATGCGGTTGAATCTTGAAAAAACCCCGGCTTTTAAGGCGTTTGAAGAAAGCACCATTGAAAAACCGGTGCCAATCAAAAATTTGTTTGCCAACCATAAAAAAACCTTGTGCATTGCGTTTATGTTATGTAGTTTGAATGCGGTGGCTTTTTACTTAATCCTAAGCTATATGCCGACTTATTTATCGACCCAAATGCACATCAATGAAACGCAGTCGCTGCTAGCTGCCTCCATTTCATTAGTTGCTTATATCGGTATGATTTTTACCATGGGTAAACTGTCAGACAAATACGGTCGCAAAACCATGCTGATCATCGCATCTGTATTGTTTATCGCGTTGACAGTGCCTTTGTTTCATATGCTAAGCATGGGTGGGTTTTTAACCATTGTGTTGATTCAACTGGTGTTCTCGCTGTTATTATCCGTCAATGACGGTACACTACCGGCGTTTTTAAGTGAGATTTTCCCAGTCGAGGTACGTTATTCAGGTTTTGCTTTCACCTTTAACTCAGCCAATGCCCTACTTGGTGGCACAACCCCATTGATGGCAACTTGGTTAATGAGCAAAACAGGCAGTCAAATCGCGCCAGCTTGGTTATTGATGATAGCAAGCGTAATTGCGCTGGTAGCAACGGTGATGTATAAAAAATCCGACAGTGTGTCTATTTTAGAAAAAGGTTAGAAAGACGTTAGAAAAACGTTAAAAAAATGTTAGAAAAATAATTGATTAACCACGGTTATCAATAACCCCATGAAGTTAATTTAAGTTTTTTCCCAAAGTGGTTTTAGCCAACCTTGTTTGCTAGAATCACTTTTTTTATCCCCCATTTTTTAGGAATTGCCAGTGACTCGTAAACCCGCTTTCGCTACCGACCAATCCCCTAACACGCTCAATAATGCGACGATGGGTGGCTTGCAAGTCATTGTAGCGGCTATCTGTTGGGGCACGCTGGGTATTTTTACTACCTATCTACATCAACTGGGTTTTGATAGTGTGCAAATTGCCATTTTAAGAGTGGTGACGGCTGCTATGATGCTACTGATGTTATTGCCATCGTTGTGGACGTCTATTAGGCAGTTATCAGTCGGCGAGATATTACAGTTGAGCCTGCAATCGTTGATTGGCGTGTTAGGCATGACGGTTTGCTATTTTATCGCGGTCAATTTTGTGGGCGCGGGCATTGCGGTATCGCTACTATATACGGCGCCGATTTTTAGTTTGGTATTGGCATTTTTTTTATTAAAAGAACCCATAACAAAAAAATCCTTTACCTTAGCTTGCATCGCGGTATTAGGCGTGGCACTGACAACGCTGAGTGAAAATTTTACATTGAGTTGGGGGATTGTGTTTGGTCTATTATCTGGGGTGTGCTATTCACTGTATGGCATTTTAGGAAAAAAAGCCTTACACAAACACTATCCACCGACCTTGGTGTTTTTTAGTTCGGTGGTGATTAGTGCCATGGCTTTATTATTCCTACCGATGACCTATCAAACCTATGCCAAAGCATTCAGCATGCCTGTCATCACTTGGTTGTGGGTGATGGGGCTCAGCCTAGTGGGTACCGTGATTCCGTTTTTCTTGTATATGTCAGCCCTGCACAAACTCCCTGCGACTAAAGCCTCGGTATTCACCGTGTTTGAGCCGTTTACCGCAATTGTATTGTCGATCGTATTACTGCACCAATCGCTCAATGGCATGCAGTACTCAGGGATGATATTAATTCTTTTAGCCACCCTCCTAAACTCTATCAAATTGCCCATGCAGCGTCATCGGCAACTGACAGAAGTCGACGCTCAAGTCTAATAATAGCCCAACACTCTGTAAATATCCCTAATTTGGGCTTTACCATGCTGGTATCAAGGCTCACTGCCGCAATGTGGCACAGCCCTTGCATTCTATAAAACCATATATTTTTCATATAGTTAGATAGATATGGCTTGGCACTCAGTCCTTACCTTAGCTTTTGACGCCCAACATGCGGGTGAGCATGCGCGCACCAATTTGGTACAACGCCATCACCAAGGCGCCTTGCGGGTACAAAAAGCCTTGTATCCTGAAAGCGGTGAACAACAAGGTATTTGTCATGTCATCATGCTGTATCCGCCTGCTGGCATCGCCTTAGGCGATAAACTCGATATTGACATTGGCGTAAAACATCACGCCCACGCCGTGATTACCACGCCCGGGGCAAATAAATGGTACGGCAATTTACCAAGTTACACCGCTAACAAGCAAACCGATGATAGCCCATCAGCCAGAAAAACCCAAGAAACCAAAAAAAACCAAGAAACTCAAGAGAATTCAAATAGTTATGCTGTACAAAATGTCACGGTTTATCTGCAAGATGACAGCCGTTTTGAATGGCTACCGCAAGAAAACTGTTTTTATAACGCAAGTTTTGCCCATGCCACCAATCAGTTTTTTATCAGCCCAGCTGCCAGTGTTATCGCTTGGGAAATTAACCTGTTAGGGCGAGAGCATCATGGCGAGCGCTACAGTACAGGCGAGATGCGGTTATCAAACCTATTTTGGCGCGTGGATGAGCAGCCCAAATTGCTGCTTGCTGATACCTTACATCACTGTGCCGAACACGATTGGTTTGGCTCACCCGTGGGTCTAAATAACCATACCGTCTTTGCCAGCTTATGGGTTGTGCCAAGTGTTGATGCGCAAAAACAGCTGATTGACTGGGTCAAGCAATTACGATTATTTATCGACCATCATAGCTTGCCTGTCTCTTGCACCCAGACAGGGGAGGTGATGATTATTCGCTATTTGGGGGATGATGTCCGCCAATGTTTTGACAGTTTTGGTGCAGTTCGTGATGAAATTCGCACTTTAATGTGGCAACAAGCCAGTCATTTGCCCCGAATTTGGGCAACCTAATAGCAGTGACGGTCTAATTTTTAACACTAAAAAAATAATTGGAGTAACCCATGCATTTAACCCCCGCCGAAAAAGATAAATTACTTATTTTTACCGCAGGACTGGTTGCCGAGCGCCGCAAACAACGTGGCTTAAAACTTAACTATCCAGAAGCAATAGCCTATATCAGTATGTTGGTGCTCGAAGGCGCAAGAGAGGGCAAAACAGTGGCACAGTTGATGGGCGAAGGCACCACGTGGCTAACGGGTGAGGATGTGATGGATGGCATCGCCGAGATGATTGACGATGTGCAAGTGGAAGCCACCTTTCCAGATGGTACCAAACTGGTGACCATTCACCAACCGATTGTGTAATTTAAACAGTATAAGGGGTAAACCATGAAAGTTGGCGAATATAAGCTAAAAGACCAAGCCATTATCCTTAATGAAGGGCGCGCTGTCCAAACTATTTTGGTCAAAAACACCGGCGATAGACCGATTCAAATCGGCTCTCACTACCATTTTGCCGAAGCCAATGACGCACTGGCATTTGACCGTGACAAGGCGCTTGGGTTTCGCTTAAATATCTTATCGGGTACAGCAGTGCGTTTTGAGCCAGGGCAAGCGCGATCAGTCGAACTGGTCGAGTTTGGTGGCAATAAGGCGATTTTTGGGTTTGCTGGGCGGGTGATGGGGCAAGCCACCGCATCTGTGGATACCGCAAGTTTACCAAAATCACAAAAAACCGTACCTCGCCAAATGTATGCCGAGCATTTTGGCTTAACCGTGGGCGATAAACTGCGTCTTGCTGATACCGAGCTGTGGCTGGAAGTGGAAAAAGACTTTACCAGCTATGGTGAAGAGGTCAAATTTGGTGGTGGCAAAGTGATTCGTGATGGCATGGGGCAAGGGCAACGCCCGTTTGCCGAAGTGGCTGACACCGTGATTACCAACGCGCTTATTTTGGATTATACCGGGATTTATAAAGCCGATGTGGCGATAAAAGACAGCCGAATTTGGGCGATTGGCAAGGCGGGCAACCCCGATATTCAGCCCAATGTCACCATTGCTATTGGCGCAAGCACTGAGATTATTGCAGGTGAAGGCAAAATTTTGACCGCGGGCGGGATTGACACCCATATTCACTTTATCGCGCCACAGCAAGCGGAGGTTGCCTTGATGTCTGGGGTAACCACCATGATTGGCGGTGGTTCAGGGCCTGCCCAAGGCACGCTTGCCACCACATGCACCAACGGCAAATACCATATCGAAACCATGCTCAAAGCCCTTGATGATATGCCCATGAACATTGGGCTACTAGGCAAAGGCAATGTCAGCTTGCCGCAGCCGATTGTCGAGCAAATCGAAGCAGGCGTGGTCGGGCTAAAACTGCATGAAGACTGGGGCACCACGCCGCAAGCGATTGATAACTGCTTGAGCGTTGCCGAAGAGTATGATGTGCAAGTGGCGATTCACACCGATACGCTCAACGAAAGTGGCTATCTAGAAAGCACGCTAAATGCCTTTAAAGACCGCTGTATTCACACCTTTCACACCGAAGGCGCAGGCGGCGGGCACGCCCCTGATATTTTGCGGGCGATTGGCGAGCCGCATGTGTTGCCGTCTTCGACCAACCCCACACGTCCGTTTACTATCAACACCATTGATGAGCATCTCGACATGCTGATGGTGTGTCACCATTTGAGCCCTGCGATTGCCGAAGATATTGCCTTTGCTGAGAGCCGTATCCGCCAAGAAACCATCGCCGCTGAAGATATTTTGCACGATTTGGGGGCAATCTCGATGATGAGTAGCGATTCGCAAGCGATGGGACGGGTGGGCGAGGTGATTATCCGCACTTGGCAAACGGCGGATAAAATGAAACGCCAACGCGGATTTTTAGCACCCGACACAGTGAGCCAAAATGCGTCTAACAGTGAGCTTCATGACATCGACCCAGTGACCGAAGATACAGTGAGAGAAGATACAGTGACAGAAAATGACAATTTTCGCATCAAACGCTATATCGCCAAATACACCATTAATCCCGCCATTACCCACGGTATTGCTGATGAAGTCGGTTCGGTAGAAGTCGGTAAATGGGCGGATTTGGTGCTATGGTCGCCCAAATTCTTTGGGGTGAAACCTGACACGATTTTAAAAGGTGGTAGCATCGCCGCTTATCCGATGGGTGATATCAATGCCTCCATCCCAACCCCGCAGCCGGTGCATTATCGTCCAATGTTCGCAAGCCTTGGCAAAGCCACCCACCAAACCAGTATCACCTTTGTATCCAAAATCGCCTTTGACAACAATATCCAACACAAACTTGGTTTGCAAAAAGTGATTCGCCCTGTGCAGGGTATTCGGAAAATTCGCAAAAAAGATATGCGGTTTAATAGCTATTGCCCCGAGATGTCGATCAACCCAGAAACCTATGAAGTGCGGGCGGATGGTCAGCTTCTCACTTGCGAGCCGTCGGCTGTGTTGCCAATGGCACAGCGGTATTTCTTATTTTAAATGTGATTTTAGCCATGAATGCCAATGTGATGACTAGAACCGAACAATCTCATCTGTGATGAATGTGGCAGTGAGTTTTTTAACAGTGTATCGCCAATGCAAAATCTTTGCCCAAACTGTTCGCATTGGCTGTACGGGCTTAACAACTGTGAACATCAATTTAAAGAGGGTCGCTGTCAACAATTCGGTTGTCATGGGCAAACTTCTGAGTAGCTAGAAAATTTAACAAAGGATAGTAATGAAAATTTATAATCAGCGGGTGCAACAGTTAACTGACCAACAGCAAGCCGATTTGGTCAACCAACAAGCAAACGGGCAGTTTTTGCAGCTCGACTTTGACACACGCCAGCGGTCACGCTTTCGTGCAACCCTGCAAAATGGTGAAGCGGTCGGTATCGACCTGCCACGCACAGGTACGCTCAAAGATGGGGATGTGGTACAAAATGCGTCAGGCGACATCATACAAATTTTTGCCAAACCACAAACCCTCACCAAAGTCACCGCCGACAATGCTTTTGAACTGATGCGGGGGGCCTATCATTTGGGCAACCGTCATGTGCCTTTGATGTTGGTTCAGCATGACAATGATTATGCCCTGTATTTTGAGCCTGATTATGTGCTTGCCGATATGCTGGTGAAATTGGGCTTAACCGTGAGCGAAGTCGAGCACGCCTTTGAACCCGAAACAGGGGCATATGGGCATGGCGGGCATTCACATGGGCATGATAATCGGTTAAGCCATGCCGACACGCAAAGTGCAATCGTCGGCGATTTAACCAAAGCCACGTTTTTTTCATGAAAACGATGACAACAATATCGCACCTCACACACACGGCGCCGCCACAACAATTGCTTAAGCTGATGATGCTAGCGTCGAGCAATTTGCCGATTGGTAGTTATACCTATTCCCAAGGCGTGGAGTCTGCCATTGAGCAAGGCTTTATCCATGATGAAGCCAGTAGTTTGGCGTTTTTGCAGGCGTATCAGCAAGAGGTCTTACTCAATTTTGAATTGCCGCTGATGGCAAGTATGATGCAGCTGTCAGCGCAAAAAAATCACCACAGCTTGGTGGATAGTCTAGCCAATTTTTATGGAGCAAGCCGTGATAGCCATGAGTTTTTATTAGAGAGTCAACAATTGGCGCAGGCATTTTGTGCCTGGCTCGATGGCGTGCTCGACCTTGCGATGCCACAAGATTGGATAGCGCAAGGCTATTTACCGTTATTTGCCCGCTTGGCGTATTTTTGGCAACTGCCGATAGCCGATAGCCTGACGACCTATGCGTTTGCTCAAATGGAGAATCTGACCTTGGCGATTGTCAAAACCTTGCCGCTGGGACAAATGGCGGGGCAACGTATTATTTGGCAATTGGGGCAAGCGATGGATGAACCGATTGCCAAGCTTTGCCAAACGCAAGCCAGCAAAGTCAAAACGGCATTGACAGCCATCCATCATCGGCAAGCGGTTATGGGTAAGCTACAAGACATTGCGCCACAATTTTTACAAGCACAGCAGCATGCCCAAACATTACTGATTTTAATCAACCACTTGCAACTATCAGCGTCTGTACCGTCGTTGGCAGAATTATCCTGTCATCATGAACAACAATATAGTCGTCTGTTTCGTTCCTAAAACCCCTGTCTTTAATATCATTCACAAGGAAACCCCATGACTGGCTTTACCCAAAAAACCCCAACCCAAGAGCCTCGCTTATCCCCGTTACGTCTTGGCATTGGCGGGCCTGTTGGCTCTGGCAAAACCGCTTTGACCTTGAGTCTGTGTCGCCGTCTCAAAGATGTGTACAACATGGCGGTGATTACCAACGATATTTATACCAAAGAAGATTCTGAGTTTTTGACCCGCCACGATGCCATGCCCGCTGAGCGGATTATTGGGGTGGAAACGGGCGGTTGTCCGCACACGGCGATTCGTGAAGATGCGTCGATTAATCTTAATGCCGTGGCCACCTTGCAAAATCGCTTTGACGGTCTTGAGCTGATTATCATTGAATCGGGCGGTGATAACTTGGCGGCGACCTTTAGCCCAGAGTTGTCGGATTTAACTATTTATGTGATTGATGTGAGTGCAGGCGACAAAATCCCCCGCAAAGGTGGACCCGGGATTACCAAATCAGATTTGCTCATTATCAATAAAACCGACCTTGCGCCACTCGTGGGCGCGGATTTGTCGATTATGGACAAAGACGCCAAAAAAATGCGCGGCGATAAGCCGTTTGTGTTTAGCAACATGAAAACTCAAGACGGTTTGGATGACATTATCAAATTTATCCAACAACAGGGCATGCTAAGAGCGCTAGAGATTCCGTCACAGCCGGTACAACATTTACCAAGCTCAAGCGAAAATATGTAAAAAATGCGATAAAATCAAGGAGACATAATGAAAACTTTAACCCAAAAAACAACCCAAAAAACGGCGTTGGCAACCGCGCTTTTTAGCCTTTCAAGTGTGGCAGTGGCGCATGTCGGTCATGGTTTAACCCATCATGCAGGTGCAAGTTCGGTGGATTTAATGGCTGCCGTCACTGCAGGGCTCATGCACCCTATCTCAGGTCTTGACCACGTGGTGCTTGCGGTTGGCATGGGCATGGTGTTTGCCCGTCACAAAAAACTGGGTTTAGGCTTGTTGGTGACGAGCTTACTGTTAGGCTTTGCTTTGGTGCAACTATCTCATGTGGCGATTGGCTCATCGATTATTGAAGATGCGATTTTGCTATCGGTGGTGTTGACAGCGTTCGCAGTTTTGGCGCAGCGCACCAAGATAGCACAAGCCAATCAAAAAAGCTTTTCGCTCATGATGGCGATTAGCTTATTTGGTTTAACGCTATTTCATGGTATGGCGCATGCCGTGGAGATGCCAGTCAGTAGCGTGAGTCAAGGCTTTGGCTTAGGCATGATAACCGCGATGTCCGCCTTGTTTGCTGTGGGTGCAGGGGTGATGAATTGGGTAAAAGCACAATCCCATGCCCATCCCAAGCTGTCTTGGCTACCTTCAATCATGGCGGCATTGGGCATGGCACTGGTCTTGGCTAACTAGGGATTAACTAGGAGTTAACAACGTTTTTGATAAAAAGTGCAAGCTGTCTGGCTTGCACTTTTTTTATGCAACAAATGGGGTAATGTCATAAAGAAATTGGCGATAAAGCGTTGTTTAGCGACAATTAATGCTAGATGAATGGTAATAGTGCAAAAAACCATTCCAGCTCATCAGATTGGTGAAATCGCTAAGGTTGCCAAAGTTTGCCCATTTTTTACCAAGGAACATCATTTATCCAATAGGCGATTGTTTAAAATAAATTTTTTTAAGTGTAGTAATTCAAACCTTTGATTTAATTGATAAAATTTTCAAAAATAGCTTTTAACAGGCAGATTGGCACACTAATTGAATTGTCATTATTGTCAGTTAAGACAACCAGCAACTGATAGCCAAAGCCTATCCGTTACGCTCTACCTTAAAACGGCAATCCATCTATTTTAGGAGTGACACATGTTAGACAAAAAAACCACCGAGCTAACCACGACTGAGCGTCAATTAAGCCGTCGTGCATTTGGCAGATCCTTGGTTGCCCTAGCGGTAACGGGCAGTATGATGTTGACAGGTTGTTCAAAACCGCAATCATCAAGTGACGCCAAACCAGCCAGTGGCACGTCAACCACCGCTGCCACCGGTAGCGCGCCTGCCCCTAGCAATGGTGATACCATCAAAGTGGGTATCTTGCATTCACTCTCAGGTACCATGGCAATCTCTGAAACATCGCTCAAAAACACCGCGTTGATGGCGATTGACGAAATCAATGCCAAAGGTGGGGTGATGGGCAAAAAACTTGAGCCTGTGGTTGTCGACCCTGCCTCAGACTGGCCATTGTTCGCCGAAAAAACGCGCCAACTACTAACACAAGACAAAGTCGCGGTTATCTTTGGTTGCTGGACATCGGTTTCTCGTAAATCTGTGTTGCCTGTGGTTGAAGAATTAAACGGCTTATTGTTCTACCCTGTGCAGTACGAAGGACAAGAGCAGTCCAAAAACATCTTTTATACCGGCGCCGCGCCCAACCAGCAAGCCATTCCTGCGGTTGAGTACTTGATGTCACCAGAAGGCGGCGGTGCCAAACGCTTCGTCTTACTGGGTACTGACTATGTGTATCCCCGTACCACCAATAAGATTTTACGGGCGTTCTTAAAGTCTAAAGGCGTGGCAGATAGCGACATCATGGAAGAATATACCCCATTTGGCTTTAATAACTACCAAACCATCGTGGGTAATATCAAAAAATTCTCAGCGGGTAAAAAGACCGCGGTTATCTCCACCATCAATGGTGACTCAAACGTCCCCTTCTATCGTGAGCTTGGTAACCAAGGCATCAAAGCGGCGGATATTCCTGTGATGGCGTTCTCTGTGGGCGAAGAAGAACTTCGCGGTATCGACACCACCCCATTAGTCGGACACTTGGCAGCATGGAACTACTTTGAATCGGTCAAAAACCCTGTGAACATCAAGTTTGTGAACGCTTATAAAAAATACGCCATTGATCACAAACTGCCAAATGCCGATAAAGTAGTGACCAATGACCCCATGGAAGCCACCTATGTGGGTATCAATATGTGGAAGCAAGCGGTTGAAAAAGCGGGCTCTACCGACGTGGATAAAGTCCGCGCTGCCATGGCAGGTCAAAGCTTTGCCGCGCCATCGGGCTACACGCTAACCATGGATGCCGAGAATCACCACTTACATAAACCTGTGATGATTGGGCAAATCCGTGCCGATGGTCAGTTTGATGTGGTTTACAAAACCAAAGATGCCATTAAAGCGGAACCTTGGAGTCCTTATATCCCAAAATGAGCATCCCAAAGTAAGTATGACGAAATAAGCCTTTCCAATAAGCTTGAATGAAGTTAACAATCGATGTTGTGACAGCCATACCGCTTATCAATACCCCAGCTGGTATGGCTTATTTTTTTGCCAAAATTTTACGATTTCAGCTTTTATTGATTTAAACATTGATTGATTTAAACATGGATCCGTCACACCACCAAACAGATGGACTAATCATAAAGACTAATCATACAAACTAAGGAGCGACCATCATGCTCAATGGTAATCATTCTCTCGGGCAGTTTTTGCAAAAAAGTAAAAAAATTGTGCTCAGCATGTCGCTAGCGACCACGATGGGCATTGCGTTGCCAAGCGTGAGTAATGCACAGGCAAGTATCGCTTCGGCCACTACGATAACCAGTACAGTAACCACAGCAGCCTCAAGCACCTCAGACACCAGCACGGCAGCTACAAGATCCACAGCCAGCGCAGGCGATGATATTCAAAAATTCGTAGCCGCCGATTTTGCGGGGCGTCAAGCCATGCTCAACAACTGGACAGGCACGAGCCAATCCTATGACAAACTGGTCGAGCTGATTAATAAAGACGAGCTGTACCGTGATGATGCCGGCAATGTCTATACTTTAGAAAATACCGACCAACTCTACCGCTATCCTGCGCATACCTTGGTAAGCAATTGGCCAAGCGACCTAAACCAAGTCACGCTCAATAACGCGCTGCGTTCGGCGTTGACCCTAGGGCAAACCAAAACCAAACTCAAATCCGACGATGCCAGCGAGCGTCTTAAAGCGGTGGATATCTTAGCCAACAACATCGCCACACTCGATAAAAAAACCGTTGCCGATATTTATGCCAATGAAAAAGACAGTACGGTAAAAGCAGCATTGGCGCAACTGCAAGCGCGTATGGATTTGCAATCGGGCGATGAGATGACCCAGATTGCGGCATTAAAAACCTTGGCATCCAGTAACAGTCCCGATGTGTTAGCGGATATCGAAGGGATGGCAAAACAAACCAACCATTCACCCGAGCTCAAACAAGCCTTACAAACAACCCAAGACAAAGTCAAATCGCGTATCAAAGCCAGTGAGTGGGCAGGACACGTGTTTTCTGGCTTCAGCACCGCCAGTATTTTGTTGTTGGCGGCGTTGGGACTTGCCATTACTTACGGTCTATTGGGTGTCATTAACATGGCGCATGGTGAGCTCATTATGATTGGTGCCTATACCACCTATGTGGTGCAAAGTTTTTTTAAAAGCCATTTGGCAGGCTATGTCGATTGGTACATGCTTGCCGCGATTCCGCTGGCGTTTTTGGTGAGCGCCGTCATTGGCATGATTATTGAGCGGGTGGTGATACGTCCGCTATATGGCAGACAGCTAGAAACCTTGCTTGCCACGTTTGGGGTGAGTTTGATTCTGATGCAGTTAGTTCGCATGATTTTTGGGGCACAAAACGTCGAAGTCTCCAATATTTCATGGCTAAGCGGTGCTATCGCCTTGACCCCAAGCTTGATGCTGCCATACAACCGTATTGCCATTATCGGTTTTACTATTATCATATTGTTATTATTGGTGTTTTTACTCAAATACACCCGTTTCGGTCTGTTTGTACGTGCCGTGACCCAAAATCGGCAAATGGCGCGCGCGGTGGGTATTCGCTCGGCGCGTGTCGATATGATGGCGTTTGGGCTTGGTTCTGGCTTGGCAGGTTTGGCAGGCTGCGCTTTGGCACAAGTGGGCAACGTCGGTCCTGATTTGGGGCAAAACTACATCATCGATGCTTTCTTGGTGGTGGTGGTCGGCGGTGTCGGTCAAATTTGGGGGGCAGTACTGGCCGCCTTGGGTCTAGGCGTGAGTGGCACCGTGCTTGAGATTGGCATGGGTGCGGTGATTGCCAAAATTATTTTGTTGGTGCTGGTGGTGCTATTTATCCAAAAACGCCCACAAGGTCTGTTTGCCCTTAAAGGTCGCTTTGTCGAGTAATCATTGGAGAGTTAAAAAATGCGTATTTTACAATTATTTGCAGATAAACCAGTGAGTCGCTTGGCAATTATGGGCTGTTTTGCGGTGTTGATGGTGTTGCCTTGGTTGCACTTGCTGCCTGCTGATTCGGCGCTGCATTTATCCGCTTATTGGGTCACTTTGATTGGCAAAATCATGTGTCTGGCGATGGTTGCTTTGGCACTGGACTTGGTATGGGGATATGCGGGGATTTTAAGCCTTGGACATGGCTTGTACTTTGCCCTTGGCGGGTATGCAATGGGTATGTATTTGATGCGCCAAGCATCAGGCAACAGCTTGCCGGAGTTTATGCGGTTTTTGAGCTGGGATAAAATGCCTTGGTTTTGGGCAGGCACAGATAACTTTGCTTGGGCGGCGATATTGGTCGTGTTAGTGCCGGCAGTGGTGGCTTTTATATTTGGGTTTTTTGCCTTTCGCTCAAAAATCAAAGACGTGTATTTCTCGATTATCACCCAAGCCATGGTGTTTGCCGCATCGCTCCTATTTTTCCGTAACGAAACTGGGTTTGGCGGTAACAACGGTTTTACCGGGTTTAAAACCATCTTGGGCATGGACATCGCTGCTCCCATGACGCGTACCTTGCTATGTTTTGCCACCGCATTCGTGCTGATGCTTGCCTACCTTGGCTTACGTTATTTGATGCACAAGCCGTATGGTCGCGTACTGGGCGCCGTGCGTGATAGCGAAAACCGTTTGCAATACCTTGGCTATCGTACTCTATGGTACAAGCTATCTGCATGGGTGTTATCAGCGATTATCGCAGGGATTGCTGGCGCGTTGTATGTGCCACAAGTGGGCATTATCAACCCCAGTGAGATGAACCCTGTCAACTCGATTGAAATGGCGGTCTGGGTCGCCACAGGTGGACGCGGCACGCTGATTGGGGCGATATTGGGCGCAGGTGTGGTCAATGCGGTGAAAACTTACTTTACCGTGGCGTATCCCGAAGCTTGGCTATTGATTTTGGGCGGGTTGTTTGTGGTCGTCACCTTGTTTTTACCCAAAGGCATTATTGGTCTATTGGACAACATCACGCATGGCAAAAAAACGGTCGAGCCAAGCGTAAAAAATATGGAAACAGCCATGCAAACAAACATTGAAACAAACGTAGAAGCAAAAAAAGAATCTTAGGCTTCAGGGTCGGCAGCGGCGTCATGCTGACCGCCTGCAACCAAGTAGTTAGTTTAATTATACCCGATAAACACCCCATTAATAACACATCAAAGAGTCTGTTATGAATACAAACGATAATAATATCAATGACTTTGCTGAGAGTAACTACGGACGGCTAAAGTCACCAGAAGCGGATTTTAGCAAAGGCATTGCCCTATATATGGAAGATGTCAGTGTGTGGTTTGATAAATTCCGCGCCTTAAACAACTTATCCTTGTACATCAAAGAAGGCGAGCTGCGTTGTATCATCGGACCTAACGGTGCGGGTAAAACTACGCTGATGGACGTGATTACCGGTAAAACTCGCCCCACGGAAGGATCAGTATATTTTGGACAAACCCACAATCTTGCCAGCATGACCACCGAGCAAATTGCCGAAGCTGGCATTGGGCGAAAATTTCAAAAACCCACGGTGTTTGAAAATTTTACCGTCATGGAGAACTTACTGCTTGCCGCACCCAAAGACAAGCGGGTCAAAAAAAGCCTGTTTAGCAAGCTTGACCCAGATGCCCAAAATGCCCTTGACCAAACTTTAGCGACGATTCGCTTGGGTGAGTTTGTCAATAAACCGGCAGGATTGTTGTCGCACGGGCAAAAACAATGGCTGGAGATTGGGATGCTACTGATGCAGCGCCCCAAGCTGATTTTGCTCGATGAGCCAGTCGCAGGCATGACCGATGCCGAAACTGAACGCACCGCCGAGCTATGTTTGGAGCTTAAAAAAGACCATACCTTGGTGGTGGTTGAACATGACATGAGCTTTATTGACACCATCAGTGAGCAAGTGACGGTATTGGCGCAAGGCGCAATTTTGGCAGAAGGCACGCTTGCTGAAGTACAAGCCAACGACGATGTCATCGAAAAATATCTAGGGCGATAGGGGATAGCGATGTTAGAAGTAAACACAATCAATCAATATTATGGCGGCAGTCATATTCTGCGCGATGTCAGTTTGACCGCGCCTGTGGGTGAGTGTTCTGTGGTACTCGGTCGCAATGGCGTGGGTAAAACCACACTGTTAAAGTGTCTGATGGGGGTTTTACCGATTAAATCGGGTCAAATTTTGCTCGATGGCAAAGACATCAGCAAATTGTCGCCTGAAAACCGCGTGCGCGCAGGCATGGCGTATGTGCCACAAGGGCGAGATATTTTTTCAACCTTAACCGTAGAAGAAAATATCTTGATTGGCATGGCAAAGTTTAAAGGCAGCAAAGCCAAAAAAGTCCCGAGCCATTTGTATGAGATTTTTCCTGTGCTCGATGAAATGAGCCAACGTCGGGGCGGTGACTTGTCAGGCGGTCAACAACAACAACTAGCGATAGCCAGGGCGCTCGCTTCTGAGCCACGGGTGCTGATTTTGGACGAGCCGACCGAAGGAATTCAGCCATCGATTATCAAAGATATCGGGCGGGTGATTCGTCGCTTGGCTGACCAAGGCGATATGGCGATTATTTTGGTCGAGCAGTTTTATGACTTTGCCGAAGAACTTGCCGATAACTATACGGTTATGGCACGGGGGCAAGTCATTGCCCAAGGCATGGGCGGTGATATGCCAGAAAAAGGCATCAGGGAGCTAGTGGCGATTTAGTAAATAGCCAACGATACGTGAGTTAGCTTTTAGCCAGATGACAGTCATCTGGCTAAAAATTTGCTGATAAAAATTGATTGATTAAAGAGTGCGATTACGCTGCATTAACCTTCACATGACTTTGGACTAATCATTTTTGAATTAGTCACTTTCGATTAATCACTTTGGACTAGTCATGGCTTCAGGTTTGACCCACTCATCAAATTGGGTGTCAGTCAATAAACCTAACTCAACGGCAACTTGTTTTAAGGTTTTATTTTCTTTATAAGCAGTTTTGGCAATTTTTGCTGCATTTTCATAGCCGACATGGCGATTGAGCGCGGTGACTAACATCAATGAGTTGTGCAAGAAATAATCAATTTTTTCTGTCACAGGCTCGATGCCTACCGCGCAATGGTCATTGAAGCTGTCACAAGTATCGGCCAGTAAGCGAATCGATTGCAGTAGGTTGTAGCCAATGACTGGCATAAACACATTGAGTTCAAAATTACCCGATGCCCCCGCCATATTGATGGTGACATCGTTACCTATCACTTGCGCGACGACCATCGTCATGGCTTCAGACTGGGTCGGATTGACTTTTCCTGGCATGATGGATGAGCCTGGCTCATTTTCAGGGATTTTAAGCTCACCTATCCCACATCTAGGACCTGAAGCCAACCAGCGGACATCATTGGCAATTTTATTGAGGCTCGCTGCCAAGGTTTTTAGGGCACCTGAAGCAAAAACTTCAGCGTCTCTGGCCGCTAACGCTTCAAATTTATTGGGCGCAGTGACAAAAGGCACATCGGTCAACGCAGCTAAGGTTTGCGCAACCTGCTCGGCATAGTCAGGGTGAGCGTTTAATCCTGTACCGACTGCCGTACCGCCTAAAGGCAGTTCATACAGACCCTGTAGCGCGGCATCTAGACGAATGAGCGCATGATCTAACTGACTGACATAGCCGCTAAACTCTTGTCCTAGCGTCAAAGGGGTGGCGTCTTGCAGATGGGTACGTCCGATTTTTACAATGCCAGCAAACTGCTCAGCTTTGCTTGCTAAGGTGTCACGCAGTTTTTGCACCGCCGGGATAAGCAGATAGACAATCTGACGCGCCGCCGCTACCCGAATCGCGGTGGGAAAGCTGTCATTGGTAGACTGAGCATGGTTGACATCGTCATTGGGATGAATCGGCTGATAGCTACCTTTGCCCTGACCGACAAGTTCATTGGCGCGGTTGGCAATCACTTCATTCATATTCATGTTTGACTGGGTGCCAGAGCCTGTCTGCCAAACCACCAAAGGAAATTGGTCACGCAGTGCCCCGTTGATGATTTCATCGGCGGCCTGCACGATAAGGTCACGTTTGTCATCACTAATACGCCCTAATTTGGCATTGGTGATGGCGGCGGCTTTTTTGACCAGTGCCATGGCTTCAATCAGCGGCTGTGGTAAGGTTTCGCCACCGATTTTAAAGTTATTGCGGCTACGCTCGGTTTGCGCGCCCCAGTAAGCATCTATAGGGACGTTGACGGCGCCCATAGTGTCTTTTTCGCTGCGAAATTGCTGGATATCGGTTTGGTTATCGGTTTGGTTATCGGTTGTCATTATTGTTCTCTTTTTTAGTGAATTTTTTGATTCTGTCATTATCAAAGCGGCTGGTTATCGCCACTTATGCACCAAAGCACAGGGTAAAGTTTAACAGAGTTATCGACCATAAAAGTTTGAGAATATGTGTCGTTTGTTATCTTTGTTAAAGTAAGCGGTAAAATGCCGGCTGATACCGAAAGATAGCAAGCCAAATCTGATAACTACCAAAAGTGATGGCTAAATGTGATGGCTACCCAATCTATTGGCTAAGAGGCGTTTTTTTTCCAACCGGGTAAATGATAATTAAACGCCAGCGCGGCAATACGCAGCCCTGTGGTGGTGACGGTACTGATAAACATAATCACCCAAGCGGCAAGCGAGCTGTAAACCGCCAAAATCGCATACACCCAGCCGCCAACCAAGGCACACATGGCATACGGACGATGGTCAAAAAACGCGGTGGGCATCTCACCACAGGCAATATCACGCATCACCCCGCCAAATACCCCAGTAATAATCCCCATGATGACTGATACCGCCATCGGCATACCGCTTGCCAGTGACGCTTGTACCCCAGAGGCGACAAACAAGCCCAACCCTAACGCATCTGCCAATTGAATCGCCGCAGGGGTGATACGAAACGGACGGCGGCTATTGACTAGCATCACCACAATACAAAGCGCAAACACCAGCCATAACATCAGCTCTTGGGACACCCAAAAAAACGGCCGCCGCTCTAGCAAAATATCACGCAGCGTGCCACCCCCATACGCCGATAAAAATCCCAGCACCGCTACCCCAAACATATCCATACGTTTGCGCACGCCTGCCAAGATACCTGACAAGGCAAAAGCAATGGTGCCAATGACTTCTACGGCGATTCTGAGTGATTCACCCCAAGGTGCCAAATCAGTTAGCTGCATAGCATAAAAACCAAACAATTATAAAAAATCACATCATACCATACCCACCAAAATAACCGCCTAGCAAAAACCCAAGGTATTTGCATTATCTATGGCAAGGCAATTGAACTATAGTAAAGCAATTGCCTAGGACTGGTCGATATAGACAGTAGCGCATTATGTTTCAAGCGCGGTATATGCCAAAAATGGTATAACCAAAAGCGCGGTATAACCAAAAGCACGATATAAATGGACAGGGGATGACACAGTGAAGAACCTGCTAGATGGTTTGACGTGGGTTGATTTTTAACTGTATGACAGTTGCTATTGCCAATAGCTCACCGGTGAGTCTTCAAGTTCATTTAGAATTTTTCTTAGCCCATCTGACCAGTGTTGGCGGATGCTGGCAAAGTACTCATCGTTTTCATCAATGCGAAACCCTTGTGGCATCTGTAGGCTGTCATTGTGATAGACCAACACATCAATGGGCATACCGACGGATAAGTTGGAGCGGATGGTTGAATCAAAAGAAATCAGAATGGCTCGCATCGCTGATTTGAGTGATGAATGATAATTCATGGAACGGTCTAAAATAGGTTTGCCGTATTTACTTTCCCCTAACTGGAAAAAAGGCGTATCGGTCGTTGCTCTGATGCAATTACCTTCAGGGTAGATAAAATAAATTTCGGGGGATTGCCCCTTGATTTGCCCACCCAAAATAAAACTGCTTCTAAACTTGGTATCCGTTTCTTGTGCGATGGTTTGGGCATGGATGGTGGTTTCTCGCAGGCACTCACCCACCAATTGCGCGGCATCATACAGGGTAGGGACGGTATGCAGATTACGCTCTTGCGCAAGTTTGATGGCGTTATCTAGTTTGGTAAATACCGCTTGTGACGTCGCCAAGTTGCCGGCGGTTTGTAGCACCAAAAACCGCTCGCCCTCAATGCCGTATTGATACATTTTGCGAAACATCGATACTTGGTCAACGCCCGCATTGGTGCGAGTATCACTGGCGAAAATCATCCCATCTTTGAGTCGGATACCCACACAATAGGTCATGGTTGTTCCTTTTTTAGCAAATACTGGTTTAGCAAATATTGGTGAATCAATAGTGGCAAATTACTGCTGCGCTGCAAACTGCGCGTTAAGCTGCGGTATGTACTGGGGGCTTGTAGATACCATGACTTGACTATACAGTCGCTCGTCACCGCCCCCTGTTCGCACCCCGCGCACTGGCGCCGCATCGGCATAGTCACGCCCAAAGGCGATGTAGACATGGGAATTAGGGGTAAAATGTTGGTTAGAGATATCAAAGGTGTACCAATTACCCGCAAGCCAGACTTCTGCCCAGGCATGGCTTGCCATATGCGCTTGGGTCGCTTCATAAATATAACCCGATACATAGCGCGCTGCAATGCCTTTATCCCGTAGCAGTGCCAAAAATACATGGGTATGGTCTTGGCACACCCCAGCCGCCATCGCAAACGCTTGCTCTGCTGTGGTGCCGACATGGGTCACGCTTTTGGTATAGGGCATTTTATCGAGCAAGTCTTTTGCCAATGATTTGAGGATAGCTAACTGCGTATCGATGTCCTCACTTTGTAAAAACTGCTCAAGCGCGTCATGGGCAAATTCACGCATGGCTTCGGAGCATTGGGTCAGCTTGGTGGGTACGGCAAAAATCTGATACGGCACTTGCTGATTGTCAGGGATAAATAAGGTATCAGTGTTAATTTCTACTTCGCCAAAGGCTTGAATTTGCAAGTTGTTATGCGGTTCGTGACGGCTTAGGGTAAGCCATTGGTTGCCAAAGCCGTCCGTTTGCATTTGTGCGACTTTAGGCAGCATCACTTGCCAGTTATGGATGGTTTGGTGGGGTAGGGTCATCGGCGTCATGCGGATGTATTGCACACTGCGTAAGGCAAGTTGTTCATAAAAATAATTGGTTTGGTGGCTGATTATAAGTCTCATTGTGCTCTCACTAACTGCTTATTTTTGTCAAAATGATGGTAGTCATCTAATAGATTTGGCTTACACACCTTGCTGTAAAATATTTGAAAACGCGCCCGATAGTGACTGAAAATCTTTGGGTTGATTAGACTTTAACAGTTGATTGACCAATCGATCCAGCTCACGCCAGCGGGTGTTTTCTGGCAAGGTATTAACAACCTCTTTAAGTTTTTGCACGCACTCACGGCAATCTTTTTTCATCAATATATGACAGTCCAGCGATTCAAAACATTGTCCGAGCTGCCAAAACGTGACCACAATCGGGTTTTCTTGCTGCATCGACGCATTGCAGGCATAGAGCTGTAGGCTGGCAGCGCGGTAGGCTCCCGTATTGGCTAACCGTTTGATGAGGTTATAGAGTTCAGCCGTATCTTTGCCAATAACGCCTTTGACGTCTTGGACATTTTGCTCGATAAAGCCAATGGTTTCAGGCACCTTTTTGTTGGCAAGATAGTCATATAGGGCATCAGCATCGGCTGAAATCGGCAAGCCAAGATTGTGCACGATTGCATCGACGTCTGTTTGGCTGCACTGGTCATTTGACAGCCGTGTAATGATTTGTTCATAGTAGCGTAAGCGCTCACTGTATCGACCTAGCCACACTAAGTAGCTCGCTGTTGATAACAGCAAAATTAAGCGATTATGGTTGATATTTTCATACGCCAATAAAGTCGATGATTGCGATTTTCGTTCATGGTTGGTTTGAATGGCGCCCAAATGAGCGGTACCTTGTTTGCCGCTGAGTTTGCCATTGACGGTATCGACCACCCAAGTGTCTTTTACCCCGCCGCCTTGGGATGAGTTGACCACCAATGAGCCTTCGGTCATTGCTACCCGCGTCAATCCGCCTGGTACAATATCCACCGTACCATCGCCATGTGACAATACAAAAGGACGCAAATCAATATGGCGCGGTGCGATGCCACTGGCAACCGCGGTTGGGTTGGTGGACAAGCTAATGGTCGGCTGGGCGATAAACCCTGCTGGGTTGTCTAGTAAGCGTTTGCGGTAAGCGGCAATTTGCTCTTTGCTTGACGTCGGTCCTATCAGCATCCCATATCCTCCCGAGCCCTGCGTTTCTTTAATCACCAACTCTGGCATATGGTCGAGCACATATGCCAACTCATCGGCATCACCGCATTGATAGGTTTGCACATTGGGTAAAATCGGTTTTTCACCCAAATAATACTCAATTATTTTGGGTACAAACGGATAAAGGCTTTTATCGTCAGCAATCCCTGTGCCTGGGGCGTTGGTTATCACCACATTGCCTGCGCGATACGCACTCATCAGCCCTGACACCCCCAAGATTGAATCGGGTAAAAACGCCAACGGGTCCAAAAATGGGTCGTCAATACGGCGATAAATCACATCCACTTGTACCTTGCCACGCACCCCTTGGATGTAGACATGGTTGTTTTCTACAATCAAATCATAGCCATGCACCAACGGCACATTCATCTCACGCGCCAAAAACGCATGTTCGTAGTACGCACTGTTAAAACGTCCCGGGGTGAGTACCACGATTTGTGGGTCGTATTTGTTGGTGGTGCTCGATAGACACGCCTTTAACCGTTTTGGATAGTCCGCCACCGGCAACACTGACTGAGATTGGTAGAGTTTGCTTAGTAGGGTTTGCGACACGTTGCGGCTCTCGAGCATATAAGAGACGCCAGAAGGGGTGCGTAAGTTGTCCTCGAGCACACAATATTGTCCGTGCTGGTCGCGAATCAAATCAATGCCGCTGATATGGGCATAGACGGGTTTATCCAAGTTGATACCCAGCATCCACGGCTCGTAGCCACTGTTTTTAAACACAAACTCGCTTGGCACAATGCCTTCTTTGACAATCGTCTGTTCGTGATAAATATCATGGATAAATTGATTGAGCGCGCGGATACGTTGTTGGCAGCCTTTTTCCATCACTTGCCATTCTTGGATGTCAATGATGCGCGGGATGATATCAAAGGGTATCATGCGCTCAATGTTGCTGGCATCGCTATACACAGTAAAAGTCACGCCGCGGCGATAAAAAATATCCGATGCTTGGTTATTCAAACTAATTAACGTGTCTGAATTCATCTCTTGAAGCCAAGCACCCACCTGTTGTGCCGAGTGTCTATATTGCCCATCGGCGAGTTGCAGTTCATCAAATGCTTTGGAAATTGGCATTATTGGCTCCTTATTCATGACAAAAGATGGAATAGTTTTGCCTCACGATGGCAGACATTTTCTTGACAGATTATTTGATAAATAACTTATTAAATAATTCATCAAGTTTCGTGCCAAAAAAAACAAAGCAAAAGGCATAAATAGTTGAAAAATAGATTAAAAATCGCTCAATTTTGCACCAAAATTAATCGAATTATTAAAGTTGGTGCAGTGTAAAACAAAAAATTTATGCCATAGGCGCATAACAATCATGACATGAACCAAATTGATGCAAAAGAAATATTTTGGTGAAAAATTAAACGAATATTTTTCTACTAAATTGTTATTATATTAAAATTATTTTTATTAAAAATTATTGCAATACATCACCAAATAATGCGCATACTAATAGCAATAGTCAATACCCAACTTGTACAATGCAAACAACCTGAACTAGTCGGATGCCGGCTTCGTTGCCCAATCGACCCTAAGGCTCGTGAGCTAAAGGGTAAAAGCAGTTAACAGGCTAATCGTTTTTTACGCTAATCGTTTTGTATTAAGTTATCCCCCAAAAAATCAATTAATAAGCGTATTTTTAAATTTAAAAATGCCCGATTCATATAGACCGCATAGATTGATACGCTGCTAAATGGCTGCTCAAACAATTTGACCAGTCGCCCTTGCGCAATCTCATCCTCAATCAGCCATTCGGGCAATATCGCAGCGCCCATGCCTGTCAGCGCCATCTGTGCCATCATCACGGTGTTATTACTACTATTATAAGGTTTGAGTGGGGTTGCCATGTGCGTATAGTTGGGTAAAATCCCTGGCAAGTTACTGAGCGTGTCTGCAGACGTACGCGGCTCGTGCTGCGCAACAAAACGCGGACTTGCGACATAATAAAAATCTATTTTACCCAGCGGTTTGACAATCAAATTATCTTGTGGCGTGTTGACCACCCGCAGCGCTAGATCATAGCCCGCAGCAATCAAATCGGTGAAGCGATTTTCCAAATCAACCGTTAGCTCAATTTTGGGATAATCTTGCTGGAATTTGGCAAGCAGATTGACAAAATAGGGCGTGGCAAACCATACCGGTGCAATGATTCGCAGTTTTCCTTCCGGCAATACACTGCCATCGTGTGCCTTGGTTTTTGCCTGCTGCAAAATATCTAGGGCGTGTACCGCTTCTGCATAGTATTGTTGACCGACTTCAGTGAGGCTTAAATTACGGTTGTTGCGATTTAACAGCTTGGCTTGCACATAGGCTTCAAGGTGTTGTAAGTGTTTGCTGGTCATGGCAAGCGACATATCGAGTGCATCAGCGGCTTTGGTAAAACTGCCTTTTTCTACGATGGTGCGAAACACTTGCAAGCTTTTGAGCGTATCCATGCGTATCCTTCAGTGAGTTAATGTTTCCAGTGAATTAACGCTTGAATGCGTCATGTTAATTATCAACTAATAAGAAATAATATATCAATATTTTATGTGTTTTTCTCTTAATAAGATATCACTATAATGGCGTCATCACATATATTCATGACTTTAACTTTAGACTAATAGGATACAACAATGAACAATGTTTCTCGATATCAACCTTATGTACTTGGCTTGTTTCGCATCGTACTGGGCTACACCTTTATGCTACATGGCATGGCAAAATTATTTGGAGTGCCGCATGTGGCGATGTTTGATGGTTTGCAATTGTTTTCGCTGATGGGCTTAGCAGGCGTGTTAGAATTGGTCGGTGGCGTTTTGCTGATTTTGGGCTGGTTCACGCGTCCTGTCGCTTTTATTCTGTCAGGTCAAATGGCGGTGGCATACTTTATGATGCACGCAGGCATTGATAATTTTTGGTTGCCACTGCTGAATCAAGGGGAAGCCGCTGTACTGTATAGCTTTGCTTTCTTATACTTATCTGTTGCAGGCGCGGGTGCTTTCTCCATTGATAATCGTGGACAAGCTGTCAGTGCCTAGTTAATCAAAATCTTAGCTAATAAAAATTTTAGTTGATAACAATAGGAGGTCGCCATGAAGGGTTTAACATTAACTGATGTATTCGGCGCAAGCATTGACGAGCCAACGCTGCCGAGTTTATTTATCTCGCATGGCGCACCGACGATTGCGATCGAAGATACGCCATTTACTCAGGCGCTGCATCAGCTCGGTGCAGATTTACCCAAGCCGAAGCTTATCCTCATCATGTCGGCGCACTGGGAAAGTGGCGAGTGGCTGATCAACGCCAATCCAGCCCCCAGCACTTTGCATGATTTTGGGGGCTTTCCTAAAGCGCTATTTGAAATCCAGTACCCCGCAGCCGGTCATACCGCGGCTGCGCAAAGTATCGCCAAGCAGCTAGCGCAAATGCAAGTGGCGGTTAAAGTGGTCGACCATCAACCATTTGATCATGGTGTCTGGACACCGCTGCTACACATGTACCCCAATGCCGATGTGCCAATCGTGCAGGTGTCGTTGCCACACGGGTTTAGCCCCAGTCAGTTGTATCAGCTTGGGCAGTTGTTTGCGCCGCTACGGCAACAAGGCGTGTTGATTATGGCATCGGGCAGTATTACCCACAACTTATACAATGTGCGTTTTAACAGCCAACAGATTGAGCCGCAAGCCAAAACCTTTAAATACTGGATAATAGATCAGTTAAAAGCCAATGACAAAACCATGTTTGACTGGCAGACGCATAGCTTGGCGCGCCACAATCACCCAACGCCCGAGCATTTATTGCCTGTATTTTTTGCGCGGGGCGCAGGGGATGTGATGTCGGTGGTGCATGAAAGCTTTGCTCACTACAATCTGGGTATGGATATCTATCGGTTTGATTAGTGGTTATAAAAAAGGCGAATTAACCGCAGTAAATTTGCCTTACCATCAATTTATCGCAAAAGCTTTATAAGGCTTGATAAGAATGTCATTTGTATGGCTTTATTTTTGCACTTTTACCCAATATTGTAGCGGCTGAACCGACCTCAAAAAAAGCCGCAAAAAAAGCCATTATTCTAGGATAATGGCTTTTTTATGGCGATAGAAAAGCTTTGATAACTACCGCTCAAGGATTAAGTTGAAAATTGTTTACTTGTGTGTAAAGGATTGTAGCTAGCCGTCAGCGATCCTGCTATCAATCCTCAATATCTGCTAAAATAACACAGATAATTTTAAACTACTGATAATCAATTATGGGTTTATTTCGTTTTTTTGAAAATCGTCTGGAAGTCTATCCAGAAGACAATTACAACCTACCAACGGATAATTTTTTGAAGTTTCTGTGGGCGTGTACCAAGGGTCTGCGCGGTTGGATTTTTGCCTTCATGTTCTTGACAGGCTTGATAGGCGTGTATGAGTCGCTACTGTACAAGTGGATTGGTGATATCGTCAATTGGCTGGGTGCCTATACGCCCGCTAGTCTATGGGCAGAAAAAGGCGATAGTTTGCTAATGATGGCGGCCGTGTTGGTGGTCAGCCCGATTTTGGTGGGCTTAAGTTCTCTAATTCATTTTCAGACCCTGCAAGGCGTGTTCCCGATGCAGATGCGCTGGCGTTTTCACCGTCAAATGCTCGGTCAATCCATGCAGTTTTATCAAGACGAGTTTTCCGGGCGGGTGTCTGCCAAGGTGATGCAAACCGCGCTTGCAGTGCGCGATACCATTATGACCATTGCCGATATGCTGGTGTATGTATTGGTGTATTTTGTCAGTAGTGGCATTATTTTATTTCACCTGGACAGTTGGTTACTTATCCCATTTCTGTTATGGATGGTGATGTTCTTTGCCACTGTGGCGTATTTTATCCCCAAGCTTAAAAACTCTGCCAGTCGCCAAGCCGATGCCCGTGCCTTGATGACAGGGCGGATTACGGATGCGTATGCCAATATCACGACAGTAAAATTATTTAGCCACTCTCGCCGTGAGTTGACCTATGCCAAAGATGCGATGAGCCAGTTTTTGGGTACGGTGCATGAGCAAATGCGCTGGGTGTCCCGCCTTGAGCTGGTCAATCATTTGATTAATGTGGTATTGGTCGGTACTACGGTGGCGCTCGGTTTGTACCTGTGGTATTACAACGGCTTAAGCGTAGGGGCGATTGCGGCAGCGACTGCAATGGCGATGCGTCTTAACGGGTTGACCCACTGGATAATGTGGCAAACGGCGGCATTGTTTGAGAATATCGGTACCGTGCAGGACGGCATGAAAACCTTGTCAAAACCGCATACCGTGGTAGATAAGCCGAATGCTAGGGATTTAATCATCACGCAAGGCGAAATCAACTTTAGCCATGTCGATTTTAATTATGGTCGAAGTGGCAATAAAACCAATGACGCCGATGCCAAGCAAAAACTACTCGATGATTTTAACCTTGAGATTAAAGCAGGTGAAAAAATCGGTCTAGTGGGACGCTCTGGCGCAGGTAAATCAACCTTGGTGAATTTGCTACTGCGTTTCTATGATGTCGATGGTGGTGCGATTTTAATTGATAATCAAAACATCAGCGATGTCACCCAAGAGAGCTTACGCCAACAAATCGGCATGGTCACCCAAGATACCTCACTACTACACCGCACCGTGCGAGAAAATATTGCCTATGGTCGCCCAGATGCCACCGATGAGCAAATCATCAGCGCCGCCAAACAAGCGCATGCGTGGGAGTTTATCCAACATCTAAGCGACGCCAAAGGCAATGTCGGCTTGGATACCCAAGTCGGTGAACGAGGGGTCAAACTCTCGGGCGGACAACGCCAGCGCATTGCCATCGCCCGTGTGATGCTCAAAAATGCCCCGATTTTGCTGCTGGATGAAGCGACCTCAGCACTCGATAGCGAAGTGGAATACGCCATCACTGACAGCCTTAACGATATGATGGCAGGCAAGACCGTGATTGCGATTGCCCACCGATTATCGACAATTGCGTCGATGGATAGATTGGTGGTGATGGATAGAGGGCAAATCGTCGAGCAAGGTAGCCATGCCCAGCTTTTAGCTCAAAATGGCGTGTATGCCAAATTATGGGCAAGACAAAGTGGCGGTTTTCTTGGCGAAGATGATTAAATAAAAGAAATGCCAACTTACGCTAGATTTGATACCGCCCAACGGCAAGGGTGAATGCCAAGTCACAAAAGGGGTAGCCATAATTTTTCACTGGGTCTTATAATCAAGTGACTAAGTGATTAAGTGACTAAGTGATTAATTAGGACAATTGGCATGGAAGAACAACGCATCAATCTAAATGGCAAAAACGCCAAATATTATAACATTAAAAACCCCACCGCCAGCCAGACTGCCCATTTTTACGGCGGTAACGGCTTTGCCTTAGGCGTCTATGAGCCACTCTTGAGCGACTTAGCGCAACATCTTAACATCACCGCGCTAACCATGCGGGGGGAATGGTACGATAAACCGACCGAAACCACGCTGACGCGGGAACAAGACGCCGATGTCCTGATTGAGTTCTTGCAAGCCACCCTAGCAGAGCGAGACGGCAAGCCCGTCATCGGTATCGGGCACTCACAAGGCGCAACGGCCACCACCATGGCAGCTGCCAAACGCCCAGATTTGTTTAGCGCGCTTTATTTGCTTGAGCCTGTCACCTTTACCAACCAGCAAGGCAAGCTTTACAGCCTGGTGCCACGCATGGTGAAAATGACCCGAGAACCCTTTAAAAGCACCCAGGTCAAACAAGCCGACTGGCACAGTGTGGATGCGTATTATCAGTTTCTTCGTCGTCATAAAGCGTACAAACGTATCACCGATGAACACCTTTTAATCTATGCCAAAAATAGTCTAGAGGCAGGCCAATCAGCTGAACTCACGCTACGTTTTTCACCCAAGCAAGAACTCGCCAATTATTTTGGTACACCGCTGATTATGAAACCGTTACAACAGCTTCTTGCCGACAACAAAGTGCCTGTGCAGTTAATTATCGGTAAGCCGTCGATGTTTATCAGTCAACAAGTACGTCAAATGTGGGATACATTCGTGCCCAAGGAGCAAATGACGGTGCTCAATGACTATGGACATTTACTGCCACTTGAAGCACCAGAATTATGCGCCAAGCTCATTTTTCAAAAGCTGAAGTTGACAAGCTAACATGAGTTTATTTGCCGCCAATCCCAACGAGAATTTGTTGCCCTACGATGGCATTGTCAATGATTTTGGGCAGGTTTTTGACAGCCCCGCTTATGAGCCCAATGCGCTTTATCGGCATTTTTTAACGCAGTTACCTTGGCAGCATGACGTTGTCACAATTTTTGGCAAAACCCATGTCACCCATCGCCAAATCGTGTGGATGAGTGAAAACGATTATCACTATTCTGGACAACGCAAGACGGCAACGCCTTGGACCGCGGATGTTTTGGCATTAAAACAGCACATAGAATTGCTACTGGCTGAGCAACAGATGAGCGCAAATTTTAACGCCTGTTTGTTTAATTATTACCCCACAGGCGATGATGGTATGGGCTACCATGCCGATAATGAAAGCGAACTGGGTAATGAACCCATTATCGCGTCTGTCTCATTAGGGGCAACCCGTAAATTTGTATTCAAGCACCGTATCACCAAGGAAAAAGTCGAGATTCCCTTGCAAAATGGACAGCTAATTGTCATGCGCGGACAGACCCAGCGCCATTGGCTGCACAGCCTGCCTAAAACCAAAAAAGTAACGGAAGGTAGAATTAATCTGACCTTCCGTCATATAGCGAATTAAATATCATTTAGTTGTCGAGTAGCGCCTGCTAGCTATCGAGTAGCGCCTGCGCCGCAGCAATATCGAGAGTACCTTCATAAATGGCACGGCCTGTAATGATACCTTCAAGATAATCACTGTAGGGTTTTAGATTTTCAATGTCTTGTAAGTCCGTCACCCCACCTGAGGCAATCACCGGAATACCGCCTTCTTTTGCCAAGTTGACTGTTTGCTCGACATTGACGCCTTGCATCATGCCATCACGCGCAATATCGGTATAGACGATAGAAGATACGCCTGCATCGGCAAAGCGTTTTGCCAAATCCACCGCTTTGACATCGGTGACATTTGCCCAGCCATGTGTCGCTACCATGCCATCTTTGGCATCAATACCCACAATGATATGACCGGCAAATTCTTGACACGCTTGTTCAACAAATTCAGGCTGTTCGACTGCTTTGGTACCGATAATAATATAGGTCAAACCCGCTTCTAGATAATGACGGATGGTATCAAGGCTACGAATACCGCCACCGAGTTGAATGGGTAAATTTGGATAGGCTTTGGCAATCGCGGTGACGACGTCTTTATGCACCGGCACGCCATCGAAAGCACCGTTTAAATCCACCAAATGCAGGCGTCGAGCGCCTTCTTTTACCCAGCGGCTTGCCATTGCGACAGGGTCATCACTAAATACGGTATCGTCTTCCATACGCCCTTGTTTGAGGCGGACACATTTGCCGTCTTTGAGGTCAATGGCAGGGATAATTAAAGTTGGCGTAGTTGATAACGTCGTCATGGGGTTGTCCTGTTGTCGGTTGGCGCAAATTGAGCTAGGCTAGTCAAAATGCGTGTCGCTAGAATTTGGCGATAATTTTACCGTATAATGCCAACTAAGGTTAAGATATTTTGCATGTGGGTATTAGCATAACAGGGGGAAGGACAATGTTATACGTGGTGATAGCAGGGATTTTTATATTAGGGTATATGGCGATTGCCTTTGAGCACAACATCCATGTCAACAAAGCTGCCAGCGCGCTACTGACTGCGATTGCGTTATGGGTACTGCTGACCTTTGGTATCGATACGCTTGTTGCCAACCATTCGGTGACCGCCAGCCTTGCCAATCATCAAGATTCTTTGCATTTTGTCGGCGAGCAGTTACGTGAGCATTTGGCAGAAATCGCCGAGATTTTGTTCTTCTTGATGGGGGCGATGGCGATTGTTGAGCTGATTGATGCGCATGATGGCTTTCGAGTGATTACCGATAAAATTCATACCAAAAATGCCAGTAAACTACTCGCCATTATTACCATTATCACCTTTTTTCTCTCATCGTTACTCGACAACTTAACCACCACCATTGTGATGGTATCACTGGTGTCAAAAATCATCGATGACCAAAAAATGCGATGGTATTTTGCCGGTCTTATTGTGATTGCGGCCAATGCGGGCGGTGCTTGGTCACCTGTGGGTGATGTCACCACCACCATGCTATGGATTGGCGGGCAGATTACCGCAACGGGTATTATGGCAAATGTGTTTATCCCAAGTATCGTATGTACATTAATCCCAATGGGTTTGGTGATGATGCAGCTAAAAGGTCAAACCGTGACCGCGCCTGTACTGCCAAGCGGACAAGAATCTGACAGTGAATTGGCTAGCATGCCTATAGAGCAGCGTATTGAAAGCTTACGTGCTACCATCAAATCCAACGCCCAAGACAGCATCAGTCAAAAAACGCGCATGACAGTGTTACTGCTAGGTTTGGGTGCATTGGCATTTGTGCCAATTTTTAAAACCCTTACCCATTTGCCCCCTTATGTGGGCGTGTTGTTTGGCTTGGCAGTACTGTGGATGGTCACTGAAATCATGCACCGTCACCAAGATCATTATATTCGTGAGCGTATCGGGGTTGAAGGCGTATTAAGCCGTATTGATATTCCCAGTATTTTATTTTTCCTCGGTATTTTATTGGCGGTGGCAGCGCTTGCCACTGCGGGCATACTCGGTGACGTAGCAAAATGGCTGGATGCCACTTTTGGCAATGTGTATGTCATCAATGTCATGATTGGCTTGTTATCCTCAATCGTGGACAACGTGCCTCTGGTAGCAGGGGCAATGAATATGTATCCGCTGACCACCGATGCCAGTATCGCGCAAGCGGCGGCAGCTGAAGCCGCGCGCCTTGAGCTGTTTCGTCAAGATGGCATGTTTTGGGAGTTTTTAGCTTATTGTGCGGGGACAGGCGGCAGCTGTTTGATTATCGGCTCAGCCGCGGGCGTGGCAGCGATGGGTATGGAGAAAATCCCGTTTATGTGGTACATGAAAAAAATCACTTGGCTTGCACTGATTGGCTATCTGGTCGGGGCAGGGGTGTATGTGCTGATTGAAACGATGATAAGATAATACGATAATCGGCTATTAAATTGTAAAAAAGGCGCAAATAAGCGCCTTTTTTATGCACTGGTTTTATGGACTGGTGAGTGATGCTATCGCTTAAATTTGATTAAACTTGCGCTAAATATAAAAAGTCAAAATTTACTCCAAAAAGCTATTGATTTTGATAAAAATATGCTAAACTATTGCCCTTTTTGGTGTACCTAAACTTTGCTAAAACTGTATTTATGCCGTTTTTTCAATTGTTTGGGTCTTTTAGGCTCTAACCACTGAACTAGATTCAATTGATTGCATTCACAGAGAGAACATTATGGTAGTTATCCGTTTACAACGCGGTGGTGCGAAAAAACGCCCATTTTATCAAATCGTGGTAACCGACTCACGCAATGCCCGTGACGGTCGTTACATCGAAAACATCGGGTTCTTTAACCCACTAGCGCAAGGTCAAGAAGTGCCACTACGCATCAACGCTGACGCTTACCAAGCATGGATCAACAAAGGCGCACAACCTTCTGACCGTGTTGCCGCTTTATTTAAAGCAGCTAGCAAAGCACAAGCAACTGCTTAATTTTTTATAAAAATTAAGTACAGCGGACTTTAATATGGCAAAACAACCGACAGACTTGCATACCAATGAGGCTAACACATCGCTGTTTAAAATCGGCGAGCTAAAAAAGCCTTATGGCATTCATGGCTGGCTATGGGTATTTAGCTTTACTGAAGACCGTGAAGCGATATTTCATATGCAGCCTTGGGTCATCAATACTGCCATGGGTCAAAAGACCTTAACGGTAAAAAACTGGCGACAACAAGGTAAAGGCTACGTGGTACAACTTAACGAAGTACCCGACCGCAATATCGCAGAAACTATGTTTGGCGTGAGCCTTTGGGCAGAAAAAAACAATCTGTCTGAGCTTGCAGAAGACGAATATTATTGGTCAGATTTGATTGGTTTGACGGTGATTAGCCAGTCAGAAAATGTCATTTTAGGACGTGTAAAAGAGCTGTTTGAAACAGGGGCACATGCCATTATGGTAGTCGAGCCGACTACTGATAGTGTGGATGGGGAAGAACGACTGATTCCTTGGCACAAACAGACCATTGGCGAGGTAAACTTGATCGAGCAAACCCTGATGGTTGATTGGGGCAGTGATTATTAAACGTTGATAACTAGCATTGATGAATAACATTTGCGGATTCATCCTTGATGGGTGCCTAGCGTTTATTCGATGCGAGTTTTTCAATCAACAAGGCGTTGTTAATGCCAAGCTAAAGTGAGTGTAGCGTATGTTTTTTGCGGTAATAACCATTTTGCCCGAAATGTTTGCTAGTATTACTGATTTTGGCATCACTGGGCGGGCGATGGCTCGCAAGCAAGCGGAAATCTTGCTGATTAACCCAAGAGACTTTACCACAGACAATTATCGGCGTATCGATGAGCGTCCGTTTGGTGGGGGTCCTGGCATGGTGATGATGGCAGAACCGTTACAAAAAGCCATCGACTACGCCAAAACGCAAGCCAATGCGCGCGGTAAAACCTGTCCTGTGGTATATTTATCGCCACAAGGCAAGACACTGAGCGAAAGCAGGGTGCTTGATTTTTGCCAATATGACGGCTTGATTTTGTTATGCGGTCGTTATGAAGGCATCGATGAAAGACTACTGAGTCAGTATGTCGATATCGAGTGCTCAATTGGTGATTATGTGCTGACAGGCGGTGAATTGCCTGCGATGGTATTGATGGATAGTGTGATACGCCGATTGCCCAATGTGATGGGCGATGATTTATCGGCGCAGCAAGACTCCTTCGTGGATGGCTTGCTCGATTGTCCACAATATACCAAACCGACTGAATATCAAGGGATGAAAGTGCCTGACGTGCTGTTGTCAGGGCATCATGCCAACATCGCCAAGTGGCGATTTATTCAGCAGGCAACACGTACCCAGTTAAGACGTCCTGATTTGTGGCAAGCCTTTGTTCCAACCAAACAGCAACAAAAATGGCTGACAGAAGCAGCGCAATCTGCTAAAGACAGCAACCCAGATTCATCCACTTGACGGATGCCCTAATCGTGTCGATTGCTATCAAGGCACATAAAATTAGCGGGGAGTATGCGCATTTGCTGACATCAACCAACCTTAGTCAGCTTAGCCTCTGTCCCCAGTGAGAGGAGAAAATCTCATGAGTAACAAACATCCTTTGGTTCAACAAATCGAAAACAGCCAGCTTAAGCAAGACGTACCAAGTTTTGGTCCTGGTGACACTGTTGTCGTACAAGTAAAAGTGCGTGAAGGCGACCGTGAGCGTCTACAAGCATTTGAAGGTGTTGTTATCGCTAAACGTAACCGCGGCTTAAACTCTGCGTTTACCGTACGTAAAATCTCTAGTGGTGTAGGTGTTGAACGTGCGTTCCAAACCCATTCACCACAAATTGCAAAAATTGAAGTAAAACGTCGTGGTGATGTACGCCGTGCCAAACTTTACTACCTACGTGACCGTTCTGGTAAATCAGCACGTATCCGTGAAAAACTGTCAGTGCGTAAAGAAGAAGCGCAAGCTTAAGGCTTTAACTGCGTTATTTATTATCTGCCTAAATGGGTTAAACTTTGATTGTCATGGTTTAATCAACACCAAAAAAGCAAAAACCCCAAATAAATCTATTTGGGGTTTTTTGTTGGCTAACTTTAGCCTTTTATGGGTGGGCTAGTCATGATTAATTAAGCTATGCTCTTTGGTATCTTTCATACGTGCATAAACAATCAATGAAATCCCAATCATAATCGTCACATACAAGAAAAACCATTCTTCATGACCTGCTTGCTTGAAGGATAGTGCCACATACTCCGCTGTACCGCCAAACAAAGTATTGGCAATGGCATAGGGTAACGCCACGCCCAACGCACGAATATGCGCAGGGAACATTTCAGCTTTGACTACGGCATTAATTGACGTATAGCCTGTGACGATTATCAGACCAAACAAACATAACGCAAACGCCATCCACGGGTCTGTCGTGCCTGCCAAGGTGTTAAAAATAAAGTAAGTAAATAACACCCCCATCACACCAAATCCTATCATCAGCGGTTTACGCCCGATTCTATCGGATAATGCCCCAGCGACAGGTTGCAAGAGCATAAAAATAAATAACGCAATAGCGGTGATTTGCGTGGCTGACTCTTTACTAAACCCTGACGTGTTGACCAAGAATTTTTGCAAGTAAGTGGTGTAAGCATAAAATGCCAACGTACCGCCTGCCGTCAATCCAATGACCGTAAATGCCGCTTTCGGGTGTTCTTTAAATAAAGCCAATGCGCCGGATTTTTTTTGCGAACTACTGGTATCAACTTTATTAAAGGATTCGGTCTCAAGCAAACCACGGCGAATATAAAATACAAAAAACGCCAACAAAGCCCCAATGACAAACGGAATCCGCCAACCCCAAGCTTTGAGTTCAGCAGGGGTTAAAACTTGCTGTAGAATAATCAGAAGTACCAGCGCTGTTAACTGCCCAGAAATCAGCGTAACATATTGAAAACTAGAGAAAAATCCGCGTCTATCTTTACCCGCCATCTCGCTAAGGTAAGTGGCGCTAGCCCCATATTCGCCACCAACACTGATACCTTGAATTAGACGAGCAGTCACCAACAGTATTGGGGCGAAAATCCCAATACTGTCATAACTTGGGGTAACCGCAATCATCAGTGAGCCTAAGCACATTAATGTTACCGATAGCGTAAGACCTGCTTTACGACCTTTCTTGTCCGCATAAACGCCCATTATCCATGCACCGATCGGTCGCATGACAAAACCCACCGCAAAAATCGCTGCGGCACTTAATAATTGAGCGGTTTGATTGCCTTTTGGAAAAAATACAGGCGCAAAATATAAGGTAAAAGCTGCATACGCATACCAGTCGTACCATTCGACCATGTTACCCGCTGACCCGCCTAAAATAGATTTTAAGCGTGTTTTTTGGTCAATAGTTTCAATCGATTGAGACATTGAAAATCCTTGTCAAAGACTTGTTGAATACATGCTAAAGGTTATTTTTGCGCTGTCCAGCCTTTTGGGCGTTCATAGTCTTCATTATCCAAAAATTTATTGCGCTGCTCGGTAATAAATTTTTTGGCTTCTGGGTCAATCATGCTTAAGTGATTTTCATTGATGAGCATGGTTTGGTGCTCTAACCATTCGTTCCACGCTTTGGCAGACACGGTGTTTTGCAATTCTTCACCCAGCTTGTTAGGAAACGGCGGTTTTGGCATTTTGGGTAGCTTTTGTTTGTATTTACGGCACATGACCATGTGGTCAGCGGGGTTATAAGTTTCCATTTGTTATCCTTTTAATAGTTGCTAGTCTAAGTCTCTTGCATCGGCATAAATCCACGCGGTAGCGCCACTGTCAAAGTGACCTTCTACTCGTGCGTAGTCATCGACTTCGTAGCGGTCGGCTTGGGCAAGCTCATCATCGGTAATGTCAAAAATCACACCTGCCACTTTGTCGGTTGGGTTATTGGTTTTAAGTAGTATCGGATGAAAACGTTTGCCACTTTTGGCGATCACATCGTCATCGGTGATTTCAATTTCACCTAACTGGTAGCCAATGAGTTGGTCTTTACTACCCACCAGTGTACGCCCAAAGGTAGCAAGCTGTACATTTTCTTGTTGTAATGTGCCATACGAGAACAGTTTTGGCATATTAATGACCTAATTGTTCGATACGCTGACGACCACGTTCAATCGCCATTTTGACTTGATTAGGCGCTGTACCGCCAATGTGGTTACGAGCATTGAGCGAGCCTTCAAGGGTCAGATATTCAAATACGTCCTCACCAATCAAGTCGCTAAAGCCTTTAAGCTCGTCGAGCGATAATTCACTCAAATCTACGCCTTTTTGCACACCTAACGCTACTGCTTTACCCACTACTTCATGCGCGTCGCGGAAGGCTAAGCCTTTACGCACTAGATAATCCGCCAAATCGGTGGCGGTCGCATAACCTTTCATGGTCGCAGCACGCATATTTTCTTTGTTTGGAATTAAATTAGGCAGCATATCAGCAAAGGCAAGTAGTGAGCCGGTTACAGTATCTACCACGTCAAATAGCGGCTCTTTATCTTCTTGGTTATCTTTGTTGTAAGCCAGCGGTTGGTTTTTCATCAAGGTCAATAGGGTAATCATATCGCCAAACACGCGGGCAGCTTTACCCCGTACCAGCTCTGGCACATCGGGATTTTTCTTTTGTGGCATAATCGATGAGCCCGTGCAAAAACGATCCGGGACGACCACAAACCCAAATTGCGCTGACATCCACAAGATGATTTCTTCACTCATACGCGACAAGTGCATCATTAACAGGCTTGCGCTACTGGCAAATTCAATGGCAAAATCACGGTCGGATACGGCATCCAGCGAATTTTGACAAATCCCTTCAAAGCCTAATAGCTCGGCGGTAAATTCCCGCTCAATCGGATAAGTCGTACCTGCCAGCGCTGCGGCGCCTAGGGGCATTTGGTTGATACGTTTTCGACCATCAATCAAGCGCTCGCTATCACGCATTAACATCTCAAACCATGCCATCACATGATGACCAAAACTGACAGGCTGCGCAGTCTGCAAATGAGTAAAGCCTGGCATGATAGTGTCGGTATGCTGGCTTGCCAAATCCAATAAGCCCGTTTGTAGACGTTTTAACAATCCTAAAATAATATCGGTTTGGTCACGCAGATATAAACGGATATCGGTTGCGACTTGGTCATTACGACTACGCCCTGTATGCAGTTTTTTGCCGACATCGCCAATAATAGCGGTCAGACGAGACTCCACATTCATGTGCACGTCTTCAAGCGCCACCGACCACACAAACTTGCCATCGGCGATTTCTTGTTTGATTTGGGTCAAACCGCCAACGATTTGGTCTTTTTCCGCCTCGGTGATAATACCTGCTTTGGCCAGCATGGTGGCATGAGCAATCGAGCCTGCGATGTCTTGATTGGCAAAACGTTGGTCAAATCCGACAGACGCGGTAAATTCAGCGACAAAACTGTCAGTGGCTTCGCTAAAACGTCCACCCCACATACTAGATGTGCTAGAATCAGCGGAAATTTGATTGCTCATAATACGTCCATTTTTTGTATAAGTTTGAAAGGAATAAAGACAATGAGATTGCTAGAGCTGCTAATTCCCTCTGCAAAATCTAGGGCTAGTATAGCAAAAACTGAGGATGCCTCACAAATTTCACTCAAGCGGATTAAAGAGCCGCTCACCAGCACCTTTTTCCTGCCCAATATGAGCGAAAAACAGACCATCAAACTGTGGGCAAGCTATATCGCGTTTTATTCACTGGTTTCGATTATAACGCTGTTAACTTTTACCCATGATATCAGTTTGATTATCCGTCATAGCATTGAAACGGTGGTGATTACTAGCTTAGTTGTGACGGGTGAAATGGTTTTTTTGGCGAATTCTGCCAAAAAATTCAGAGAATTTAATTGGCGCTCAAAACAAATCACCGCCTATCTGCTATCGACTTCATTTATTATCGTGCCGGTACTGAGTTTGCTAGGTCGGTTGATTTTATTTTTCACGCTGGGCTATGAAGTCAGTTTAAATACGCTGGTACTAGAAACCCTGGTGAATACTTTATGTGCCTTTTTGATGATAGCGGTGCTGCTCACTTTTTTTGAGATACAGTACCAAAATATTCGCCGCGCTGAACTGCGTAACCAACAGAAACTCATCGAGCAAAACGAGCAGTTAAAGGCGCGTATCACCCCGCATTTTTTCTTTAATCTACTCAATACTATGCAATATCTGATAGAAACCGATGCGTATGAAGCCGAGAGAATGATTTGTCATATCTCAAATCTGTATCGGGTGAGCTTTGATGAAACGCGTGAGATTGCGCTACTTGATGAGATGGCGCTATGCGAAAGCTATTTGAGCATCGAAAAATACCGTTTTGATAAAAAGCTGAAGGTAACTTGGCATTTGCCCGATGAAGATTTGCTCTATGACATGGTAATTACCTCATTATCGCTGCAAATGGTGATTGAAAAACTGATTGTACTGATTGTTGAAAACAGCACCGACCCCATTCACATTACTATTAGTATCGATTGGCAAAACGACGTTGCCAAAATTGATATCGAAATTGAGCTGCCAGCCACGACGTATCAGCTGATTTGTCAAGATATTCACCAAAAACTGCAGTTTAACAGTCAACTGGCAATTTTACGTCAGTATTTTGGTCATGAAGCCAGCATTCACTTTGAATTATCTGGATATTTGTTAGTTACTCAAATTCGCTATCCCCTCAAAGATGTCGCGGCTTTTTAGCCCAGTCATTTTGTTAGTCGGAATGGGCATAAAAAAGTCACCAATCTGACGCGGCATTTCACATTTTATCTAACAAATTATGGTATATTAATTTGCGTCTACTTAAAACAATGCGTTTATTAGTTTATCTAATCAGTTAAGCGCTATTTTATAAGGGTTTGATTGCTCACAAAGAGGTTGTGTTGGATTTGGCATAAGATTTTGAAGTACGTAAGATTTGTAGGGTTAAAGGCATGTGTTTTTGACCTCAAAGGAGCAAAGGAGTAAACAGTGAGAATTGTGATCTGTGACGATGAGCCACTAGCCCGAGAGAGGTTGGCGCGTATCGTAAGAGAAGAGGGACATGAGGTAATTGCCCTGGCAGCCACCTGTATGGAGGCCATTGCAAAAGTCAAAGAACTCGCACCCGATGTAATTTTGTTAGACATTCGGATGCCAGGAATGGATGGTATCCGCTGCGCCCAAGAGCTCAATGAGCTTAATAATGCGCCCGCCATTATTTTTGTGACCGCGTACGACCATTATGCGATTGCTGCATTCAAAGCACACGCGATTGGCTATTTGCTAAAGCCTGCCAACAAAGAAGAATTGTTACAGGTACTATCGAGAGCGTCATTGCTTAGTAATGCACAGCTCAATGAAATCAGTCGATTAGAAGACCCGTTAGCACAGTCCAATCGTCAGCATATTGCAGCACGTACCCATCGTGGGGTGGAGCTGATTGCGCTGCAAGATATCTATTACTTTACAGCCGACCAAAAATACGTGCAAATCCGTCATAAAGGCGGCACGGTTTTAATTGATGAAACGCTCAAAGAGCTTGAGCAAGAATTTGGTGATGCGTTCTTTCGTATCCATCGCAATGCGTTAATCAATGTTAACTATCTAGAAATGCTTGAAGCGATTGACCAAGGTCAGTACCAAGTGTGTTTCAAAGGCTTGTCCGACAAACTTGCCATTAGCCGCCGTCATTTGCCATTACTACGGGATAAAATCCAATCAATGTAGCGTAGGTTTTCGTATGTTTGCGTCTACTTCAATGAGCCGTAAGAGTAATTAGCCTGACATTTTGCTATACTGTTGCCTAACTCGCTGAATCACTGACAGATAACCATCTGACAAATGCCTAGCTTAGAGAGTTAGGCATTTTTATCGAATGCTAAAAAAGATACTGCTATGACTACGTTAACGACTTTAAATATCGCCACTCGCCAAAGCCCGCTTGCCTTATGGCAAGCCGAACACATCCAAGCACGTTTGCAAGCGCTGTACCCAAGCCTGACCGTCAATCTAATACCAATGGTCACCCAGGGCGACAAAATCCTGGACACCCCGCTAGCCAAAATCGGCGGCAAAGGCTTATTTGTCAAAGAGCTTGAGCAAGCTTTGTATGAAAAACGTGCCGATATCGCCGTACATTCGCTCAAAGACGTACCCATGGTGCTCCCTGAAGGTCTGACGCTTGGCGCATATTGTGAGCGTGAGCAGCCAACCGATGCCTTTATATCAAATCACTATGAGAGTATAGATGCGTTGCCACAAGGCGCTAAACTTGGTACATCAAGTTTACGCCGTCAATGCCAAATCCAGCAATATCGTCCTGACTTAGAGATTATCAGCTTACGCGGCAATGTAGGCACGCGCTTATCCAAGCTAGATGCAGGTGAGTATGATGCCATTATTTTGGCAACCAGTGGCTTAACCCGTTTGGGGCTTACCGATCGTATTCGCCATGAACTTGATACGCATATCAGTCTGCCAGCGGTCGGACAAGGTGCGCTTGCCATTGAATGCCGAAGTGATGATACCGATGTGCTTGCATTACTAAAACCGCTCAATGACGAGCCAAGCCGTCTATGCGTGATGGCAGAACGCGCCATGAATCGTCATTTGCAGGGTGGTTGCCAAGTGCCGATTGCAGGCTTTGCTACCATTCAAGATGGACAAATTTATTTACAGGGTCGGGTCGGCAGTGTAGATGGCAAAATCTTGTTAAAAGCCGAGCATCATAACGCGTTAGTTGATGACGCACGGGAGTCTGAGCAAATTGCTGAAGCCATGGGCGTGGTGGTGGCTGAAGCACTCATTGCACAAGGTGCGGACAAAATCTTGGCGCAGATTTATCAAGACCACTGATATTGAACGATACGCATGGCCATGCAATTTATCAATACCAGACCTGATCAGCGAGCCAAGACGCTAAGTCTATTTTTGCACCAGCATGGCGTTAAAGTGATTGAGCTGCCGCTGTTGACGTTGGTAGAAAAGCCCTTGACAGTGGCAGAGCGGGCAGTTTTACAATCGATTGACCGTTATCAAGTGGTGGTGCTAGTCAGCGAAGCGGCAGTAACGTATGGCTTAGCGAGGCTTGCCACCTTGGTCAAGCTAACGGAATTGTCCAAAAAGATTACATGGGTTGCTGTGGGTGACAAAACCGCGAATCACTTTAAACAGACTTGGCAGCAGCTCACAGAGTTGCCAGCGCCTACCGTTATCTTTCCCCATGAAAAACACGCGCAAAACAATGAAGGGCTATTGAATTTGCCTATAATACAAGCGCTTGGTAAAGGCGATTATTTGCAGGTATGGCGCGGTATCGGCGGGCGAGAATTATTGGCAGATACATTGGCGGCAAAAGGTGTGCAAGTGCATTTGCTAAACTTGTACCAACGGGTTTTACCAAGCGCAACTACCCAAGCATTTGCGGTTTGGCAGCAAACGCAGAGCCACAAACAACCCATCGTTGTACTCATCTCAAGTTTGACCGCCTGGCAAAATTGGCAACAACTAACAGCAAACACTGAAATGGCTGCCAGCTGTTATTATTTGGTATTGCAGTCGCGTATTGCAGAGCAAATGTTATTACAGCAGGCCAATCTTAACATAACCATCATCCCTGATTTAATGCCTGCGACGATTTTACACGCATTAACCACTCACCAATAGCTGCATGGCTTTCGGTTTTGCCAAACTATTTATCTGCGTATTTTTCACCCAAGACAACGACTGCATCGCTTGTTGCAATTTTTTAGTCAATTTTTCATGTTGCTCGGCGTTCAACGAAATCGTTAAGGGGGTTAACAACCAATGAAAATGGGTAAGGCTATGTTTGACAGTATCAGTGCTATCTAAATTAACCTGCTCGATATTTAGCAGCTGCTCGGCTTGTAAGAACGCAAAAATAATCTGCTCAGCGGTGTTGTATTCTGCTTCAAATGTTGACTCTTGCTGCCAGATTGCCAGTGGTGGCGCGCTTGGTTTTTTTTCGCCCGATTGTTTTTTGATAAATGCCAATGGTAAACACCACAGTCCACCCCAAATCCCATTATCAGGGCGTTGTAGCCACAAGGTTTTGTCATCGCAAACTAGCTTTAACGCTAGCGAAAACTTAGACGGATTAGGCGATTTTTTACTTTTTACCGGATAAAAACTTTGCTTACCTTGAGCATTTGCCACGCAGTCGGCTTGCACGGGACACAGTAGGCAGGCAGGTTTGGCTTTGGTGCATAGCGTCGCCCCCATATCCATCATCGCTTGGGCGTAGTGTCCGCTGTCACGGTTCGGTGTTAGGCGCTCGGCGAGTTGCCAGAGCGCTTTGGTTGTGGCAGTTTTGGTGATATCACCGTCAATACCAGCCCAACGGGTCAGCACACGTTTGACATTACCATCGCAAATCACTCCTCTGTCACCGCCATATTGGTCAGCTCTGACACCCATCGCCACAATCGCACCTGCCGTAGATTTACCTACCCCTGAAATCTGCTCCCAGTGGGCAACCGTTTGCGGAAATTTGCCAGTTTGCTCGATGATATCCACCAGCTGCTTGGCACCTTTATGCAGATTGCGCGCACGTGCATAGTAACCCAGTCCTGCCCAGTGCTCAGCGACTTGCTCCCAAGATGCGTTTGCCAAATCCTGCACCGTGGGAAAACTTGCCATAAAGCGCTCAAAATAAGGAATCACCGTCGCCACTTGGGTCTGCTGTAGCATGATTTCAGATAACCACACAGGATAGGGGTCTGGCGTGTCAAGCTGATGCTGCTGCCACGGCAAATCATGACGCCCGTTATGGTCAAACCAGGTCAAAATACGCGGTGCAAAACTATCAAGCTCTATTTCGGTATGTGTTTCGGTATGCGCTTGGGTATGGTTGTGGCTTAAGTGCTGATTGGGACTTTGCATCGTTGAGGGGTTTGTATTCGGATGTGCGTTCAAGATTCACCATCGGGTTACTATCGTGATAGCTATATAAGACTTTCTATTTGGGATTCAATACTGACTGATAAGATGGCTAAAAATCTTGACTAAAACTGGGACATAGACATAAAAAAAGCAATATCATGAGGGATATTGCTTTTGCTGTTAGGATGCAACTGGCATATGTTATACAAGATTGTCTTGCATAAACGCAATCATTTCATCCCAGCTGGCTTTTGCCGCATCCGCATCATAGCCCAAATCCACGCCATTTTCTTCGGCGCGTTTGTCAGCATTAGGATTGGTAAAGCCGTGTTTGGCGCCTTCGTATACATCGACTGTGTACTCTACATCGGCGTTATCCAACTCTTTTTTTAGCCCTTCAATGGCGTCCATTGATACCATACTATCGGCTTCACCATGTGCCACCAACACTTTGGCAGTGAATTTGCCTTTTTGTGCCGGTTGTTTTGGGGTAGGGTTGCCGTGGAAAGTCGCCACTGCTTTGAGTGGGAAGCCTTCACGCGCCATGTCTAGAGCAATTTTGCCGCCAAAGCAAAAACCAATTGCGCCAAGACGGTTTGTGTCAACAGCTTCAAGGTCGGTAAAGTCATCCATAATGAGTTTACAGCGCGCCATTAACATGTCTTGGTCAGCGAGCATTTGGCTCATCCATTCATTGGCTTGGGCGGCATCTGTGGTCAGTTTACCCTCGCCATACACATCCATGGCGACGGCAGCAAAACCCGCTTCGGCTAAACGCTCAGTGACTTTTTGTGGGTGCTCAACCACGCCCCACCATTCAGGCGCCACTAAAATCGCTGGGGCAGGATTGTCGTGGCTCGCTGATTCTGGTAGACAGACATAGCTTTTGAGCTCCACGCCATCGGTGGTGGTAGATTCGAGTTGTAAAATTTGAATTGGCATCATGCATCCTTATGTTATGGTAAATATATGATTGGTTGCTATTGTTATAAGACACTGGCGTTATAAAAACGCTGGATTCATACGCTAATGAGAGCGTGGCAAGTCAGTGCAACGGTTAATACAGGCATTACTGTATACTGAAATCATCGTATTTTCCGTTATAATACTGTCACTGTTTTATACAAGCCGAAAGTTGGAAACATAATGAGCCAATCTGTTACCTTACGCCCGCAATTTTGGGAGCGATTTTCGTTAGAACAATTGACCCAAGCTGAATGGGAAGCCTTGTGCGATGGCTGTGGGGCGTGTTGTTTGATTAAATTTAAAGACGATGACACCGATGAAGTTGAATACAGTGATGTCGCCTGTCGCCTGCTTGATTGTGCCACAGGGGCTTGCCAGCATTACCCAACAAGGCGCGACTATGTGCCCGATTGCATCAGCCTGACCATCGATAACATTGGCGAGATGTACTGGCTACCGGCAAGCTGTGCCTACAAGCGCTTGTACTACGGGCAATCACTGCCAAGCTGGCATTTATTACTCACTCAGGATGCCGCCGTGACACAAGCCATGATGCGCCAAAAAAATATTAGCGTGGCGGGACGCTGTCAGTCTGAAACAGAAGTCTCTGAGCTAGAGCAAGAAGAACGGGTAATCCATTGGATTCGCCAATAGTGCTAGTTTATTCGAGGCTTTGCTAGCACTGAACAAGCTGATGGGTGAGTAAAATCAGCCAAAAAATACAATAAAATTAAGAAAAATACCATTGCAATCATCATGGGGTTAAGGTAAGGTAAAAAAATCTTTCGTCATATGAGGGTCTCGTCGGCTATGTCAGACGACAATTCGAGTTCACACCTGTCAAACAAACAACAAGGCAGTAGCTGGTCACGCGGTCTGAAACGCTGGCTATCCACCGCCCCTGAAACCCGTGATGAACTAGTCAAATTGGTACATGATTCGCGTCGATTTTTGGCGCCCGACACCGTCGATATGTTAGAGGGCGTGCTAGATTTACCCGCTATTCAAGTACGAGAAATCATGACCCCTGTCAGCCACGTTGCAGGCATCACCCAGCACCAAAACTTGCAAGACATCATGTCGCTCTATATGGAAACCGCCCACTCGCGTTATCCTGTATTTACCGATGATAACAAAGACACAGTGATGGGTATCTTACTTGCCAAAGATTTGATTCCGTTTTTGGTCGCCAAGGCGCAAGGTCAAAACATTGACCATTTCAATCTTGAGGCAATTGTACGTCAGCCAATTTATATCAGTGAAACTGCGCGTTCTGACAACCTGCTGCGTCTATTTCAAAAAAATCAAATTCATATGGCAATCGTCATCGATGAGTTTGGGGTGGCATCAGGCGTGGTGACGATGGAAGACTTACTCGAGGAAATTGTCGGTGATATCATCGATGAGCATGACGACATCGAAGAAGATACCGATATCAATCATATAGTGCCTGTGCCCAACCAGCTTGACACATGGATTGTGCAATCCATCACCTCAGTCTCAGACTGTAATGAACAGCTAGGTACCCATTTTGATAGTGAGGATGTCACTAGTATGGGTGGACTGGTCATGCAAGAGCTTGGCGAAGTCAATGAGGTATTGGGTCAAACCGTCTTTATTGACGATTGTCGTTTGACGGTATTGTCAGCAGATGGTCGATTTATCCAAGAAATTGAACTGGTTAAAGGGTATAATCAGCTCGACGATTAGTCCAATTACTTATGTTTGCAAAACCGTTTAACCCTAAAGGCAATACTCGCCAATGCGTCTTACTACCCAGTCCCTAAAAAAGCAACTTTCTGTACAATCTCATCACGATAGTGCCAAATCTGCAAATACCAAACAGCCCCTGTTACCCAAACTGGTGCTGGCTTGGCTTGCGGGTGCGGCATTTGTCTTTGCGTTAGCGCCTTACAATTTTTGGATAGTGGCACTGTTGTCGCCACTGGTGCTGTATTGGCTGTTATTGCCCTCCATGTCAAATTGGCGGGCGTTTTGGCTCGGTGAAATGTATGGCATGGGATTGTGGAGCGTGGGCGCGTTTTGGTTGTTTACCTCGATTCATACCTACGGCGATACCCCTACCTTATTAGCTTTGCTGATGATTGGCTTTGTTGGCTTGGGGATGGGATTGTTTCATGGCGCCTTGGCAGTCATTTTTAATCGCTTTGTGGCAAAACAGCCGCTAAGCTTTGCGTCATTATGGGTGGTACAAGAGTGGTTAAAAACCTGGCTATTTACAGGTTTTCCTTGGCTATTCGTGGGCTATGCTTATACAGCGCAACCTTGGCTGACGAGCCTTGCCCCAATTTTTGGGGTGTTGGCGCTGAGCTTTGTATCCGTGTTCGTCTCAGCAAGTCTGGTGGAAGCGGCGCGAAAAAAATACCGTTTTTTAATTCCATCGTCTGTGATGTTACTGGCAAGCGTTGCGCTGTGGCTTATTGCCCCGCAATGGACGACCCCCAAAGGCACACCAAATCTAAAAGTTTCGTTAGTGCAAGGCAATATTCCGCAGGACTTAAAATGGCTGCAAGAGTACCAAATCCAAACGCTGGGTATCTATGCAGGCTTAAGTAAAACAGAATGGGGGCAGGACATTATCTTATGGCCAGAGTCGTCAATTCCGATGTTTCAGACCGACGCCATGCCCTTTATCAGCCAAATTGCTGCCCAAGCCCGCGAAAGCAATACCGCATGGCTCACCGGTATTCCGTATGTCGATGTCAATAAATACGACCCAAAAGTTGATAAATACGAGCCATTTTACAACAGTGTGATTGCTTTGGGCGCCGATGCCAAAGGCTTATACAAGAAACAAAATTTGGTACCCGTGGGCGAATATATCCCGTTTGAAGGTATGTTAGATTGGGCATTGCCAAACTTGATGAGTGGCACCATGAGTTTTCGCAGTGGGTCTGCGCACCAAGCACCCTTGCAAGTCAAAAACCACCCAGTCGGCGTGGCGATTTGTTATGAAGTCGCCTATCCTGATACCACCCGCCGCAATGCCAAAAATACCGACTTTTTATTGACCGTATCCAATGATGCCTGGTTTGGCACATCGGCAGGTCCATTACAGCATCTACAGATGGTGCAAATGCGCTCGATTGAAACCGGTCGCTGGTTTATGCGCGCGACCAATACAGGCGTGACCGCCATTATCAATGATAAAGGCAACATTGTTGCCAAAGCGCCAGCCTTTGAACGCACGGTGCTACGGGGTGAGATTCAATCGCGCATTGGTAATACGCCATTTATGCGCTGGGGTAGTTATCCTATCTTGGCACTGGCAGCGCTCTTGCTACTGATTAGTTGGCTGGTTCGTAAAACACGTTAAAAACCTTAGATGCAGTAAGGTTTTGTCACCAATTGCAAAAATTTAGTATATAATGGTTACAAAGTTCCGTATAATAGTTAAAAATTAGACTTGAATTCATTTAGATTCAACAACTCTTGCCCCAATGATTTACAGTGAGGTTTACGATGGCTCATCATGAAGTCGTGGAAAACAATGTCAAAAAAGAACTTAGTTACTCTTTAATTGGCGTTTTAGCGTTTCTAGGCGTGGTTTTATTAATCCTTATTTCAGCAATTGTTCGCCCCGCTGGTAACCACGTTGACGTTGCAAAACTCAATGCTGAAGTAGAAGCCAAAGCCGCTGCATCTGCTGCTGCCGCTGCCAAACCAGCGGGTTCGACGCCTGCGGCAACCTCACCTGCGGCGGGTGAAACCACCACCGCCACTGCCAATGCAGACACCGCAACAGGTCCAAATGCCACGGTTGCTAGCCCAGACAATGCTTCTATGACGCCATCTTCTGCACCAACGGCTACTGCAAAAACATCGACCATTGAAGCGCGTAATGCCTCAACGGCTGAAGCCAAAGCAGAGATTAAAGCCAAAACAGGTGACACCCCAAATATCGCACCACCTGTTGCCTCAGCGGTCAAATCTCAAGAACAATCAAAATAAAACATCAATATCTAAATAAAAAAACTACAGCTGCATAAAAAACCACGTTAGATGACGTGGTTTTTTTTGTGCGCTGAGTTGTCACTGTCAAGCTTAAGCTTTTTGGTAAGTGACAAACTGATAGCTTAACGCGCTTTGCTCATCCGTGAATTTTTCACTTTCTGCTGTTTTGACAAAATCACTGGTAATCTCTGGATAAAACGCCGCTGCATTGTCAATCACAGTATCGACATGGGTGATTTCTAAGCGATCACTAAACAGTAGGGCTTGTTGGAAGACTTTTTCGCCACCAATTACCCAAATCGTTTGTAAACCTTTACCATGGGCGAGCGACGAGGCTTGGGTCAGTGCTTCATCTAGGTTGTGCATCACAATGACGGCATCATCATCTACTTGGTAGTCCAAATTGGTGGTAATCACAAAATTGGTACGGTTGGGCAAGGGTTTTGCGCCCATGGATTCAAAGGTCTTGCGACCCATAATCACGATACCGCCATTGGTATGTTTTTTAAAATGTTTCAAGTCCTCAGAGATATGCCAAGGCAATTGATTGTCTTTGCCAATGGCGCGGTTTTGGCTCATCGCCACGATTTGGGCGACTTCCACATTAGAATAACTCATGATTTATCCTTATTGCTGTGAGTTTTGGCATTGGGCTGCAAGCTTATACAGAGACTTCAGCCTTAATTGTGGCATGGCTTTGATAGTTTTCAATTTTTATATCGTTAAAATCAAACGCAAAAATGTCAGTAACTTCAGGGTTGAGCCAAAGTTTTGGTAGGGCAAACGGCTCGCGGCTAAGCTGCTCATGCACTTGCTGTAGATGGTTGTTATAGATATGACAATCACCGCCCGTCCACACAAACTCACCGACGCCAAGCCCGGTCACATGGGCTATCATGTGGGTAAGCAAGGCATAGCTGGCAATGTTAAACGGTACACCCAAAAACAAATCCGCCGAGCGTTGGTACAACTGACAAGATAATTTGCCATCGGCGACAAAAAACTGAAACAGGGTATGACAAGGTGGCAAGGCCACTTCGTTGGCCTCCAAAGGATTCCAGCCAGAGACAATCAAACGGCGCGAGTTTGGGTTGTTTTTGATTTCATTCACCACCCAACTGATTTGGTCAAAACCGTCTGAATGGTAGCTGCCGTCCGCTTTTTTGCTTGCCCCGAAGTTGCGCCACTGGTGTCCGTATACCGCGCCAAGTTCGCCTTCAGGCTTGCCAAAGCGGGCAGTTTGCTCGGCGGTTGCCCATTCATTCCAAATACGTACCCCGTTGTCCTGCAAGTATTGGACGTGGGTATCGCCTTTTAAAAACCAAAGCAGCTCATAAATCACGCTTTTGGTATGGATTTTTTTGGTGGTCAGTAGTGGAAAACCTTCATTCAAATCAAACCGCATCTGCGCGCCAAAATAGCTGATGGTGCCGGTACCCGTACGGTCGCCTTTTTGTATGCCGTTAGCTAGCACCAGTTTAAGTAAATCCAAATAGGCTTGTTCGTTTTTTGACGTAATCATGGGTGATGAGTTCCTTGGTTAGTTTTCTTTGTTAGTCCACATTCTTTTGACGGCCCCAATCGTAAATTTGGTTTTTATACGCCCAAATCAATAAAACCAAACCGCCGATAATCATCGGTAGGCTTAAGATTTGCCCTTTTGTCATCCACCCTAATAAAATAAAACCTTGGTCAGCATCAGGTTGGCGGAAGAATTCGGTAATAAAACGTGCAATACCGTAGCCCATCACAAACAAGCCACTAATCGCCATACGCGGACGCGGCCGACTGGCAAACCACCAAACCAAAACAAACAGTACCACGCCTTCGGTAAAAGCCTGATACAACTGTGACGGATGGCGGGGAAGTAACAAATAATTGTTGCCATCAATCACAAAGGTTTGCGCAAGACTTTGCAGGGCAGGGGATTGTTTCAGCAGTTCATTGTCTTCATTGACCGCTTGCGGGAACAGCATTAGCCAGTTGTAACCCCCGTCAGACACGCGACCCCACAATTCGCCATTGATAAAATTGCCAATACGACCAAACAGCAGTCCGGTTGGCACGCAGGGAATAATAAAATCTAGCACATTCCAAATGTTTTTTTTGTATTTGCGGGCAATAAATAGCATTGCGATGGCAACACCCAAAAATCCCCCATGAAACGACATACCGCCTTGGTTGATTTTGAACAAATACATCGGATTGGCTAAAAATTCGCTTAATTGATAAAACAGCACATAGCCGATACGACCGCCTAGAATCACGCCCATCGCCCCGTAAAATACCAGGTCAGCGACCATGTCGGCATTCCAGTCTGGGCGTGACTTAGTGCGATACCAAGCCAACGTATAAGCGGCAGCAAAAGCCAGTAAATACATCAGCCCGTACCAGTGGGCTTGGATAGGTCCCAAATGCAGAGCGACAGGATCCCATTGCGGGTGAGTTAAAATTAGTGGAAACATGGCAATTTAGTCATTATCGAAAATGCCAATATCATAGCAGTTTTGGCTAGTTTGGGCTATTTTTTGCTGTGCCCTTTTAGTTATTACCAACGGCTATCGTTCTCACAAGGCTCGCCATTACAAGCGCATTTCAATGCCTTGCTGTGCCATAAACTGCTTGGCTTCCCCCACGGTATATTCGCCAAAATGGAAAATACTCGCCGCTAGTACCGCATCAACACCGCCTTGTAGCACCCCATCTGCCAAGTGTTGCAAATTACCGACACCACCCGACGCAATCACTGGCACATTCACGCTATCTGTGATACGTTTCATCAAGGCGATATCATAGCCGTTTTTGGTACCATCTGAATCCATCGAGGTGACAAGCAGTTCACCCGCCCCAAACCCTGCCATTTTTACCGCCCATGCCACCGCATCAATGCCAGTCGCTTTGCGTCCCCCATGGGTAAAGATTTCCCATTGATTGTCAGCCACTTTTTTGGCATCAATCGCTACTACGATACACTGACTGCCAAAACGCGCTGCCGCTTCACCGACAAATTCAGGGTTAAAAATTGCCGCTGAATTAATCGATACTTTATCCGCGCCGGCGTTTAGCAAGTGACGAATGTCATCGACTTTACGCACCCCGCCGCCCACGGTCAGCGGTACAAATACGGTCTCTGCCATGCGTTCAACCGTGTGATAGGTGGTGTCGCGTCCATGATGGGTAGCGGTGATGTCCAAAAAAGTGATTTCATCCGCGCCTTGTTCGTTGTAGCGCTGCGCCACTTCAACAGGGTCGCCCGCGTCTTTGATGTCGACAAACTGCACACCTTTGACCACCCGACCATTGTCAACATCAAGGCAAGGGATAATTCGTTTTGCTAACATATTCGATTTCCTTCTATAATAGCCGTAAGTTTATCAAATTTACTTTGCCATTACCGCAGTTTTATCGGTGTGCTGCGCTTCAAGGATGCCTTATGTCTGTATATACCCAGTTGACTGACCAACAATTTAGTGATTTTTGCCAACAATTTGGCGTGGATTTTGCCAAAGCCATACCTATCACACAGGGTATCAAAAACAGTAATTGGTTTATTGAAACAACCACGGACAAAGCCGGCGAGCCGTCTTATGTATTTACCTTGTTTGAGGAACGCAAACCGCATGAAATTCAAAAAATGGCGATTATCCTCAACCGATTAAAAGACCAGCTACCTGTAGCAGCACCGCTAGCCGCCAAAAACGGCGAGTATTTGCTGTATTTTGACAACAAAGCTATTGTGGTGTCACCAAAACTCTCGGGCGGTCACCCGAAAGCAACCACACCTGATATGTGTCGCCAAATGGGCGAGGCTTTAGCCGTTCTTCACCAAACCTTGCAAACCTTGACCCCTGCACAAAACTATGGCGTTGAGTTATATCCTTGGCATCTGGTGCGTGACCGTGAAACCAAGTTTATGCCAAGCGATGAAGCCAAACTGATGAATGATATTTGGCAAGCGTACGAAACCGTAGCGAGCAAAAATTTGCCAACAGGTTTATGTCATCTAGATATGTTTGCCGATAACACGCTGTGGGATTTTAGTGATGAAACCCAGCCAACACTCACAGGTTTGCTTGATTTTACTGAAGTCAGTGTTGAACATTTTGTGATGGATGTGGCGATCACCATTAATGATTTTTGCACCACTTGGGGTAACGCCAATGATGGCGAAGCGGTGAATTTTGATGACGCCAAAATGCAAGCGTTTTTACAAGGGTACGAGAGCAAACGCGCTTTGAGCGATGATGAGAAAAAGGCATTGCCAGTTATGCTTGCTATGGCGGGCGTGACGTTTTGGCTGCTGCGTTTGAATGTGATTTATTATAACCGTCAGCAAGGTCGCACGGGCGATAATATTATGGTGAAAAATCCTGATTTGATGAAACGCCTAGCCAGCTTTCATTGGGCGAGCGTGAAATAAGGATATTCAATGTTTCTTGTGTATGTGGATGAAAGCGGTGATACTGGCTTGGTAAATAGTCCATCGAATTATTTTTGTTTAAGTGCTATCGTAGTTCATGAAAGTCATTGGCAAACCACGTTAAATTCAGTGATTGGCTTTAGAAAAGAACTGAGAGCAAGCTATGGTTTTAAATTACGAGAAGAAATTCACTGTTCTCATTTTATTCACAAACCTGGTGATTTTCAGAGAATTCCTAAGTCTTTACGGCTCAGGCTGTTACGAGATGTTATTGATTTTCAAGCAAGTTTACTTAATTATCAAATTGTGAACGTGGTGGTAAACAAAAAGAATAAATCTTTAAATAGTGATATTTTTAGCCTTGCTTGGCAAACGCTTATTCAGCGTATCGAAAATACACTTTATCATCACAATTTTATTGGTTCAAACAATGCAACTGATTCAGCTTTGTTATTTGTTGATAAAACTGATGAGATAAAATTAAGAAATTTAACCCGACGAATGAGAAGATATAATCCTGTCCCAAATAGCTTTAACTTGGGCTCAGGCTATCGTATGATGCCCACACAATGGGTAATAGAAGATGCAATTCATCGTGATTCTGCACATTCTTATTTTATTCAATTAGCCGATGTTAATGCTTATTTCTTGGGGCAGAAATTTTTTACTAATCAATATGTTAAAAAGAAAGGTGGTAGAAATTATCTTGATAGACTAATGCCAGTTTTATTAAAACAAGCAAGTAAAAGTCATCCGTTAGGCATAGTTATACGTTAAAAAGAAAAGGGTTCAGCTTTCGCCGAACCCGATGAGTCCTACTGTAGGGTCTAGCCCTAGGTCAGACTACCTATTAATAATAGCATTTTTATGATTGATTTCAATTTAATTTTACCAAAATATACATAATTCTCGGAATAGTAAAGATGAATGATACTAACAACTGGCAGAAACTTGCCGAATACCCGACCAACTTATTGGCAGAAACCCACGCCATCTATTTACAAAACAACGGCATCAACGTACAGACCCAACTCGTTGATTTGATGGGATTAAACACAGGCGGTGTACTATGGGTTGCCCCTGAAGATGTTGAGCAAGCCAGAGCTTTGCTCGATAATATCGATGACACCTCGCAACTAGCGGATGACGGCTTGGTAGACCATAACGACTCAGCAAAATTGCAGTAGAAAGGAACCCTAATCACCATGTGCCAACTTCTGGGTATGAATTGCAACACACCCACTGATATTCATTTTAGCTTTGCGGGGTTTCGCAAGCGGGGCGGGCAGACCGATATCCATACCGATGGGTTTGGTATTGTGTTTTTTGAAAAAAATCCCGACCCATCGCAGTGTAATCGTAAAGCTGGGATACGTCAATTTCACGATGACAAGCCAAGTTTCTGCTCACCGGTGGCGGATTTAGTCAACAGTTATCCGATTAAGGCGATGAATGTAATTAGCCATATTCGCAAAGCCACGCAAGGCACAAATTGCTTGGCTAATACCCACCCATTTGTCCGTGAGGTATGGGGCGAGGAATGGGCGTTTGCGCATAATGGGCAGCTGCAGATGGGTTTTATTGACCAGCTCAGTCCTGTGCCCACCCACTATCAGCCCGTAGGTACAACCGATTCGGAGATGGCATTTTGTTATCTGCTCAATCGCCTCAAATCACAATTTAGTGAGCCGCCCAGTGACGAGGTGTTATTCCAGTTTTTGACCACGATTTGTCGTGAGTTATCGGCGTTGGGCTTGTTTAATTGTCTCATTAGCAATGGCGATTGGCAGCTAGCGTATGCAGGAAGCTTGCTGTTTTTTATCACCCGTAAAGCGCCATTTGGTGAGGCGAAACTCGCTGACAGTGAGCTGGCGATTGATTTTAGTGAAGTGACCTCGCAGACCGATAAAGTCACCTTGATTACTACCATTCCTTTGACTTACAACGAACACTGGCAACAGCTGTATGTGGATGAATGTTTGATGTTTCGGGATGGCGATATTTTATTTAAAGATACCCCTGATAATCCGACCTGCTTAACCATTGAAGAAGGCATTGCTATCGCCCGCAAAGTGGGGGCGAGCTTATAATATGATAAAAGTCGCTTATTCTGATATTTTTAAATATGACGTCCCCGAGCGTCACCGTTTTCCCATGCAAAAATATCCGATGATTGCGGAGCGGTTATTGGCGGAGGGTACATTCACCCAAGCCAATTTTTTTGCCCCGCAGCGATTGAGCGAAGACGAAATTCTCACCACACATACACAAAGGTATTGGCAGCATCTAAAACACCAAACATTGCCCGCCAAAGACGCGCGCGCCATCGGCTTTGAGATGACGCCAAGGCTCGTTGAGCGGGAACGTGTGATTGCCCACGGCACTTATGAATGTGCGTTATTCGCCAAACAATTCGGTGTCGCGCTCAATATCGCAGGCGGGACCCACCATGCCTTTGCCGATCATGGCGAAGGGTTTTGCGTGTTTAACGATGTGGCGGTGGCGAGTAATTTATTGTTGGCACGTGGACAAGCGACCCAAATTCTGACCGTGGATTTGGATGTGCATCAAGGCAACGGTACAGCGCATTTGATGGCAAATGAACCTCGGGTATTTACCTTCAGTATGCATGGCGCAAAAAACTATCCGTTTCGCAAGCAAGCATCTGATTTAGATATTGATTTGCCAAACGAGACAGGCGATGAGGCGTATTTAGCAATATTAATGGAGACGCTGCCAGCACTTATCACAAAAGTGAAACCCGATATGCTGTTTTACCAGTCCGCTGTGGATGTGCTCGCCACCGATAAGCTCGGTAAACTTGCGCTCACCCGTGACGGCTGTGCCAAGCGTGATGCGTTTGTATTTAGCCAAGCGAAAGCCCATGGAATTCCAGTGGCGGTGGTGATGGGTGGCGGCTACTCAGAAAACATCGACGATGTGGTGGAAGCCCATTGCAATACCTTTCGCATGGCAAAAAGGCTGTATAAGTAATTTTAAAGCAATAAAAAAGCCCTGTTATACAGAGCTTTTAAAATACACCGTGGTTATGCTAATAAATGCACCAACACGTACGTTGATAATTAGGCTAATACTTTCTCAAGCGCTTGCTTAAAACGGCTGACTGTACCGTCGACATCTGTTAATTTATCTAACCCAAACAGCCCCAAACGGAATGTTTTAAAGCTGTCGGGTTCGCCAACTTTCAGTGGCACGCCGCCTGCAATTTGTAAGCCTTGGGTCGCAAATGCTGCACCTTTGTGCATATCATCACGGTCGGTATAGACCACAATTACACCGGGCGCTTGGTAGCCTTCAGCTGCGACGCTGATAATATTATGTTGATTGAGGACAGAGAGCACTTTTTGACCCAATTCAAATTGGGCGCTTTTGAGTTTATCAAGTCCAATCGCTTCGGCTTCTTTGACGGTATCGCGAAATTTGGTCAGCCCATCGGTTGGCATCGTCGCATGATACGCATGACCGCCATTTTCATAAGCGCGCATGATAGTGAGCCACTGTTTGAGATCTAGCCCAAAACTGGTTGATTCGGTGGCTTCCACTTTGGCAACCGCTTGCTCATTCATCATCACTAGTCCTGCACATGGCGTGCTTGACCAGCCTTTTTGTGGCGCAGAGATGAGCACGTCAATGCCCAACGCTTTCATATCAAGCCATATACAGCCTGAGGCGATACAGTCGATAACCAGTAAACCACCGACACTATGCACCGCATCGGCAAGTTGTTTGATGTAGTCATCAGGCAGCATCAAGCCTGCCGCGGTTTCGACATGGGGGGCAAATACCACCGCAGGTTTTTTGGATTGAATCTCAGCGACAGCCGTCTCGATTGCCACTGGCTCAAACTGCTGTTGTTGCCCCATTGAATCGCTGTTGTCACCGATGTGTGCGGTCAGGACGGTCACGTCATCCGTGATACGACCTTTTTCAAGGATTTGCGTCCAGCGAAAACTAAAAAAGCCGTTGCGGATGATGAGCACTGTTTGGTCAGTGGCAAGCTGACGCGCAACCGCTTCCATACCGTAAGTCCCTGTACCCGGCACGATTGCCACCGCATCGGCGTTATACACGTTTTTTAAGCTTGTGGACAAATCATTCATCACTGTTTGGAATTTTTTGGACATGTGATTGAGCGAGCGGTCGGTGTAGACCACAGAATATTCTAATAAACCGTCTGGATCAATATCTTGGCGTAGGGCTGGCATGGGACTCTCCTTTAATATCGTTGTCGTTATCGCAAAATCGCAAATAAAATTAGTCTAGCAAAAAAGCCCTTTTAAAAAACAAAAAAATTGTAGAGTGGTTGTTAAAGTTTTTGTTATCAATGGCGCAGCGATTAAGCCAAAAACTGTCCACAGCAGCGTTTGTATTTCTCACCACTGCCGCAGGGGCAAGGCTGTTTTTGGGTAACTTGCATGGTGACTGTTGGATCTAGAAAATACCAACGGTTTATGCGACCGCTGGGGATGTTGACGAAGGTAGAAAGTTCATGATGCGCATCCTTGCCAGTGGTTGAGTGAAAGAATGCGTTAAATTCTACTTGAGCATGGCGTTTGCCAAGTTTTGCTAGATGGTTGATGACTTCAAGTCCTGCCCAGTCAGTCTGCTGCGCCCAGTCGCTAATTGCTTTTGTATCGAGTAGCGGCTGCTGAAAAGGCGCGGTGGTGGCAACGATATACTCGATATGTTGAAGCACAAATGCCGCGTACCGAGCGCGCATTAGCTGTGCTGCGGTATCAGCGATTTTTTGCCCCACATGCAGGGGCGCACAGCAATCAGCATAAGACAGTGTAGAGCCACACGGGCAAGGTGACGTATGTATCATGTTAATGAATATTCGGTAGGTTGATGGCGGTAGGCAAGATATTTTTCTTTAAAATAAGCCAACTAATCGGGTCCTGTAGCGTCTGCCAAAATAGTTTAAACGGTGGGGCAAACACAATCATGGCAGCCAACACGGCATATAAGCCCAAATACCAGCCTATTTGATCGAATTTAAACACTTTAAACGCGGTACCAAAAGATTTTTTGACACTCAGCCCTAACAGGTTGACGCTAAACATTTCATCTAACAGCAGATGAACAATGGCGCCAAACATCAAAAACAGCCCCAAAAACCAACTAATAACAGCGCCTTGCTTAAAGCCATAGAAGCTGGCGTACACGAGGGTCATCGCCATAATCCCCAGATAGGGAATCGAGTGCACGATACCGCGGTGCACCGTCAATTTGCTATATAAATTAAACACACCGTAGCGCATCAGCAAATAAGATGCTAACCACAATCCTGCCAATGCAACCAACGAAAACTGCCCGACACACAAGATAACAATAAAAAATGCGCTCAACAGCGATACGACATTAAAGCCTACGGTCGCGGGTACCGAGTGATCCAAATCAATATCGGGCAGCAATCCACCAATGGTACCAGCCACCACACACATCAAATATTCAGGCGCGGTCAGCATCCCTGCCTTATAAATCACCAAGCCAGTGACGCCACTTGCGACAAAAGCCACGCTTATGTGGGTGTTAAAATTTGCCATAGTCTTCGCCCAGTTTCCCAATAGCTTAAAATCAGCGAGTCAAAACTCAAGTGGTAAAATCTTGAGTGGTAAAATTTAGTGGCTTAAATCAAGTAGCTTAAAGCAGATAGCCAAAAAGTCATTTATCACATACGCAATTGCGCGCTCAATTATATGCTAATTTTGATGACAAAGCGTCAACTGAGCGCAAGGAAAATTGATTTTGTAGGGTGAGGCATGCGGCATGGAGAAAAGCAAAACATTGTAAGCTATTTAACCTATTTAACCTAGGATGTGGCAAAGCAACACTACATACCACAAAAGCCTACGACAAACAGACAGCAAAAACAAAAAAGCCATCGTCCGTTAGACAATGGCTTTTTTTAAATAAGTGGCGTCCCCACGGGGATTCGAACCCCGGTTACCGCCGTGAAAGGGCGATGTCCTAGGCCTCTAGACGATGGGGACGCAATCGCACGAGGTGCTCTAAGCAGACTTAATAGTGGTGGAGCTAAGCGGAGTCGAACCGCTGACCCCTTGCATGCCATGCAAGTGCTCTACCAACTGAGCTATAGCCCCATTTTTGGGAATTATTTAGACTGCTTTGCCTAAGAGTGCGCGTATTTTATTGAAAACTGATTTTGCTGTCAAGATGATTTTTGCCTAAAAACACAAAATTTTTACCCATTCTTGCTATAATGATGCCTGCTTAATGTTGCCTTCATATAACGACTGTAGATTAGTTATATTTTGTTGTTTTGTCTAAAATTATAAGGATAGCCCATGTGGTTGGTAAATTTTATTTTGCATATCGGTGATCATTTACAAGAGCTGGTCAACAACTATGGCAATTGGATTTATGCGATTTTGTTTGCCATTGTGTTCTGCGAGACGGGTCTGGTGGTGTTGCCATTTTTGCCCGGGGATTCGATGTTGTTTGCCGCAGGCACCATTGCCGCAGTGGGCGATATGAATATCTTTGTGCTGATTGGTTTATTGATTGTGGCAGCAGTATTGGGCGATTTTGTCAATTTTGAGATTGGCAAACACTTTGGGCAAAAGTTATTTTCCAATCCCAATTCCAAGATTTTTAAGCAAAGCTATTTGCAAAAAACCCACGATTATTATGAAAGATACGGCGGACGCACCATTATTATTGCCCGTTTTATTCCCATTGTACGCACTTTTGCGCCGTTTGTAGGCGGGATGGGTAACATGAATTATGCCCAGTTTGCCCGCTATAACATCGTTGGCGCGGTATTATGGGTGGTATCTTTTACCACGCTAGGCTATTTTTTTGGTCAATTACCCTTTGTCAAAGAACATTTTTCGTGGATTATGATTGCCATTATTGTGTTTTCGGTGGTACCAATGATTGTCGAAATCATTCGTCATCGCAAGGATAAATAATTGAATTAGTGTTCAAAAATAACGCTAAATGCCAAAGTCAATCTAGCATTTAGCGTTACCTTCCAAATTTAGATTTTATCAGCCACATATCATCGCTAGGATTCAATTTATAAAAATTCGATAGTCGGCTATAATAGTCGCTAATTTAAAATTTTTGTAAAATTGAGAAATCCATGTCAAAAGTCCGCACCCGTATTGCCCCAAGCCCCACAGGCTTTCCCCACGTTGGCACCGCCTATATCGCGCTATTTAACCTTGCCTTTGCCAAAGCGCATGGCGGCGACTTTATCCTACGCATTGAAGACACCGACCAAACGCGTTCCACCGCGCAATCTGAACAAATGATTTTGGACGCGCTGCGCTGGGTCGGTCTTGACTGGTCAGAAGGTCCAGACGTGGGCGGTCCACATGCACCGTATCGCCAAAGCGAGCGTAAAGACATCTACAAACAATACGCCGAAGAACTGTTGGACAAAGGTCATGCGTTTCGCTGTTTTGCCACCAGTGATGAACTCGACCAAATGCGAGCCGAACAAATGGCGCGGGGCGAAACCCCAAAATATGACGGTCGCTATGCGAACCTTTCCCGTGAACAATCGGACAAGCTCGCCGCCGAAGGCAAGCCATTCGTCATTCGTATGCGTGTGCCAGACGAGGGTGTATGTAAATTTGACGATATGCTACGTGGGGAGGTCGAGATTCCTTGGTCACAAGTGGATATGCAAGTGCTACTCAAAACCGACGGTCTACCAACCTACCATTTGGCAAACGTTGTCGATGACCATTTGATGCAGATTACCCACGTCATTCGTGGCGAAGAGTGGATTAACTCCGCCCCAAAACATCAACTGTTGTATAAATATTTTGGTTGGGATATGCCCGTACTCTGTCATATGCCACTGCTCAGAAATCCCGACAAATCCAAACTATCGAAACGCAAAAACCCAACGTCTATCACTTATTACCGTGATGCAGGTGTATTGCCAGAAGCCTTACTCAACTACTTGGGACGGATGGGCTACTCCATGCCAAATGAAGCCGAAAAATTCACCTTGGATGAAATGATTGCCAGTTTTGACATCAAACGGGTGTCATTGGGCGGTCCGATTTTTGACGTGGAAAAACTCACTTGGCTAAATGGCGAATGGTTGCGTTCACTGTCACCCGAAGCCTTAAAAACCAAAATTCTCGATTGGGCAAATGACAGCGACAAACTCACCGCGATTGCCAAAGCCATTCAGCCACGCATTAACTTGTTGTCGGATGCGGTGAATTGGTCGGGCTTTTATTTCCAAAACTTGCCAACCATTAGTGAGGTGGACTTTGAACATAAAGTGCTATCCACTGAACAAACCGTGGAGATTCTACAACTTGCGCAATGGCAGTTAGAAACCCTGCCTGTGTGGACGGAGGAGAATATACAAGCGGTATTGTCTGGCTTGGCAGGCGAGATGGGCATTAAATTGCGTGATTTTATGTCGCCATTTTTTATTGCCATCGCAGGTAGCAAGTCAAGCACGCCTGTGATGAATTCAATGTATTTGATTGGGGCGGATATGACGTTGCAGCGCCTGCGTCATGCCATTGAGGTATTAGGCGGTGTCAGTAAGAAAAAAGCGAAAGAATTGGAAAAACGTCATAAAGCATTGCCAAGCTTTTTGACCCAATAAGCTTAATTGTTTTGTATAAAAGTCCGTCGCTGTGGCGGATTTTTTATTTTAACAAGAGTAACCTAGGGTCATGCTAAATAACATGAATAAACCTAACAAAAATGGTATCATACCTAGCAAAATCAGATTCTAATTTTTACAATTTAAAGGTAATCATCATGGCAAATCTTCAAAACGAACTCGCCCAAGTACAGCATATCAGCGGTGAACTACACACCAATGCCCACGCCAAAATCGGTATGGTGGTAGGACGTTTTAACAGTTTTGTGGTAGAAAGTTTGGTCAGCGGCGCGATTGATACCTTACTGCGTCATGGTATCGCAGGTAGCAATATTACTGTCGTACGTGTACCGGGTGCTTGGGAAATTCCACTGGCGGTTGCCCGTATGGCACAAACCGATAAATTTGACGCCATCATCGGTTTAGGCGCAGTGATTCGTGGTAGCACGCCGCACTTTGATTTTGTCGCTGGTGAATCTGCCAAAGGCTTGGGCGCGATTGGGTTGGATTATGACGTGCCTGTTATTAATGCGATTTTGACCACAGACAGCATCGAACAAGCCATTGAACGCTCTGGCACCAAAGCCGGTAACAAAGGCTCAGAAGCAGCCATGGTCGCGCTTGAGATGATTAACGTGTTGGGTCAAATTGACGCACAAATGGCTGGTGAATAAGGTAGCAATATGACTGACAATTCAACCCACACCTCACCAGCGCAGGCGAGTCAAGACAACGCCGTCAATTATAAAACCAGCCTGACCGCGATTCGTAAAGCACGCCGTTTTGTGGTGCAAGGGTTATATGAATGGCTGTTGACAGGCAATCCATCGCACGAAATTGAAGCGCATACCCGCAGTGAGAATGCCATGCACACGGTGCATTTGGGCTATTATCACGAGCTACTGAGCAAAATCATTGAGCAAAGCGATGACTTAATCGCCTATATCGACAGCCTACTGGATCGCCCTTGGACACGTCTAGATAAAGTTGAGCAAGCGGTACTGCTTGTCGGTGCGTATGAGATGAAGCAGCACTTGGAAGTGCCTTACAAAGTAGTGATTGATGAAGCGATTCAGCTCAATACCCATTTTGGCTCATCAGATGGTTATAAAATGATTCATGTGGTGATGGATAAAATCGCCAAAGAGGCGCGTATGCCTGAAGTAGAGGCAGATGCCAAAAAAGCCAAAACAGAGGATGCGCCGCAGCCGCCATCGCAAGCGACCACTGAAGAAGAAAAATAATACCGTAAAGGGCGTAGCCAATACGCCCTTTTATGCTCGATACGGATGGCTAGGATGTCCGAATTTTCTTTGATTTATCAACATTTTCAACACTGTACACGCAAAAACCCTTTGACCCAAGTGGGTATTGGGGATGATTGCGCGATAAGCAGTATCCCAAGCGATTGCGAACTGGTGAGCTGTATTGACACGCTGGTTGCAGGTCGACATTTTCCCTTATCAACATCCGCTTATGCCATCGGCTATAAATCGGTCGCGGTCAATTTATCCGATTTGGCAGCGATGGGGGCGACACCCTATGCGATATTGTTGGGTATTAGCTTGCCTGCTAAGCTTGCACAGGATGACTGGCTCAAACCATTCGCCCAAGGTATCGCGGACATTTGCAACCGATTTGATGTCGAGCTTATCGGTGGCGATACCACCCAATCAAACACCTTAACCCTCTCTGTCACTGCACTGGGGTTTGTGCCAACTGGGCAAGCTATTACCAGAGGTTGCGCAAAAGTCGGTGATATCATCTGTGTCAGCGGTGAGATTGGCTCAGCAAGTTTTGCGTTACAGCAGATTTTTAACGCTGAAAAATCTGAGCAGCACAATATCGCTTTACAACCAATCGCTTTACAGCCGGCACTCGATTTACCTGTTCCGCAAGTTGATCTAGGGCAAAAATTACGTGGGTTTGCCCATAGCATGATTGATATTTCAGACGGGCTAGGACAGGATTTGGGTCATATCCTGACCGCATCAAAGGTGGGCGCGGTGGTCGATTTAGCCAGCATTCCAACGCACCCACGATTACAAGCCTTGCCAAATGCTGATAAGTGGCAACATCAGCTCAATGGCGGTGATGATTATCAGCTGTGCTTTACCATGAGTGAGCAAAATTTTGTCAAATTTAATCAACAGTTTTCGGATAAAATTTTTGCCATTGGCAAAATTGTCACAGAAAACGGCTTGAGGCTGACTTATAATAACCAACCAATTGAATTTTCGATCACTGGCTATCAGCATTTTTAGCCAAAGAACTTCCTATGACTCAACTGCATAAACCCGACGTCCGTAAAGCCAATGTTTGCCCGCCTTGTCCACCAACCGCGAGCGTTTGGGAAAAGCTGATTTATTGGCTCGGTATCGGCTTAGGCTCAGGATTGCCAAAGCGTGCTGCTGGGACGTGGGGCACGGTGGGCGGACTGGTGGTTGCCATTCCGATGTTATGGCTGGGGTTCTGGGGGTTCTTGGCGGTTACGGTGGTGGGCGCTCTAGTCGGTAGTTATATCTGCGGTAAAACGTCTGATTTGATGGGTGTACACGATGACCCGCATATCGTATGGGATGAATGGGTCGGCATGTGGGTGTCACTCTTGCCAATTTTATGGCTGCATTTCTACGATGATGCTTTATTGCAAGGTCATCAGTTAAGTTTACTGCTACTATACTTTGCTGCATTTGTCGCGTTTCGTTTTTTTGATATTTTAAAACCCTTTCCGATTAAATGGGTGGATAAGAATGTGAGCGGCGGTTTTGGTATTTTGATTGATGACATTTTGGCGGGGCTGATGACAGGGGTTGTGCTAATAGTCTTTGTGAGTGTGCTCGTTACTTATGTTTAATCTGTTGTATCATTAAAATTAATTTAAAAAAAATAAGGGATTCCCATGACCAACTTAACCACCATCATCATGGCAGCGGGCAAAGGCACTCGCATGAAATCGAGCAAGCCAAAAGTGCTACAACCGCTGGCAGGCAAGCCTTTGCTACATCACGTACTCGCCACTGCCAAACAATTGGGTAGCCAAAAAAATATCATTATCTATGGTTTTGAAGGTCAACAAGTCAAAGATGCCTTTGCCGATGAACAAATTGATTGGGTCGAGCAAGCTGAGCAATTGGGCACGGGTCACGCGGTGCAAATGACTTTGCCGGTGTTGCCTACGGATGGGAAAAGCTTGATTTTGTCAGGCGACGTGCCCCTTATTGGCGTCGATACCTTAGAGAAACTGGCAAATACAGACAGCCGTTTTGCCATGCTGACCCTAAACTTATCCAACCCGTTCGGTTTGGGGCGTATTGTGCGTGACAACGACCAAGTAATCGCCATTGTCGAAGAAAAAGATGCCAACGATGAGCAAAGACAAATCACTGAAATCAATAGTGGTGTGTACTGTGTCGCCAATGATATTTTGCATCGATATCTCAATAACTTGACCAATAATAATGCCCAAGGCGAATATTACCTGACCGATATCGTCAAAATGGCGGTAGATGACGGCATCGAAATCGCCACCGTATCGCCGACCTACCAGTTTGAAATCGAAGGCGTGAATGACCGTCTGCAGTTGGCAAATCTAGAGCGTACTTGGCAAACGCATCAAGCCCAAGCGCTGATGCAACAAGGCGTACATTTGATTGACCCAAGCCGTTTTGATTTACGCGGTTCGCTTAAAGTTGGCAAAGATGTGCAAATTGATATTAATGTCATCATTGAAGGTGACTGTGAGCTAGGTGATAACGTCAAAATCGGCGCAGGTTGTATCATCAAAAACAGCAAAATCGCCAGTGGCACTGTGGTGCAACCTTACAGTCTATTTGACAATGCGGTAGTGGGTGAAGACAACCAAATCGGACCATTTGCCCGTCTGCGCCCTGATGCGGTCACTGACAAAGAAGTGCATATCGGTAACTTTGTGGAGCTTAAAAACACCCAAATGGCAAGCGGCGCTAAAGCCAATCATTTGGCGTATTTGGGCGATGCCACCATTGGACAAAAGACCAATATCGGCGCAGGCACCATCACTGCTAATTATGATGGCGTTAATAAGTTTAAAACCGAAATCGGTGATGAGGTCAGAATTGGCTCAAATGCGGTGCTGATTGCCCCTGTGACCATTGGTGACCGTGCCACCATTGGCGCAGGCAGTGCCATCAGTAAAGCCTGCCCTGCCGAAAAACTGTCTATCGCCCGTGGCAAACAAGTCACCATTGAGGGTTGGCAACGTCCTGAAAAAAAATCTTGATATTTGAATTTTTGCCTAAATTTAACAAATTCTTGCTTAATACCATAAACTTGCTTTATACGATAAAGCCGTTTGGTTAAGCAACAATAAAACAATCTAACGACTGTGTAAACGGGGGGATTGTTTTTCACAGCAGTCAAATTTGATTGCTCACACCAAAAACTGGATACTAAGGAACAGTTATGTGCGGTATCGTTGGCGCCATTCGTGCGCAAGACAATGTGGTAGATTTTTTAACCGATGGCTTAAAACGCCTAGAATATCGGGGTTATGACTCATCGGGTATTGCGGTGCAAACCGATGAAGGACTCAAACGCGTGCGCCGAGTGGGGCGTGTTGCCTTGATGGAAGCTGCTGCCAAAGAGCGGGGTGTCTACGGTCACACCGGCATCGGTCACACTCGCTGGGCGACCCACGGCGGTGTCACTGAGCCAAACGCGCATCCGCATATCTCAGGTGATTTGATTTCGGTGGTACATAACGGCATCATCGAAAATTTTGAAGCCGAGCGCGCCCGCCTTCAGCAAAATGGCTATCATTTTGAGTCACAAACCGACACTGAGGTCATCGCCCATGCGGTGCATCAGCACTACGTACAAAACGGCGGTGATTTATTCAATGCGGTACAAGCGGCGACCCAGCAATTTCATGGGGCGTATGCAATTGCGGTGATTGCCAACGATATGCCACAAAACATGGTGGTGGCGCGTATGGGCTGTCCGTTACTTATTGGCTTAGGTGAGCATGAAACCTTTATCGCATCGGATGTCTCAGCAGTTGTCGCCTTTACCCGTCAAATCATGTATCTTGAAGATGGCGATATTGCCCAGTTGACCGCAGATGGCGTGGCACAAATGATTGACAAACAAGGCAATCCAGCGACCCGCAAAGCTACCACTTCGCAAGTGTCCTTAGCGTCTCTTGAACTAGGGGCTTATAGCCACTTTATGCAAAAAGAAATCTACGAGCAGCCAAAAGCAGTGTCAGATACCGCCGAAATCTTTTTGGATGCGGGGTTTATCGCCAACAACTTTGGTGAAAATGCTGAAGCCGTTTTCAATGATATCGACAGTATTAAGATTCTTGCCTGTGGCACGTCGTATTATGCTGCATCGACCGCCAAATATTGGTTGGAAAGTATTGCCAAAATTGCCACCGATGTCGAAATCGCTAGCGAATACCGTTATCGTGAGGTGATTGCCAATCCAAAACGATTGATTATCACCATCTCGCAATCAGGGGAAACGCTAGATACCATGGAGGCGCTAAAATACGCACAAGCCTTGGGTCACAAACATAGTCTATCCATCTGTAACGTGATGGAATCTGCCTTGCCTCGCGCCAGTGAGCTAGTAGTCTACACCCGAGCCGGTGCGGAGATTGGGGTCGCCTCAACCAAAGCCTTTACTACCCAGTTAGTGGCTTTATTTGGTTTGGCGGTGACACTCGGTCGTGTGCGTGGCTATGTGGATGACACTAAACTGGTCGAATACACCAATGCGCTGCGTAGCTTGCCCAATGATATTCAATATGCGCTCAATCTTGAGCCACAGATCAGCAGCTGGTCAAGCAAATTTGCTGATAAGCCAAGCGCGCTGTTTTTGGGGCGTGGTATTCATTACCCGATTGCATTAGAAGGCGCATTGAAGCTCAAAGAAATCACCTATATCCATGCGGAAGCCTATCCCGCTGGCGAGTTAAAACACGGTCCACTGGCATTGGTTGATGAAAATATGCCTGTGGTGGTGATAGCGCCAAATGACAGCCTACTTGATAAAGTCAAAGCCAATATGCAAGAAGTCTCGGCGCGTGGTGGTGAGTTGTTTGTATTTACCGATCTTGACAGTGATTTTTCCGATAGTGAAGGCGTACACGTGATTCGCACCCCACGTCATATTGGCGTGTTATCGCCTATTGTACACACCATTCCTGTACAATTGTTGTCTTACCATGTTGCGCTTGCCAAAGGCACAGACGTTGATAAACCCCGTAATTTGGCCAAAAGCGTCACGGTGGAATAAGCTAAGCTATAAGTTAAGCTGACACAAAAAAACCGCTAATCGTTAGCGGTTTTTTTTTGGAAAAAGTATTAAGAAGGGTCATCATCGTAGGTATAATAGCTATTTGCGGTTTCATCAAAGCTGTCGATACGTTCAGGATAATTGCCTTCATTAAAGCGCTTTTCGTTATGGTCATGGGCGTGACGCACATCGTGATTGTAAGCAATTAACGCCTCGTTATTTGCCAAAAAACTATCAGGATTTGCCATGACCCACATTTGGTTAAAAACATCTGAGCGCGCCGATAAATTCAGTAACACGCCAGGTTCCGTAAAATAATAAAACTTGGATAATAGCTTAATCTGCCCATTTTCCAGTCGTCTGGCGATATGATACGCTTGTAAATCTTTTGGGTGTTTTAAACCCACCGCACCGACAATCGCTGCCAATGATTTAAGCGTATTTTTATGAAAATTATAGACTCGCTGTGCCTTATCAGGAATATGTAATGCCCGCTGACGATAGGGGTCTTGGGTGGCAACTCCAGTTGGGCATTTGTTGGTATGGCACGCGCGCGATTGGATACAGCCCACCGCAAACATAAAGCCACGCGCTGAGTTACACCAATCTGCACCCAGCGCTAGCATGCGAGCGATATCAAAGGCAGAGATGATTTTACCACTGACACCGATTTTGATTTTGTCACGCACCCCCGCACCCACCAGTGTGTTGTGCACAAGCAAAAAGCCATCGAGTAGTGGCATGCCAACATTATCCATAAACTCAACAGGCGCAGCACCTGTACCGCCTTCTGCACCATCAACCACGATAAAATCAGGGTAATTATCTGCTTCAATCATGGCTTTGACAATCGCCATAAACTGCCAAGGCTGTCCGACACACAGCTTAAAACCAACCGGCTTGCCCCCTGACAATTCACGCAGCTGTTGCCAAAACTGCACCATCTCACGCGGGGTAGTAAAGGCTGAGTGGCTCGCTGGAGAAACGCAGTCTACATCCATCGGCACATCACGGGTTTCGGCAATTTCCGGGGTGATTTTTTCTTTGGGCAACACCCCGCCTTTACCAGGCTTTGCCCCTTGCGACAGCTTGATTTCAATCATTTTGACTTGCTCAATGCGCGAGCGTTCAGCGAATTTTTCGGCGCTAAACGTGCCATCGTGATTACGGCATCCAAAATACCCGGTACCCAGCTCCCAAATCAAATCGCCGCCGTGTTCTTTATGGTACGGACTAATCGCACCTTCACCTGTATCATGAGCAAATCCACCGAGTTTTGCGCCCTGATTGAGCGCTTCGATTGCCGCGGCTGAAAGACTGCCAAAACTCATGGCAGAGATATTAAACACCGACATCGAGTAGGGCTGCAGGCATCGTTCACCGCCCACCATAATACGAAAATTGGTTTCTTTGAGGGGGTAGCTAAGGGTGGATTGTAAAAACCATTCTTTGCCAGACTGGTATAGATTTTCTAAGGTACCAAAGGCATTGGTATCACTGACGTTTTTGGCACGTTGATAAGCAAGCGCACGCTGCTGGCGCGAAAACGGCACGGCGGCTTGGTCATCTTCAATCAAATACTGGCGCAGTTCAGGTCGAAACTCTTCCAATAGATAACGAATATGTCCCGAAATTGGGTAGTTACGTAAGACGGCATGGTGGACTTGTATCAAATCATAAATGCCCACCACAAAGCCCACCAGACCAATCACTATCAGCCACCATTTAAGTAGCACAATCCCCAACGCAAGGATAGCAAAGGCAATGACAAACACGCTGTAGCGAAACACAACGCCTTGCAAATAGGGCTCTTTATGGGTAGGGGTTACCGTGATATCAGTGCGCTTGTCAACCATGACAATCTTCCTTATCAGATAGGATCGCGGACAAAATAATCATCGCAAATTTGTGGTTATTTTAAATGTCGGAGAGGGGAATGCGATTACAAAATGGTCAATCACTTGTCAGCCGTGTGCGCCGACAAGTGATTGTGTGATTAAGCTTGAAGGGCAGCGGCGTGGTGAGCAAAATGGTCAGCGATAAAACTACTGATAAAATAGTAGCTATGGTCATAACCGTCGTGCATACGCAGCGTCATCGGATAATTGGCATCCTTGGCAGCTTGCGCAAAAAGCTCAGGTTTGAGCTGCTCAGCCAAAAACTCATCCCCACTACCTTGGTCAATCAATAGCGGTAATTTTTTGCTATGCGCAGACTGTTTCATCCACGCTAAGCTATCGTAGCTTGCCCAGGTGCTTTGGTCATCGCCTAAGTAAGCGCTAAAGGCTTTTTGTCCCCAAGGCACTTGTGACGGTGCGACGATGGGGGAAAAGGCCGATACGCTGGCATAGCGCTGCGGATTGCGTAGGGCAATCATCAGCGCGCCATGTCCACCCATACTATGACCAAAAATACTGCGCTGGTCACTGGCTGGGAAATGCTGTTCAATTAGATTAGGCAACTCATCGACGATATAATCATACATCTGAAAATGCGTTGCCCAAGGCGCTTGGGTGGCATTGACATAAAAGCCTGCCCCTTGCCCCAAATCATAAGCGCTGTCATCAGGCACATCATTACCGCTAATATCAATACCCCTAGGACTGGTATCGGGTGCTACCACAATCACGTTGTGACGACTGGCATACTCAGCAAACCCAGATTTTTGAATAAAGTTTTGCTCAGTACACGTCAGCCCTGATAGCCAATACAGCACCGCACATTTTTGAACTGTTGTTTCAGTGGTTTTGGCTGCTTCATGGGCGATGGCTTTGGGTGGCAAATAGATGGCAAATTTCATCTCCGTGTGTGTGGTAGCACTGGTATGCTGCCACACTTGTAGGTCACCACCGTGCAATTTATGCGATTCAATTTTTTTCATGGTGAGTTTCCCATTCTTTTTAACGCTAAGTTTGGTAGTGGTTTAGTAATGCACCACTGAACGAATGGACTCACCTTTATGCATTAAATCAAATGCGGCATTGATATCTTCAAGCCCCATGGTATGGGTGACAAAAGGTGCCAGTTGGATATCACCGTGCATGGCTTGCTCCACCATACCTGGCAGCTGCGAGCGACCTTTCACCCCACCAAATGCAGAGCCTAACCAGCGGCGACCTGTCACTAGTTGGAACGGACGAGTGGAAATCTCTTGACCTGCAGCCGCGACACCAATAATCACGCTTTGACCCCAGCCACGATGCGCGCATTCAAGTGCCGAGCGCATGACATTGACGTTACCAATACATTCAAAACTGTGATCCACACCCCAACCTGTCATCTCAACAATCACTTGTTGAATGGGTTGGTCATAATCTTTTGGATTGACAAAATCGGTCGCGCCAAACTCACGGGCTAACTCAAATTTTTCAGGGTTGGTATCAACCGCAATAATGCGTCCTGCTTTGGCAAGTTTGGCACCTTGAATAACAGCAAGCCCAATACCACCAAGCCCAAATACCGCGACGCTATCGCCTTCTTGTACTTTAGCGGTATTTTTTACCGCACCTAGTCCTGTGGTCACGCCACAACCTAATAGACAGACTTGCTCAGGATTGGCTTCAGGATTGATTTTGGCAAGCGATACATCAGCAACGACAGTATATTCACTAAACGTCGAACAGCCCATGTAGTGATAAATTGGCTGACCTTGATAGCTAAAACGGGTAGTACCATCAGGCATCACGCCTTTACCTTGGGTGGCACGCACTGCGACGCATAGATTGGTTTTGTCACTTTTACAAAATAAACATTCACCACATTCAGCCGTATATAGTGGAATGACATGATCACCAGGTTGTACACTGGTTACCCCTTCACCGACTGCCATCACAATACCTGCGCCTTCATGACCCAAAACCGCTGGGAAAACCCCTTCAGGGTCATCGCCACTCAAGGTGAATGCGTCCGTGTGGCAAACGCCCGTATGGGTAATTTTGACGAGTACTTCACCTTTACGCGGTGGCTCGACGTCGATTTCGACGATTTGTAATGGTTCTCCCGCAGCAAAAGCTACCGCAGCACGCGATTTGATAGGTTTGGTAAAATCTAATGGCGCTGTGGCCGCAGTCATATCAGTCATCGGTTTATCCTTGTTATATTGGTTTTATTAAAAATGCCTTTGGTCGGCATTATAACATAACCCATTATCGCATGATTAAGCTCAAAATTGTAAGCAATTGGGTTTAATTAAATCATCATTAAAATTAAAAATTTGAATTGGATTTTTAAAAATATTTAACAAGAAAATTTTGCCCATACCTTACAAAAAGTCATCGATAAAACGCCCGTTAAAAGAGTAGTGATTATCACGTTGGGTGATTTGCTAGGCGTTAAAGGCAAGTTTGTCAATCTTGGCGTCAAATATGTCAAAAAACTGGTAGCACCTTACCAAATTGACAACAACTATCAGCCGTTACGCTTAAGTCAGGTATTAACAGCTGCTCAAAATTTACCTTATCAACCGCCAAATAAATCACTGGATGATGTTGCCTTTATTCAATACACAGGCGGCACCACAGGCAGGCCCACGTCATTATGCATTTATTGAACAATTGCCCAAAACCGCGGTTGGCAAAATTCAAAAGACTCAATTACGACTGATTGATCAATAGGGCTTTTTACCGCTTTTTACGCCATTTTTCTTTATACAACCGCTTAATACAAGCGCTTAGATAAGCTGGGGCAACCTGATAGACTAGAACAGGCTGGGCATTTGATGGCTAGTGTAAATCACTTGTCACTATTTTATCAACTTTTCAGCCTGTTTTTTCAATCATCACTTTTTTATTCAATGATACTTTTACATTTAACAATCATCCATAGGGTTTTTTAAGCAACCCTATGATTATTAAGCACATTTTTTCAGCCTAACCGACACGGTTTTAAAGGCAGGCATGCCTGATTTTTTATCAAAATCTGTCATCGCAATCAGTGGATTGGCTTCAGGGTAGTACATGGCTAGATTGCCTTTAGGGATATCATACAAAATGACTTGAAAGCCTGTGACTTTTCGCTCAATACCATCGCCGTATTCACTTTGGATAGTCACCTTATCACCTGCTTTTAAATCCAATCTATCAGCATCATCAGCATTCATAAAAATTACTTGCCGCGTGTCAAAAACGTTGCGATAGCGGTCATCCAACCCATAAATGGTGGTATTGAATTGGTCATGAGAACGGATACTGGTTAGTGTTAATAAATCATCGGGCTGAGCCGTCAATTTATCTGCATAAATCTCGGTTAACGGTGTAAAGAAAAAGGTGGCTTTACCAGATTGGGTCTGCCATTCATAACGGTTGGCAGGATGCGGTAGATGAAAGCCTTGTTTGGTATAGACTTTTTGGTTAAAGTTATCAAAGCCTTCAATGGCTTTAGCAATGTCATTACGAATTCGGTCGTAATCTTCTACATACCAAGCCCAACGAATCGGGCTATGCCTAAGTGTAGCCGCAGCGATACTTGCGATAATCTCAGTTTCAGCGCGCAATTTATGTGAAACAGGCTGACGCGCTCCTTGTGACAACACCACATTACACATGGAATCTTCAATACTAATGTATTGGTTATTGTCGCCTTGCTTATCAATTTCTGTTCGTCCTAAACAAGGTAAAATAATGGCTTCTTTACCATGAATCAAGTGGCTACGATTGAGCTTGGTCTGTATCTGTACCGTTAACTCACAGCCGCGAATACCCGCTTCTGTACGTGCTTTATCGGGGGTTGCCACTGCAAAATTGCCCGCTAGGCTCATAAATACTTTAACCTTGCCTTGTTGCATGGCTTCAAGGGTCTCTACAACGTTATAGCCATGCGCTCTAGGGGACTTAATGCCAAAAACTTTGTCGATTTGATCAAGTAGCTTATCTGAAGGCTTGTCCCATACACCCATGGTACGGTTACCTTGAACATTACTATGCCCACGAATCGGCGCAAGTCCCGTCCCTGTCTTGCCAATATGCCCCATAACCAAGGCTAAATTTGCCAATATATGCACATTGTCCGTACCATGACGATGCTGGGTGATGCCCATACACCATGTTAAAATAGGACGTTTACTCTCTCGATAAAGCTGGGCTAGTTGCTCAATTTGCTGCGCGTCTAACCCTGTAATATGATAAATGGTTTGCCAATCGGTCGCCCTTACCCCTGCAATCATTTCATCAAAGCCTACGGTCTGGGCTTGAATAAAGTCATGATCAAAAATAGCGGCTTTACCGTTATCCCGTGCCTCGCGATCCCAATTATCTAAATGCTTGAGTATGCCCGTCATTAACGCATAGTCTGAGCCAATGTTTAGCTGGAAAAAATAGTGACTAAGTGGCGTGCTACCATTTGTCAGCATTTGGCTTGGGCGTTTTGGATCTTGAAAACGGGTAAGTCCCCGCTCTTTAAGCGGATTAATCACAATGATTTTGCCACCACGCTCAGCGACATTTGCCAATGTTTCTAGCATACGTGGGTGATTGGTACCTGGATTATGCCCAAAACTCCACACGCTGTCACAATGCTCAAAGTCATCCATTACGATGGTTGCTTTACCTAAGCCGATACTATCTTTTAACCCCACACTGCTTGCTTCATGGCACATATTGGAGCAATCTGGCATATTGTTCGTGCCATAGCATTTGGTAAATAACTGATACAAAAACGACGCTTCATTACTGGCTCGACCAGAGGTATAAAAGACAGCTTCATTCGGGTCATCCAATCGATTGAGATGACTGGCAATCAACTGATAAGCAGCTTCCCATTCGATGGGTTCGTACTTATCAGTCGCCGCATTGTACTGCATAGGCTCAGTCAAGCGTCCTTGGTTTTCCAAGAAATAATCACTTTGCGCGAGCAGTTCAGTGACGGTATATTTGGCAAAAAAATCAGCCGTCACGGTTTTTTTGGTGGTTTCAAATGCCGTTGCTTTAGCCCCATTTTCACAAAAATTAATGGGCTTTTTTTTGCCGTTTGGAAATGCACAACTTGGGCACTTAGTGCCAAATGGCTGATTTAGGTCTAATAATGTGATTGGCGCACGGGTCAATGCCTGCTGCTTTCGCATATTACCTTGCACGGCTATCAACGCACCCCAACCCCCAGATGGCGTAATAAGCGCATCAAGTTTATTATCGGTTTGGTTCAAATCGGTGGTATGAGTCAAACCATGAGGAAGATTGACATAGTCAAAAATTTGATTCGTCAACGTATGGAAGGGTTGCATTAATCGCATGGCATTTTCCAAAATATTTGAGGAGAGATAAATTAGAAACCTTTGCACTAACAAATAAACAAAAGTTTGTAAAAGTGATATAATACAGTAAAGTCAAAAAGATAGCAAAAGACACGAATATGGCATGGAAACAAACAGGGCAACTCTCCCTAGCAGACAGTCTCATCAATGGTCATAAAGCCATCGAAGAACTTGATGAACTACACAACCTTATCAACTGGCAAACTATCGAGCAAACCTTACGCCACGTTCATAGCAGTGATCGTGGCGAAAGTGCCTTTCACCCTGTCATCATGTTTAAAATCTTACTACTACAAAAACTCTATAACCTATCCGACCCAGCCATGGAAAAACAACTGGCAAGAGATTTACTATTTCGTCGCTTTGTTGGTCTATCGCTTACCGATAACGTACCCGACCACAGCACCATCTGGCGATACCACAAACACTTAGGTGAACTTTGACTCATAAAACCCTTATTCAACCAAATTAGTCAACAACTAGCCGAGCAAAATATCATCATCAAAGCAGGCAGTGTTAGCATCATTGATGCCAGTATCGTTGAAGCCAAAAACAAACGAGCTAAAAAAGGCAAACATACCGACAATACCCAAGATAACGAAGCTGCCTACGTCAGTAAAAAAGACAGCACAGGCAAAGTGAAAACCACCTACGGCTTTAAAATCCATCTTAATTGTGATGAAAACAGCTTTGTCAAAAAGATTCAAACTACCCCAGCCAATGTCCATGATTCACAATGTTTTACCACGCTTTTAACAGGTGATGAATCAGCCGTTTACGCCGACAGTGCGTATAAAAGCCAAGACCATGACGACTATCTTGCCGAGCATGAACCGCCTATCAACAATCATATCCATGATAGGGCATGGCGTAATACACCACTTACCGAACAACAGAAACGTACCAATACCCAAAAGAGCCAAACCAGAAATACGGTAGAACGGGTATTCGGTCATTTTAAATTATGGGATGAGCAAGGCTCGTCATCTTGGCTTAATGCAATTTCATACCCGTACATTGCTTGCTAGCATTGTGCATAATTTAAAAACTGCCCTAGGTTTGAAGCGAAAATACGGACTATCTTAGGATTATTGTGTCTGTTGGTTGGCAAAACTAGCCAATAGACGTTAATTTACTGCAATTTAGGAGACTTTTATGCCAATTCGGTGACTTTTTTCGCTTTTTTAACACCAATTCCAGTTTTTAGTTGAGTTTGAAATTGGTGTCGAGAGATAGTCGCTGGTTTGTGCAAAGGTCTCTAACAATTAAAAAACCATGAAAAAATGCCTGTAACTACAGACGTTTTTTCAATTTTGGTAAGCCATTAAGCAGGCTGTTTATCAGCTTTAACCACATTGATGAGGTTATCAACCACCTCTGGTTCTGCCAAGGTTGAAGTATCGCCTAAACCTTCAAATTCATGCGCGGCAAGTTTACGCAGAATACGGCGCATGATTTTACCGGAGCGCGTTTTTGGTAAGGCTTCGACCAAATATAGCGAGTCTAAGTTGGCGATTGGACCAATCTCACCACGGACATGACGGTTGATTTCACCTTTAAGCATCTCGCTTGGCTCTTCGCCCGATTTTAAGATGACGTAAGCGGCAACGCCTTGACCTTTAAGCTCATGCGGCATACCGACAATAGCCGCTTCAGCGACGGAAGGATGCGATACTAACGCACTTTCAATCTCGGCCGTACCTAGGCGGTGACCAGAGACGTTTAAGACATCATCCACACGACCTGTGATCCAATAATGACCGTCTTCATCGCGCAGGGCACCATCACCTGTGAAGTAAGCGCCTGGATAGGTGCTAAAGTAAGTTTCTAAAAAGCGTTTATGGTCTCCCCAAATGGTACGCATTTGACCTGGCCAACTGTCTTTGATGATTAAGTTGCCTTCGGCAGCGCCCGTTAATTCAGCACCTTCGGCATCGACAATCGCTGGCTTGACGCCATACAGCGGATTCATCGCGGAGCCTGGTTTGAGATCAACCGTATTGGGGATTGGCGTCATCAAAATACCCCCTGTTTCAGTTTGCCACCAAGTATCGACAATCGGACAACGTCCTTCGCCCACCACGTTATAATACCAGTTCCAAGCTTCAGGGTTGATAGGTTCACCCACCGAGCCCAACAGACGTAAGCTGGAACGGTTTGATTTACGGACGTAATCATCGCCTTCTTTCATCATCGCTCGAATGGCGGTTGGCGCAGTATACAAGATGGTAACGTCATGCTTGTCAACGATATGACCGATACGCGCCCAATCTGGGTACTGCGGCACTCCTTCAAACATCACGGTCGTTGTGCCGTTGGCAAGCGGTCCATATACCACATAGGTGTGACCTGTGACCCAGCCCACATCGGCGGTACACCAAAATACGTCATTGTCTTTGATATCAAACACGTCACGGAAGGTGGATAGGGCATAGGTCAAATAACCACCGGTGGTGTGTACTACGCCTTTAGGCTTGCCAGTTGAGCCTGAAGTATAAAGTAAAAATAGCGGGTCTTCGGCATTCATTGGCTCTGGTGGACAGTCTTCAGAGGCATTGTCGATTAAGTTGTGATACCAAATATCGCGGCGTCCGCTCATGGGGATGGATTCACCGGTACGGTACACCACAATGACATTTTCAACACATTCGGTGCCGTCATGGTCTAGCGCACGATCCACATTTTGTTTAAGCGGCGTATGTTTACCGCCACGCACAGATTCATCAGCAGTGATGACAATTTTTGATTGGCTATCGATGATACGGCTAGCTAGACTGTCTGCTGAAAACCCGCCAAATACCAATGAGTGAACCGCGCCAATCCGCGCACAAGCCAGCATCGCAACCGCCGCTTCAGGAATCATGGGTAAATAAATGGTGACCCGGTCGCCTTTTTTGACGCCTTTACGACGCAGTGCGCTACCAAGGCGGCATACTTCTGAATGTAGCTCTTTGTATGAGATGATTTTGTGAAGTGAGGGGTGATCGCCTTCCCAAATAATCGCAGGCTTGTAAGGGTTTTCAGCAACGTGACGGTCAAGACAGTTGACCGATAGATTAAGCTCACCATCTTCAAACCATTTAATGCTAAAATTGTTTAGGTCATAATTGACGTTTTTGATTTTGGTGGGTTTTTTTATCCAATCAATCCATTCAGCGCGTTTTGCCCAAAACGCTTCGTTATTTTCCACAGATTCTTGATAGGTCTCGGCGTATTTTTGGGGAGTGGTGTTGGCTTTAGCGGCAAATTCAGCGCTATGAGGGTAGCTCTTCATAAAACATTCCTTGTTATGACAGGGGGGTGGGGTAATACTCTAAATGGCTACGAACTGACAAACGGCTCAAATAGGTAGCGGGCTTAACTTAAAAAACAACATTTTCACGTTGATAAGCTAACATTGACAAGTTGGCAGTAACACGGGCTAGCAACAGAGCGATAAAACGAGCCATCAATAAACGTCCGCTCACTATGAAAATGCAATACAATCTAATCCTTGATTCTAGAGTGCCTTTTCCTTAGTTTGGCAAAAAATCACAAATTTTGCAATGTTACTCAGGATATTTTTAAGGATATTTTTTCCGATCTTGGGCAAATATCTTTATTGTAAGCAGATTCTCATTTGGTCTTTTACTTGATAAATAGCGGTCATCATGCAGCAACAACATATTTCACCAAATACTTCACCAAAGATTGACACGGTTCAAAATCACGCTGGGTCAACAAACGCACCGTCCACGTTGGCGTATGATGTTATCATCATCGGGGCAGGGGCATCAGGACTATTTTGTGCATTGACAGCGGGCAAGCGCGGACGGCGGGTACTGGTGGTAGATCATGCCAATAAAGCGGGCAAGAAAATCCTTATGAGTGGCGGTGGGCGCTGTAATTTTACCAACTATGACATTGAGCCCAAGCATTATTTAAGTAGCAATCCGCACTTTTGCAAATCGGCGTTGTCACGGTATCTAAATTGGGATTTTATTGGGATGGTTAGCCAGTATCAGATTCCTTATCATGAGCGTGAGCATGGGCAACTGTTTTGTGATACCTCTGCCAATGATATTTTGCAAATGCTACTGACTGAGTGCCGCGCCAATCAAGTGACTATTCAACTAAAAACCACCATCCAGCAAATCCAAGCGTTACCCGACAATACGGGGTTTGTTTTAACGGTCAATCAACAAGCCAATCAACCAGCGCATCAAAAAAGTAGCGAGCAAACCTTAACTTGTCACTCATTGGTAGTCGCCACAGGGGGGCTGTCAATTCCGACCATGGGTGCGACAGGATTTGGTTACCAAGTAGCGCAGCAATTTGGGCATACCATTGTACCAACATCGGCAGGACTCGTACCCTTTACCTTTACCGATAAGATTGGCAATGCGATTAAATCGTTATCGGGGGTTAGTTTTGAGGTCATTGCGTTTAACGAGCGCATCAGTTTTAGGTTACCTGTGCTATTTACCCATCGCGGTTTATCCGGGCCTGCGATGTTACAGCTATCGAATTATTGGCAGGTGGGCGAGCCGATTTTTATCAATTTATTCCCAAGCCTTGATATGGCAGTATTTTTAACCGAGCAAAAAAAACAACACCCAAAACAGCTGATTAGAACCGTGCTAAACGACCAGATAGGCGCGGCGACGCTACCTAAAAAAGTAATGATTACTTTGCAAAATTTATTGTGGCAAGACATGGCTGAGACTGAGCTTGCCAATATCAAAGACGAGAAGTTAGCGCAGCTCGGTGAGCAGCTCAATGCTTGGCGTTTGACGCCATCAGGCACTGAAGGCTATCGCACAGCTGAAGTCACCCGTGGTGGCGTTGCTACTGATAAAGTCTCCTCAAAAACCATGCAAAGTCAGTTACAACCGAATTTGTATTTTATCGGCGAGGTGCTCGATGTTACTGGTTGGCTGGGTGGCTACAATTTCCAGTGGGCTTGGGCAAGCGGGTTTGTGGCTGGCGAAGTGGTTTAGTTATAAAATGGTTTAGGTTTGAAATGGGTTAGGTATTGATAAACCTAAAAAAACGGTTAAAAAAGGCATCAGCGAAATGCCTTTTTTATTTTAATCTTTAAGCCATTTATTTTAACTTATTTACGTTAATCAAGTTTGGTGGGTGTTTAGTGTTGGCGCGCAACCGGTTGTTGCAGTGCTTGAGGTAATTCAAGAATGGTCAGGTTACTGGCGGCAATATCATCGGGACGCCCGACGACCAAGGCTTCAAAACCTGTGTCAGTAGCAATGCTATTGACCACATCGACACTGCCAATTTTTTCACCTGGGTTAGGTATATCACCGGTACCTGCTACGCGGTGGAGCCAAGCTTTTGGGCTGGCTTTAAAATATAACCGGGCAATGATTTCTTGACCTAAATAACAGCCTTTATCGTAGTCAACCCCGCCGTGTTGGTGTAGACGTAACTCTTGGGGTTGCCATAAGCCTTGGGTGGCTGTGACAATCCAGTAATTACCTGTAGCGATACTCGCTTTTTGCCATGCTTTGCGGTTAGCGTCGGTGTCAGAGCCATTCTCTGATTCACTAAAACTAGGTACCCCATTGTCAACAACCGCAAAAATATCACGTGGGGCTGATAAGGTAAGTTTTGAGAACGCCGCGTATTTTTTGATATGCTTGGCAAACTCATCGGCACAGTCTTGGCTGATGACGATTTGGTAAGCGTCATCCGCTATTTTCCTAATCCAAATACCCAACGCAACGCGCCCTTTGAGATTACTAATTGCGGTCGCTTGGTACTGCTCGCTGAGTTTGGTGACGTTGCAGGTCAGTTGTCCTTGCAAGAATTTTTGGGCATCGGCACCGGTTATATCAAAGACGACGAAATCTGTCATGGTGGCTCTCTTTTTATTTGCTAAAAAAATTATAATCAAAGTTTTGCACAATTGGGCTCGGACTGCAATCATGCTTTATTAGGTTATGCTTGACTAAATGCTGGTTTAAGTCCTGCTTGAATAAGTTCTGATTTAATGCTGTTACTAGGTCATCTGTCAGAGGGTTTGTCTGTACTAGCTGATTACTATTATTGGGGTGACTTATCGCGTACAATACACTATCTTAAGACCATTAAATTTTTCTAAGATAATTGAGCGTGTGCTATGAGTTTACCTGCCTGTCCCCCATGCCCCAAGTGTAAAGAAAATTATACCTACCAAGATGGCGATTTATTGATTTGCCCGATGTGTGGCTTTGAAGCAGCGCAGCAGGCATGGCAAGCGGGCGAAACCGAAGCAGACAGCGAGCAAGTTATTAAAGATGCTGTCGGCAATGTGCTACAAGATGGGGATAGTGTGACGGTTATTAAAGACTTAAAAGTCAAAGGCGCAAGCACGCCCATTAAAGTTGGCACCAAAGTCAAATCCATTCGCCTGCTCCATGATGCTACCGATGATCATGATATTGATTGTAAAATTGACGGTTTTGGCGCGATGAAACTCAAATCCAGCGTCGTCAAAAAAGCCTAGTTTTGGGAGGGTTTGGGCTTTGTTTGGGGCTTTGCGTTTGCAATGGATATTGACACCCAAAGCTTATCTTTTTTTATGATCTCCCAAAAGCTGTCACAATAAATTCAGTAGGTGATTGTAGAAAAATACGTTACAATAAGGCTATTTTTCTACAAATTTAATCATATACTTTTTTGTTAGTAGGTAATTGTGACCGCCTTATCTCATATTCGTAATTTTTCTATTATTGCCCATATCGACCACGGTAAATCCACGCTTGCCGACCGCATTATCCAAATGTGTGGTGGTCTACAAGCACGTGAAATGCAGGCGCAAGTACTTGACTCGATGGATATTGAGCGCGAGCGCGGTATTACCATTAAAGCCCAATCTGTCACACTGTATTATAACCACCCAAACGGTGACAAATACCAATTTAACTTTATTGATACCCCAGGGCACGTTGATTTTTCGTATGAAGTGTCGCGTTCACTGGCGGCTTGTGAAGGCGCTTTGCTGGTGGTTGATGCCGCGCAAGGCGTAGAAGCGCAGTCGGTTGCCAACTGTTATACCGCAATTGAGCAAGGTCTTGAAGTATTACCGGTACTCAACAAGATTGACTTACCGCAAGTGGATCCTGAGCGTGTGATTCAAGAAATCGAAGACATTATCGGGATTGAAGCGATGGATGCACCGCGCGTGTCTGCCAAGACAGGGGTGGGCGTGGATGATTTGCTACAAGCGATTGTTGAGCGTATTCCCGCGCCTGAAGGCGACCGTGATGCGCCTTTGCAAGCGTTAATTATTGACTCATGGTTTGACAATTATCTTGGGGTTGTGTCACTGGTACGTGTGCGTCAAGGCACGCTCAAAAAAGACGATAAAATCCATATCAAATCCACCAAAGGCACGCATATTGTGACGTCAATTGGGGTATTTACCCCAAAATCGTTTGAGACCAATATCTTGGAAGCCGGCGAAGTGGGTTTTGTGATTGCCGGTATCAAAGACATTGGCGGCGCGCCTGTGGGCGATACCATTACCCTTGCCAAAACCCCAGATGTAGATAGCATACCAGGGTTTAAAAAGGTCAAGCCACAAGTCTATGCCGGTATGTTCCCTGTTGATTCGAGTGACTTTGAGGCATTTCGTGAAGCGCTACAAAAACTGCAAGTCAATGACGCTGCGTTGTTTTTTGAGCCTGATACCTCTGATGCCCTTGGGTTTGGTTTTCGCTGTGGTTTCTTGGGGATGCTGCATATGGAAATCATCCAAGAACGTCTTGAGCGTGAATACGATTTAGATTTGATTACCACCGCCCCGACCGTTATCTACGAAATCAAAAAACGGAGTGGTGAGATTATCCAAATCGATAACCCATCAAAAATGCCTGACCCAGGTCTAATTGATGAGTTTCGTGAGCCGATTGCGCGCTGTCACATTTTGGTACCACCCGATTATCTGGGTAACGTGATGACATTATGTATAGAGCGTCGTGGTATCCAAGTTGATATGAAGTTTATGGGACAGCAAGTGCAGTTGACCTTTGATATTCCGATGGGTGAAGTGGTCATGGACTTTTTTGACCGTCTAAAATCGGTGTCACGTGGCTTTGCGTCACTTGATTACGGCTTTGAGCGCTTTGAAACAGATAAACTGGTGCGGGTGGATGTACTCATTAATGGCGAAAAAGTTGATGCATTGGCGATGATTTGTCATGCTGAGCAAGCGCGCTATCGCGGTAATCAGTTGGTTGAAAAAATGAAAGAATTGATTCCGCGTCAAATGTTTGACGTAGCAATTCAAGCGGCGATTGGTAGCCAAATCATTGCCCGTAGTACTGTCAAAGCCATGCGTAAAGACGTACTTGCCAAATGTTATGGTGGTGACGTGTCACGTAAGAAAAAACTACTGTCAAAGCAAAAAGAAGGTAAAAAACGCATGAAGCAAGTGGGGCGTGTCGAGATTCCACAAGAAGCGTTTTTGGCGGTATTAAAAGTGGATAATCAGTCGTAGAGGCAAGTATGGATTTTGATTTTAATTTGATTCTTGTTCCTGCGACCTTGATTTTGGGCGCTATTTGGCTACTGGATAAATTGGTGCTAAAGCAAAAGCAAAGCAAAGGATTGGAGAAATCGACTGCGCCGGTGCGATGGGCGTATGATTTTTTCCCGATTTTAGCGATTGTGCTCGTAGTGCGCTCGTTTTTGATTGAGCCGTTTAATATCCCCTCATCGTCGATGGTGCCCACCCTTTATACGGGTGACTTTATTGCGGTCAACAAATACGCGTATGGTATACGCTTGCCACTGGTGAATACCAAGGTGCTTGATTTGGGCGCGCCACAGCATGGTGATGTGGTGGTATTTCGCTATCCTGAAAACCCAAAAATTTATTATATCAAGCGGGTGATTGGCGTGGGTGGGGATACGGTGAGCTTTAACAACGGGCAGTTAAGCGTCAATGGCAAAGCGATTGCGACCACGCCTGCCAACTTTACCCCCGACCCTAAGATGACAGCGCAGCTATATCCGCCAGGGAAAACTGAGACCGGTGAGCTTATGACAGCTGAGCAAGCAGCGCAACTGGGCAATCAAGAAGAACAAACAGCCCAGTATGTGCAAGAATCGCCCAGCAGTAATCATCAACATTTGGTGCGCTATTTGGGTGACAAGAATTGGTTTCAATATGCCAGCTTTTTGCAGCAAGCGTCACCTCAATTGATGGCAAGCCAAGGTCAACAATGGCAACTAACAGTGCCTAAAGGACACTATTTTGTGATGGGCGATAACCGTGATCGCAGTGCTGATGGTCGTTTTTGGGGGTTTGTACCTGATGAGAACCTAGCGGGTAAAGCCGTGTATGTGTGGACGCACAAAGCCAGTGGATTAAGTCTACCCACCTTTAATCGCAATGGCGCAATACACTAACCGCTTGCTTTAAAAAATTGGATATCAAAGCCTTTGTTGTTGAGAATATTTAATTAACTAAAGCTTACATTAACCTATCTTGAGCGATGATAAAAGGAGAATACGGCATGAACCTACCAAGTCATCAGCGCGGCGCCAGCGTCACGGGTATCGTGATTATGATTGTACTCATCGTCGTGTGTGCCAAACTCGGTTTAGCTATTATCCCTGCCCAAGTCGGTCACTACCAACTCAAAAAATCGTTGGCTTTTGAACTCAAAAAGTCCAATGACAATAAAGAAAGTGTCAAAGAGTTTTTAGGTAATGTCAATTCCCAATGGCATATCAACGGTCTCAGCCAAAAGGCAGAGGACGTCGTGGAAGTGGTGGATAATACGCCAGGTGAGATGTCAGTGAAATTAAAATACGATGAAGCAAACAACTTTTTTGGTAACGTCGATATCGTCAATCGCTTTGAAGATACCATTAGCGCAGAAGATGCCAAAGTCGCCAAGCAATAGTTATTGAATTTGTAGCCCCAATCTTAAGTAAGTGATAGCCATGTGATGATTTCACTGGCGAATACTTTTCTAACAATTTGAAGCAGATGAATTTACCAATCACTATCCCCACCTTTAATCTCAAAAAACTACCGCCACAAGTGCGTCAATTAACCGCGCTTTTTTATCAAATGGGTTATCAGTTTGATAATGTGAATTTACCCATTATGGCACTCATGCATCGCTCATTTGATAGCGAACACAATTATGAGCGATTAGAGTTCTTGGGAGATGCATTGCTCGGTGTGATCATCGCAGAAGCCTTATTTTTGCGCTATCCCGACTATAATGAAGGTCGGCTCAGTCGCTTACGTGCATCGCTTGTGCGCGAAGAGACCTTGGTAATTATTGCAAAGCAGCTCAATTTATCAGATTACTTGATTTTAGGGGTGGGCGAGCGTAAAGGCGGTGGTCGTCAACGCGCCTCAATCTTGGCAGATAGCGTTGAAGCCTTGATTGGCGCTATTTATCTTGATAGCCAAAATTTTGACACGGTTAAAGCTTGTGTACTGGCGTGGTTTGAAGATTTGTTCGAAAAAGTGAAAGAACAAAAAGTGCTAAAAGATGCCAAAAGCCGTTTACAAGAGCTGTTGCAAGCACACCAACTTGCGCTGCCACGCTATGAAGTGACCGAAACCATTGGCAATGCCCCCAATCAAATTTTTGTGGTCAGCTGCCAAGTCGAAATTATTTTTGACAATAAAACCGCCAAACCCATAGCGCCAACCCAAGCTTTAGTCACAGCACAAGGGGAAAGTCGCCGTATTGCCGAGCAGCGCTGCGCCGAAGCCATGCTGACTAAAATCAGTGATTTGTTACCCCCGCTGCGCTAATTTGCCGACCTGCTATACTGTCAACACCCAAATTTGATGAAATGCTTACTGAAATTTGCTCAAAACTCTTCTACAATAATTTGTACCCTTTAAACCAATGTTGAGATCCCACTTTATGTCTAACCAAGCAGACGCTACCCAACAAACCACCACTGACCCAGCTGTCGATATTCCATCAGCGGACAACAACCATGATGTTATCAGTCAATTTTTCAGTGGGCAAAGCGAATCAGCACCCGCGCGTGCGGTGGATTTTCGCACGGGATATGTAGCCATTGTCGGACGTCCAAACGTGGGTAAATCAACGTTAATGAATCATGTGTTGGGTCAAAAATTGTCGATTACCTCGCGAAAACCCCAAACCACCCGCCATCGCATTATGGGAATTTTGACCAACGAGCAATTACAAGCGATTTTTGTTGACACCCCAGGTATCCATAGCCGCGAAGTGCGCGCCATCAACGAGCGTATGAATAAAGCCGCAACTTCGGCTTTGGCAGACGTTGATGCGGTATTGTTTGTGATTGATAGCCTAAAGTGGGTAGAAGATGATGAGCTGGTGTTTGCCAAAGTGCAAAATTTGGGTGTTCCTGTGATTGCAGTGATTAATAAAAGCGACACCATTAAGGATGAAGCTCAGCTGTTCGCGCTACTACAAAAACTGCATGATACCCAAGTATTTAGCGATATCGTGCCCGTATCTGCGTTACGGGCGCACAACTTAGATGAGCTAGTACGAGTCATCGGTAAGCATTTACCGATTGCAGCGCCAATCTATGATGCAGAACAAGTTACTGACCGTTCAGAACGCTTTTTAGCCAGTGAAATCATTCGTGAAAAAGTGATGCGGGCATCGGGCGATGAGATTCCTTACGATTTAACGGTGCAAATTGATACCTTCAAGGATGAGCCCGCGCATCAAGACCCAAAAACAGGCAAATGGCGTAAAGCTGTGACCTTTATCGATGCCACGATTTTTGTCGAGCGTCAGGGTCAAAAGGTGATTGTCATCGGTGATAAAGGCGAAAAAATCAAACAAATCGGCATCGAAGCGCGCCAAGATATGGAAAAAATGTTTGATAAAAAAGTGATGCTGACGCTGTGGGTCAAAGTCAAAAAAGGCTGGTCAGATGATGAGCGTGCGCTAACGAGCTTGGGCTACTAGGTTATAGGCTAAAGGCTACTATGCGCAATCAACTGCTAACAGGTTATATTTTGCACCAAAAGCCGTATGGTGAAAGCCGTAGTTTGGTTTACCTGTTTAGTGAAGAATGGGGCGTAGTACATGGTATCGGTAAAAAAAACTTACCGCTATTTATCCCCATACAATTTTTTGGCAATGGTAAAAATAGCCTAAAAACCTTTAGTCAAAGCCAGATTTTGCAAAATCACATTATCCTCACCGGACAAAGCCTGTATGCAGGCATGTATCTCAATGAAATTTTGCAAAAACTATTGCCTGTTGAAGAGCCGTTTGCTGAGATATGGCAAGCATACCAGCAGTGCGTTGCAAACATGGCAACGCTGTTTGTCGACCCAGCGCAATCGCCATATGATATGACCCGTTTAAAGTGGTATTTAAGACGCTTTGAAAATGTATTGTTTGAACAATTAGGCTATGGGTTCGATTTTGCTAAAGATGCGTTAGGGGATTTAATAGTCTCATCGCAGCGTTATCAATACCAACTACAGCAAGGATTTATGCCAGTTTTACCCTTGGATAAACCCGACATATCATTAACAGGTGAGCAGCTGCTAACTTGGTATCAATGTTTGCAAGATGAAGCTAGCTTTAACCAAATGATGCAACAAGATTTTGATTTAGCCAAACAATTGGTCAATAGCATCAGTGCCATGCACCGCCATTTGATAGATAATTTACTCAATTATCAAACCCTGCAAAGCCGAGAACTTTGGCAGCAGCTTACCCAATATCAATAAGCTTACTCAGTATCAATAATAGACAAAATAGGGAACGTCATGACCAGCAATCAACCCTTACTCGGTGTCAATATCGACCACATTGCTACCCTGCGTCAAGCGCGCGGCGTGGCGTATCCCGATCCTGTGGCAGGGGCATTAATTTGTGAGCAGGCAGGGGCGGATGGTATCACGCTGCATTTGCGTGAAGATCGTCGTCACATTCAAGATGATGATGTTTATCGACTTGCCAAAGTCATAACCACTCGTATGAACCTTGAAATGGCAGTCACTGACGAGATGGTTGCGATAGCCTGTGATGTTAAGCCAGCTTGGGTGTGCTTCGTCCCTGAAAAACGCCAAGAACTGACCACCGAAGGCGGGCTTGATGTGATTGGCAATCAGCACAAAATAGCCAGTGCGATTCAACAGTTACATCAGGTCGGCACTCAAGTGTCACTATTCATTGATCCAGAGTTGGCGCAAATTGATAAAAGCATTGCGCTCGGGGCAGATGCCATTGAACTACACACGGGCGCCTATGCTGACTATTGTTTGCAACATGACCAAGTTAAAATTAACCATGAAATCAACCGTATCAAAACAGCCGTGACTCATGCCCACGAGTCAAAAGCAAGTTTACTGGTCAATGCAGGGCACGGTCTTACCCGTGACAACGTTGCACCCATTGCTAATATGGGTGGCATCCATGAACTAAACATCGGTCATGCCATTATTGCAGACAGTGTGTTTATGGGACTTAGCGAAGCGGTGAGCGCAATGAGAAAAGCATTTACAGCAAAAGCCTAGCTATTAGGGGCAATTAAATTGTTCAACTGAGTAGGGCTTATATTTAATAATGCCTGTTTTACTGAAACTTACCTTTAGTCGATTATCGACCTTACCATCTAAAGGGCAGTATTGAATATTACCCATATAACCAATGGGTCTAGCGTTTTCTGGCTTAAAAATAATATAGTTGTTATTCAACGAGATATTTGCCGTCAGCACCCCCCAGGACAAATCTAACGTAAGCTGATGATTGAGTTTGTCTACCGTTGCCTCATAGCTGTTATTGTTATTTTTATCGATAAAGCTAATCAGCTGATGACCGCCAGTTGTCACGCAAGCCAAGTTATCATTAGCGACACAGGCTATCACAGGGTTTTGATAAATCAACGCCTCTTGTTTTGCGCTGCTTAAAAAATTCATTAAGCTTGAAGCGGTGCTTTTTGCTTCCATTTGCTTTAAGCTGTTGGTAATAGTAATCGAAGCCATCGCTACGATGATAGATAAAACAGCCACAACGACAACTGTTTCAATCAAAGTAAACCCCTGTCTTTTTGTTGAGAACACATTGGATTTCGAATCATTCATGCTATTAGAGCTACCGGCTAGATCATGATGGAATAACACAATAAACGATTTTAGTTCATTATTATAGAGAGTTTTGATAAATTAACAAACAAATATTGATATAAAAGATAGGATTAGCTGGTTATAACGCTAATAAAAGCGACCAAAAGACTGGTACTGTCTGACCTGCTGAAGTCTTCAAAACCGATTGATGGGTTTACATGTTAAATCATCTATACGATGTTATTAATGTTAAGCCATTATCTAGACGAAACTGTTTTAGTGGTATGGCAAATGTATCACTCACACATTAAGTAAATGAATGTCACTAGAATGTATCATTTAGTGACAGTATGAATTTAAGATATGGTAAATTTAAATAGACTGTATTAAAATCCTTCTCAAGATAAGTGTATAGTTCTGATGTGTAATGTCGAATCATGATGGTTGTTGAATTTTTAGTATCGGGCGAAAGTGATTAGCTTAGCTACTAAAAAATAAAAATATAACATATTGTGATGTTCGTGTAATATTGTGTAGCAATGTAAAAAAAAGAGTTGTAAACACAATTTTTAGGCGTTAAGCTATATTTAACAAGTTCATAAATTGCATGTGTTTTGATGTGTTATTTTGTGAATTAACTGTCAGGTTATTTTAATTTAAAATGAGCCAATCCTTTGGAGGAATTCTATGAAGCTAAATAAAATCGCTCTAGCAGTTGTTGCTGCAGCTGTTATGCCAGTAGCCGCTAACGCAGGCGTTACTGTTACACCTTTACTATTAGGTTATCATTATGTAGACGGTATCAGCAAAACTGAAGACAAACAAGGCGAACAATTCGCAGGTACTCACCAAGATAACGACTTGTACACTGGTGCAGGTATTGGTATCGAATTGACACCTACTATCGCACTTGAATTAGAGTACGGTGAAACTGATTCTGATGCATTAAATGGCAACGGCGATAAAGTTAACGGACATGATTTTGAACAAAAATCATACTCAGGTAACTTTACTATCGGTACTGAAACCTTTAGTGGCTATACTAACAGCCCATTTAAGCCATATGTGTTAATCGGTGCAGGTCAATCAAAAACCTCAATGGCATTTGATGATGGCAGCAAAGCAACTTCTAAAGACACAATTGGTAACTTAGGTCTTGGTGCTTACTACCGCATCAATGACGCATTAAGCTTACGTGGTGAAGGTCGTGCGATTTATAACTTCGATAACGATTGGTGGGAAGGTCTAGCATTAGCAGGTCTTAACGTGGTTCTAGGTGGTCACTTGGCCCCAGCAGCGCCAGTAGTTGAGCCTATCCCTGTTGAACCAATCGTTGTGACTGATGGTGATGACGACCAAGATGGCGTATTAAATAGCGTTGACAAATGCCCAGGCACTCCATTAAATGTTGTTGTAGATGCTGACGGTTGCCCACGTGAAATCCCAGTTGATGACGCATTACGTATGGAATTACGTGTATTCTTTGACAATGACAAAACTGTCATCAAAGATCAGTACAAACCAGAAATCCAAAAAGTTGCTGAAAAAATGAATGAATATCCAAATTCAACAGCTTCAATTGAAGGTCACGCTTCAAAAACTGGTCCATCTGCGCGTTACAACCAACGTTTGTCTGAAGCACGTGCAAATGCGGTTAAATCAATGTTAGTTAACCAGTTTGGTGTTGCACCACAACGTATTAGCACAGTGGGTTACGGTTATGACCGTCCAATCGCAGACAACAACACTGCTGAAGGCCGTGCAATGAACCGTCGTGTATATGCTATCATCACTGGTAACAACTCTGGCACAACCGTTCAAACTAAAGACATGAACGTACAATAATTAGTTATTAAATAAAAAAAGCTACCCTCGTTGGTAGCTTTTTTTATTTTTATTATCAGCTATAAACTCAACTTAGATAAATTTAATCTATTTTTAACGATAAGATGTTATACTACCGCGTGTTTTAATTTTCCTTCCTAGCCGAATTTTCAAGAGCTATTTTTTTATGTCAGATTCAATCAAAAATCTTCGCAATATTGCGATTATTGCCCACGTTGACCATGGTAAAACTACTCTAGTCGATAAACTGTTACAACAATCAGGTACTTTTGGTGAGCGTGCCGCAGAAGTTGAACGCGTCATGGACTCTAACGCATTAGAGCAAGAGCGTGGTATTACCATTTTAGCCAAAAACACGGCGATCAAATGGACCAATCCTAAAGACGGCGTTGAATACCGTATTAACATCGTCGACACCCCCGGTCACGCCGACTTCGGTGGTGAAGTTGAACGGGTGATGTCGATGGTTGACTGTGTGTTGTTATTAGTTGATGCCGTTGATGGTCCTATGCCACAAACCCGTTTTGTGACCTCAAAAGCATTTGCCCGTGGCTTAAAGCCAATCGTGGTGATTAATAAAATTGATAAACCAAGCGCCCGTCCAGACTGGGTCATGGATCAGGTGTTTGATTTGTTTGATAATTTGGGTGCGACAGATGAGCAGCTAGATTTTCCCATCGTTTATACCTCTGCCATGAATGGTATTGCAGGGTTATCGCCTGACGAGCTTGCAGAAGATATGCAGCCATTGTTTGAAACCATCGTTAATGTTGTTGAGCCACCACAGGTGGATACGGACGGTCCATTCCGTATGCAGATTTCAAGCCTTGATTATGATAACTTCAAAGGTTTGATTGGTATCGGTCGTATTCAGCGTGGGTCAGTTAAAACCAATACGCCTGTAACAATTGTGGATAAAGAAGGTAATAAACGCAACGGCCGTATCTTACAAATCATGGGTTACCATGGTCTTGACCGTATCGAAGTACCTATGGCACAGGCAGGTGATATCGTATGTATCACGGGTATCGATGCGTTAAATATTTCTGATACTATCTGTGATCCACAAAACGTAGAAGCCTTACCACCGCTAAGTGTCGATGAGCCAACCGTATCGATGACTTTCCAAGTCAACAACTCACCATTTGCGGGTAAAGAAGGTAAATTCGTGACGTCACGCAATATTCGTGAGCGTCTAGAACGTGAGTTAATTCATAACGTGGCACTTCGCGTAGAAGATACCGACAGTCCTGATAAATTTAAAGTCTCAGGTCGTGGGGAACTTCACTTATCTGTATTGATTGAGAATATGCGCCGTGAAGGTTTTGAACTGGGTGTATCACGTCCAGAAGTAATTGTTCGTGAAATCGAGGGTGAGAAACAAGAGCCGTTTGAAAATGTGATTTTTGACGTTGAAGAACAGCACCAAGGTGCGGTAATGGAGCAAATGGGCTACCGTAAAGGCGAATTGACCAATATGGAAGTTGACGGCAAAGGTCGTATCCGTATTGAAGCGGTAGTACCGTCACGTGGTTTAATCGGTTTTCGCTCTGAGTTCTTAACCATTACCTCAGGTACTGGTATCATGACCTCAAGTTTCTCACATTATGGTCCTGTGAAAACAGGCGATGTGGCAAAACGCCAAAATGGGGTGTTGATTTCTATGGTGAATGGTACTGTATTGGGCTATGCGCTATTTAACCTTCAAGAACGTGGTCGTATGTTTGTATCACCGCAAACTGAAGTCTATGAAGGTATGATTGTTGGTCAAAACTCACGTAGCGATGACATGGTAGTCAATCCAACCAAAGCAAAACAGTTGACGAACGTGCGTGCCAGTGGTACCGATGATGCGATTATTTTAACGCCGCCAATCATTTTTACCCTTGAACAAGCGCTTGAATTTATTGAAGATGATGAGCTGGTTGAAGTGACACCAAAATCAATTCGTCTACGCAAAAAATACTTGACTGAAAATGAGCGTAAACGTAACGGTCGTAAATAATAGCAGATTTAAGCTATAAAATTTTGAAAAAGCCTAACATTTATTTACAAAAAGCTTGTACCTGTTACGAGCTTTTTTAATTTAATCTACACACTGGCAAAGTAAAGGTTTAAAATTTTACACAATTCCTTATGATGATAAGGGCTTTTTAGTCAACGATTGTAGCAACTATTTTGAAGGTAGGAGAAGTAATATGAGTATGATGTCAGAATTTAAAGAGTTTGCCCTCAAAGGTAACGTGATGGATTTGGCAGTGGGTGTCATCATCGGTGGCGCATTTGGTAAAATCACGACGTCGTTGGTAGAAGATATTATTATGCCGATTATCTCTGCGATTATGGGCGGCAGAATCGACTTTACCAATATGTTCGTGGTATTAGGTGATGTACCTGCAGGCACCGCTATGACGTATGATGCACTGAAAAAAGCTGGCGTGCCTGTGTTCGCTTATGGTAATTTTGTCACCATCTTAATCAACTTTATTATTTTGGCATTTATCATATTTATGTTGGTGAAAGCCATGAACCGCCTACGCCGTCAAAGCGAAGCGCAAGAAGCGGCTGCACCAGAACCTTCAGAAGAAGTACTATTGCTACGTGAAATCAGCAGTAAATTAAGCAAATAACGGTTTGTAAAAAAGCTGATAGATTAAAATTTCAGCCCATGTTATTTATAAATGAAAAAAAGCCTCCATGATAACTGGGGGCTTTTTATTGATTGCTAGTCAATCTACATTTTTTATCTATACATATTCATCAGCTAACGACAGTAAGGCAAGTTATGACAAAGCAGGTAATCGTGCTTGGTGCAGGGGTGGTGGGTGTCACCACTGCTTGGCAGCTTCGACAAGCAGGGTTTGAGGTAACGGTAATCGAGCGTGAAAGTAGCGCTGCACTGTCAACATCGTTTGCCAATGGTGGGCAAATATCTGTGTCACATGCCACGCCTTGGGCAAACCCTGATACACCCTATAAAGCGCTAAAATGGTTATTGCGAGAAGATGCGCCATTGTTGTTTCGCTGGCATAGGTTGTTGGGTTTATCGGGCAACGCGGGACAAGATACAGCCCCTGATATGGCGCTGTGGCGATGGGGTTGGCAGTTTTTGCAGCAGTGCAATGCGAAAAGTGCTGATGCTAATTTGGTGCAGATGGTCAATTTAGGATTATACTCTTGGCAAGTACTCGGCGAAGTCAGGGCGCAAACGGGCATTGATTATGACTGTCTGACACGCGGTATTATGCATTTTTATACCGATCATGCGGAGTTTCAAGCAGCGATAGCACCCACTAAGCGGATGCAGCAATTGGGTTGTGATCGGCAAGTAATTAGTGTGGATAAAGCGATAGAATTAGAGCCTGCGTTAACTGGTATTGGCAAAGAATTGGTTGGGGCGACTTATACGGCACTTGATGAATCAGGGGATGCGCAAAAATTCACCCATCGCTTGGCCGCACTTTGTCAACAGCAAGGGGTAACATTTTTATTTAATACTGCCATCAAACGACTTATTTATCATAACCAACACATTGACGGTGTGGAAGTAATATCCGTTGATAGCAGAGATAATACCGCTTTGCCAGCGCAGTCACAGATACTGTCCGCCGATGCTTATGTACTGGCGTTAGGGAGTTATAGTCCTGCCTTAGTCAAAGCGTTGGGCATCAATCTACCCATCTATCCTGCCAAAGGCTATTCAGCCACGTACCCCGTGTTGCGACCCGATGAGACACCTTATGTGAGCTTGATTGATGATGAGTTTAAGCTGGTATACTCGCGCTTAGGCGATCGCTTGCGAGTAGCAGGAACGGCTGAATTTAACGGGTTTAACCTTGAACTAAATCCCGTTCGTTGCCAAGCGATTACGCGGCGAGTGACAGAAGTGTTTGGGGATGCGGTAGATTTGACCGAGCCGAATTATTGGACAGGGCTGCGACCGATGACACCGTCAAATGTGCCGATTATCGGTCGCGCGGTCAATCGCCAAGGACGTATTGATAATTTGTATCTCAACACGGGACATGGCACTTTGGGCTGGACGCACTCGAACGGCTCAGCAAAAGCGATGGCTGATATCATGCAAGGGCGCCAGCCACAAGTAAATTTTAACTTTGTGGGCTTGTAGGGTTAAGGGGTTGGGTTGGAATACTGGCGGATTTTGGAAAGGTCACAGTGAAGGTCGAGCCTTTGCCAACTGTGGAGGTGATATCCAAGGTGGCATGATGCTGATACAAGACATGCTTAACAATTGCTAGCCCCAAACCAGTACCCCCTGTGTCACGGCTTCGACCCGTGTCCACGCGATAAAAACGCTCGGTTAAGCGCTGAATATGGCGCTGCTCGATACCAATGCCATTGTCGGTCAAGCTAAAACATACCCCCGCGTCACACTCATGCCAGCTAATACTAATCTCACCACCTTTGGGGGTGTATTTCATGGCATTGGTAATCAGGTTACTGAGCGCACTTCGCAGATAATCTTCATAACCCAAAATATGTAACGTGCTGTCGATATGCAAATGAATCATATGGTCGTATGACTTGTTGTACATTTGCGCATCGTCAAACAATTGCATCAGCATTTTGGAAATATCAATGTCTTTGGGCTCAGCGGGCTTTTCATCGTTCTCTAGTCGAGATAATAACAGTAAGTCATTGATGATGTTATTCATGCGCTGACTTTGCTGCATCATCTGAGTAAACGCGCGAGCAATACGCGGATCTAAATCAGGCTGTTCACTCAAAGTCTCCACATACCCCATGATGACGGTAAGCGGCGTGCGAAGTTCATGCGAAACATTTGCCACAAAGTCTTTTCGCATCTGTTCTAAATGCTGAAAACGGGTGACATCATAAATCAGCAGTAATTTTTCTTGCCCAAATTTGGTAATCTTGCACTGCACATAGCGCTCGATATTAGACGGGTTATGGATACGCACACCATCTGGATAGTCTTCAATGTGGTGATAATATTGATGAAAAAGCGGGTTGCGAATAATGGTCAACACATTGCGACCTTGGTCGGGCGCTTTAAATTGAAAAAGCCGCTCGGCAGAGTTGTTCCACCATTCGATACAGTCATTTTTGTCAATCAGAATAATCGAGTCTTGCAATGCGCTTAGCGAGTCGCGCACTTTTTGCACCAGCGAAACGGTTTGCTGATGCGCCAATTTCTCTTGGCGATTGACTTGGTAGATATTGCTGGCAACGACACTAAGGTTGGACTCAAATGCAGGCGGCGGCTCATCGGGGTTTTTGTTATACCATGCTTTAAAGCGTTGTATCGACCATAAAAAATATAGCTGATACAGGCAAAGCCCTATCGCCAGTCCCCAACCCCAAAACCCTAATAGCCCGCCAATCAACAGCCCGGCAACCCCAACTGTCATCACGGGTAAAATGCTCGACCACATATTAATTTTTCTAGCATCCATTGAGAAAGCTTACTATAGCGAAGTTGGGATAAGTTGGCAAAAATTTCAATGCGATTAATCAGACTATTGTTAGTCGATTTTATTAGAAAAGCGATAGCCTGTGCCACGTACAGTTTGGATATAGTCCGCAAACCCAAATGGCTCAAGCACTTTACGCAGGCGGCGGATATGCACGTCAATGGTACGATCTTCAACGTACACATTGCCACCCCAAACTTGATCGAGTAGCTGGGTACGGGTATAAGCCCGCTCGGGATGACTCATAAAAAAAGCAAGTAGCCGATACTCTGTCGGTCCGATATCTACCGCTTTGTTATTGGCACTCACGCGCTGACTGGCAGGGTCTAGCGACAAGCCGCCCACATCAATGGGTTTTTCGCCTGACAATGCGCTACTACGGCGCAATACCGCTTTGATACGGGAAACCAATTCACGGGTGGAAAACGGCTTGGTGATATAGTCATCTGCCCCAGCGTCAAGTCCTTGAACTTTGTTGTCTTCTTCGCCTTTGGCGGTGAGCATGATGATAGGAATTTCAGAGAGCATTTCATCTTTTTTCAGGCGGCGGCATAAATCAATGCCTGATAGCCCATTGGGTAGCATCCAATCTAATAAGATGAGGTTGGGACGATGATCGACCACCAAATGATGTGCTTGAGAGACTTCTGAGGCTTGCAAACAATCAAATCCTGCCATCTCTAGTGTGGTCACGATCATTTCTCGAATGGCAGGCTCATCTTCCACTACCAAAATAGTTTCATTTTTCATAAATTTCTCAAGCGATAAAAATAGACAACTGTTTGTCAAAACAATTTTATGACAACAATATTACAATGCCCATATTACAACTTCAGAATATGACAGAAAAATGACAACGATAAGCTTTTAGAGCTTTTATTTGTGGTGTTGTAAAAAATTCGGCGTTTGACTCAATTTTTGGTACTTAACACGGGTCGCATCACAGTTCAAAAATAAAATTTATCGGACCATCGTTGCAACTGCTGACTTGCATATCTGCGCCAAATTCGCCTGTTTGCACGGCTGCATATTGCGTCTTGGCATACGCTACTATCTGCGCAAACAAAGCTTTGGCAGTGTCGGGCGCCATCGCGGGCTTAAAATCAGGACGTCTACCCGATTGGGTATTGGCAAGGAGGGTAAACTGCGACACTAACAGTAAGCCGCCATTAACCTCTTGCACATTTTTATCCATTTTGCCTTGCTCATTTTCAAATACGCGATAGGTGAGGATTTTATCAATCATTTTTTGCCCCACCGCGAGCGTATCATCATGCCCAAGGCCAAGGTAAACAAGTACGCCGTGTGCAATCTCGCCGACGATTTGTTGTGGGTGAGGCGCTTGGTTGACTGCTACTTTGGCAAATTTCACCCGTTGTAGTACTGCTTTCATGATTTTTCCTATCCGTCAGTTTGAGCGTAAGCGGCTTAACTTAAAAGCTAGCTTGTCGCTTAACTCATAGCCCAGTGTTTAATATACCGTGATTCTAAGGGGGAATTTGATTATAATAAGCCAACTTTAAAATGCCAATCTCGAGTAACTTATGACCTTGTTTACGACGTTACAATCGCTTGTCCCACAACAAAAAATCAGTGAAATCGCAGGTCGTCTTGCCCAAAGCCGTCATCCGATGGTGAAAAAAACTTTTATTCGTACCTTCGCTTCGGTGTATGGTATCAAGCTAGAGGAATATGCGCGCGGTAGTTTTTCTCAGTATGACAGTTTTAATGATTTTTTTACCCGTGAGCTCAAAGATGGCGCGCGCAAGATTGATGATGACCCAGATGCGCTGATCTGTCCTGCAGATGGCATGATATCGCAATTGGGGCAAATCGATAAAGACCAAATCCTGCAAGCTAAAGGCAAATCGTATGAAGTCGGGCAATTGCTCGCGGATTATGAACTTGGCAAAGCCATGCAAGAGGGAAGTTTTGTCACCGTGTATTTGGCACCAACCAATTATCACCGCGTGCATATGCCGTTTGACGGTACTTTGGTAGAAACCATCTATGTGCCAGGACAGCTATTCTCGGTCAATAATGAGACCGCTGAAAACATTACCGATTTGTTTGCCCGTAACGAGCGCTGCGTGTGTGTGTTTGATACCGAATTTGGGAAAGCTTGCGTTGTGCTAGTCGGGGCGATGATTGTAGCAGGAATTGAAACAGTGGCTACAGGCAAAATCAAACGTAGCGATCGCGTGCAGCGTCAAACCCATCACATGACGTTGAAAAAAGGCGATGAACTTGGGCGGTTTTATTTGGGCTCAACGGCGATTGTGGTATTACCAAAATCAGCGGGCATGGCTTGGGGCGCAGGTCTTTCTAATTCAGTGCCGGTGACAATGGGTCAACGTCTAGGTACTTTTTTGCAGTAAGCTGTCAAGGTATTCGCTAAATAAAGGTAGCAAAGGCTGCCTTTTTTATTGGGTCTTTTACGCAATCTGCATGGTTGATTGCTCACATAAACTAAACGATAACGAAAAATATTTTAGGAAAATTTGTTTATAATAGCCGACTTATGATTTTTGCCTGCTTTTTTATTTAGACACGCTTTTTTATTTAAATTGATCACTATGAACCTACCGCTAACACCGCAACCTCAGCCAGCACACGATTTAGACTATCCGACAGTTTGGATTATGATTTTGGGCTTGATTATTGCCATCGGCCCGCTGTCGATTGATATGTATTTGCCGGCCTTGCCCAGTATGGCACAAGATTTTGGCGTGGCAACGGCTTTTATGTCCAATTCGGTGCCGGCTTATTTTGTGGGATTGGTGGTCGGGCAGTTGTTTTATGGCCCGATTTCGGATCGGATTGGGCGCATCAAGCCCTTGTATGTGGGCATGGTACTGTATGTGATTGCTTCGGTGATGTGTGCCACGACCACCAATGAATACGTGTTGTTTGTCTCACGAACGCTACAGGCGTTAGGCGCGTGTGTGGGAACGGTGGTGTCGCGGGCGATGATTCGTGACCGCTTGCATCCCAAGCAAATGGCAAAGGCATTTTCGCTGATGGTCCTAGTGATGGGGATTGCGCCGATTTTGGCACCAAGCCTAGGGTCGTTGTTGTTAAAAGTCGCCAGTTGGCGGGTGATTTTTTGGTTTTTGGCAGGGTTTGGTATTTTAAATATCGTGCTGACCCGGCTGTTTTTGCATGAAACCTTGACCGATGAGTTTCGCAACAAACGTCCGATGAATGACGTGCTCAACCAATACTGGGATTTGCTTAAAGACACCCAGTTTAATTATCCTGCGATTGGCGCAGGGCTGCTGATGGGTTCGATGTTTGTGTATATCAGCGCAGCACCTGAGCTAATTATGGAAGGGTATGGGGTGACGCCGCAGCATTTTAGCTGGATTTTTGGCATGAATGCGGCAGGTTTTATTGGGTTGACACAGGTCAACCAATGGCTGGTGAACCGTTATCGTCTAGTCAGCTTGCTGAGATTTGGGGCGGTGATGCAAGTAGTCGCGGCGGCGTGTTTGATGCTGCTGGGTTTAATATTTGGCACGCAAACTTGGCTGCCGTTGGTGCTCGCCAGTATTTTTTGCTGTATTGCAGGGTTAGGACTTACTCAGCCCAATTCAGGTGCCATTGCTTTGGCATTTCAAAAACGCCGTGCTGGCATGGCGAGTGCCTTGCAAGGCTCACTCAACTTTGTCGTCGGTATTTTTGGCGGCTTAGTATTAAATATCCTGCCCTTTAATCCCGTCGCCAAGTTAGGTATTACCATGTTTATGCTCATGACTATCGGCGCATTTTTGGTATTTCAAATCGACAAAAACCTCGATGTGGCGGATGTGGACTAAGGGTTAGTCAAACCGATACACATCCATACCCAAACTAAAATGGGCAAAACTTTCATGCACGATGCTCATCTTTGAGCCTGCGCCTGCCGCAAAAAATAACGGCAATAAATGTTCAGGGGTGGGGTGATTGTGATGGGCAAATGGATGCGCCCGCCAATCTAAAGCCGTTGGCATATGTTGTTTGAGTTGATGAATCAACCAATATTTAAATTCACGTGCCTCAGCATCCACCTCAGCACTATCAAACTGTACCTGCGCCAAATTATGGGTGACACTGCCAGAGCCGATGAGTAATACTTGCTCTGCCCTCAGTGGCGCCAATAAAGCCCCCAACTGAAAACACGCATAACTATCAAAATGCTGCGGCAGCGAAAGCTGCACAATCGGCACATCTGCCTGCGGATACAAATGCACCAGCGGCGACCATACCCCATGATCAAACGGACGCAGTCGATTGACCGACGTGCTAACGCCCAAAGCCTGCAACTGCTGTGCCAGCTGCTCAGCAATCAGGCTATCGCCTTTGACAGGATAATCGATGGTATACAGCGCCTTTTGAAAGCCGCTAAAATCATGCCAAGTAGCGGGCGCCGCATTACCATTGATTTCTAGATGCTGGCTTTGCCAATGCGCAGAGATGATGATAATCAAGCGTGGTTTTGGCAGATTTTGTCCAAATTTATTCAGCGCTTGGGTAGTACGGTTGTTTTCGATAGCAATCGTCGGCGCCCCATGTGAGATAAACAAACTGGGCAAGGTATAAAGCGGGTACGGTGTTTTGGGTAAAAATGGCTGCAGGCTGATTGGTTGTTTTTCGGTTTTTTCCATCAATTTTCTTAAAGTTGCAGTGATAAAAAGAAATGGTAACGAATTAATAAGGATTAACTAAAAAGGATTAATAGGTTAAATAAGGGGAAAATTCGCAAAAACAAGCCATGTCAGCGATTTCATACATAATCATACATAACAGGTTAACTGGAAAAAAATTAAAAATAATCACCACGATGATACGGATGATGATGGATAATGGTCATAGCGCGGTACAGCTGCTCCATCAGTAGCACACGCACGAGTGGATGCGGCAAGGTGAGATTGGATAGCGACCATTTGAATGTCGCATGGGCTAATACCTCTTTTGAAATGCCATCAGCACCCCCAATCACAAACGCCATGTCATCACCCAGCTGCATGGCTTCGCCAACTTTAGCCGCTAAATCTTCGGTTGATAGATTCCTACCGCGGACGTCTAGGCAAATCAGCTGTTCGCGTTTGCCTGCTGAATTTTTGGCTTGGTGCGCTTGCAGAATTAGCCCGCCTTCGGTGATGGCATATTTTTCAAGCTCGGCAGGCGAAGGGTTTTTGGCGCGTTTGCAGGCAGGGATTTCAACGATTTCGGTGCTAAGCATGGGCTGAATACGTTTATAATAGTCGTCAAATCCCGTCTGCACCCAAGCTGGCATTTTTTGTCCAACGGCTAAAATTCTTGCTTTCATGGGTTCCCCTTTGTTATCTTTTGACCAGTCTATGTCACTGTGGTGATTCACTGTTAGCCATTGAACACTCATTAGCGAAGCCAACTATATTTTCGCTATCGAAGCCAGCTATATTAAAGCTTACTTAAAACTTAAATTAAAACTTGAAATGAACCATTTAAAAACCAACCATTTAAAAACGCTTGCAACGCACCCATATACAATGCGATAAAGCTTAAAGCAACCTAAGCTGAGCTAAAGCCTGAACTAAAGCTAAGCTGAGCAACAAAATTTTAACATGATTTTATCGCTGCGATGGATAATACTTCCCCTAGCATTTAACGAAGGTGATAAAATAATTTGCATGACAAAGTTTAAATGACAAATTTTAAATGATAAGAAAAGACGACAATAATATGAAAAATTGGCAAGACCCCAATGCGGCTGTTGAAGCAGCCAACTATGACAACCCGATTCCAAGCCGTGTACTGATTTTGCAAACCTTACTTGAGCGCGGACAAGCTACCCAACACGAGCTTGCGACGATTTTTGATTTGGATGACAACGAATACGACGCACTGGGCAACCGCTTAAAAGCCATGCTGCGGGATGGACAATTAAGCCGTGATGCCGACGGTGGCAATCCTTATATTTATCGCCCACTGACTGAGAACGATGCTGTGACTGGCGTGGTCGCTGCCCACTCCAAGGGCTTTGGCTTTGTGGTGCTTGAGGATATGCCTGATTTATTTTTGAATGAAACTGAAATGCGCTGGGTATTTCATGGCGATAAAGTAAAAGCCATCGCTACTAGCACCGACAACCGTGGTCGTATGATGGGTCGTGTGTTGTCGGTGGTATCCCATGCCCAGCTACAATATATTGGTAAACTTGCAAAAGATGACGATGGTTACTTTGTAGAACTCATTAGCCCAAACAATCATCAACCGATTACGGTGACGGAAGAAAACGTCGAAGCCCTACAACTTAAAATGGGTGACCCCGTTAAAGTCGATATCATCGACTATCCCACTCAGCATGAATACGCGACGGGAAAAATTACTGAAAGCTTGGTCGATGATAACGAGCGTGAATTGATTATCAAAACCACGCTGCTAAATTACGATATTCCTCATGAGTTTAGCCCAAAAGTCATGCAGCAAGTCGATGCGTACAAAGAGCCGACACAAAAAGACTATCAAGACCGTATCGACTTACGTGCCTTGCCGCTAGTCACCATTGATGGCGAAGACTCGCGCGACTTTGATGATGCCGTCTATGCCGAAAAACGTCGCGGCGGTGGCTATCGCTTAGTCGTTGCGATTGCCGATGTCAGTCATTATGTGACTGCCAACTCAGTACTTGACCAAGAAGCCTATGAGCGTGGTACATCGGTGTATTTCCCGCATTTTGTGGTGCCGATGCTCCCTGAAAAACTCTCCAACGGGCTTTGCTCTTTAAACCCAGGTGTTGACCGCTTGTGCATGGTAGCCGACATCATACTATCGCGTAGCGGCAACGTGACCAGCTATGAGTTTTATCCAAGCGTGATGCATTCTCAAGCGCGATTGACTTATAACCAAGTCAATGATTATTTTGCCCAAGCGCAAGGGGAAACGCCCAAAGCCGAAGTGCCTGTCACTATCACCGGTAATAAAGCGGTCAAAAAATCAATCGATGTGCTGTATGATTTGTACAAAGTGCTATTGGTCAAACGCGAACAGCGCCATGCGATGGAATTTGAAACCCAAGAGACTTATATCAAATTTGATGAAGCAGGCAAAATCAGCGCCATTGTGGCACGGACGCGTGGTGACTCGCATAAGCTCATCGAAGAGATGATGCTATTGGCAAATACCTGTGCGGCTGAGTTTTCGCTCAAGCATGAATTGCCGGTCTTGTATCGCAATCATGATACCCCAGAGGCAGAAAAAGCCGCTCGCGTCAGTGACTTTGTGAAGCATTTTGGTTTGTCATTTCCTGAAGAAAACCCGACACAGGCAGATTATCAGCGTATCATTGAAGCGACACGCGAGCGCCCTGATGCGATTAGTATCCATAGTGTGCTACTGCGCTCCATGCAGCAAGCCAACTATGCACCGACCAATATCGGACACTTTGGGCTGGCGTATGAGGAATACAGCCACTTTACCTCACCGATTCGCCGTTATCCCGACTTGATGCTACACCGTGCCATCAAAGCCAAAGTGACGGGCAAAAAAGCGCCACTGCCAGATTGGTCACTAGAAGATGCGGGTGAACAGACCTCAATGACAGAGCGCCGTGCCGATGAAGCTAGCCGTTTTGTTGAGCAGTGGCTCAAAGCCCATTATATGAAAGACCATATCGGTGAAGCATTTGATGCGGTGGTTACCACAGTGACCAATTTTGGCTTGTTCGTGACCCTCACCGATTTATTCATTGATGGCTTGATTCATATCTCGCATTTGGGCGAGGATTACTTTGTATATGATGACAAGGCGCAGCAGTTATTTGGTGAAAAATCAGGACTGGTGTTTGGACTTGGTGATAAAATCCGTGTCAAAGTCGCTGCCGTCAATATGGAGACCCAGCAGATTGATTTTGATTTGGTGGCACAGCTGGAAAAATCGTCATTTAATAATCGCGGTAAAGGCAAAAGTCGCGGTCAATCGCAAGCGGCCTCCACTCCTAACGCTCAATCCAATCCCAACGCGCCATCTAAGCCAAATGAGAGCGCCAGGAAAGCAAAAAGCGCTAACAATAAAAGTAACGCGCGCAACAAATCTCGTTAATGAAAAAAGGGCAATACAATTTGCCCTTTTTTATCGTTCAGACAAATACCTGCTAGAACAAAAAACACCTTTGACTACTTAATCTTAGCTATTTAATATTAGCCACTTGATGCCCTTTAACCAGTCTTGCTTGGCGTTACTAGCAGCTAATACGCCAAATTATTATTGCGTGGTTTTTTCTGCGCTTGCCAAGTTGTTGGATGACGTCTGAGCGGCTTGATTCAAATCTGCTGTTGCTTTATCAAGCACTTGTTTAGGCTGCTCGCCAATCGATGACGTATCGTTTGATGCTATGGCTAGGGGCGCCGAGGCGGCACTACTATTGGCTTGATTGGATGCAATGACTTGCTGGGTACGATGTGATGATATTAGGTTAAAAATGGCGAGTGCGGTGATGCCTAATATCGCAAAAATAATGAGTAATTTTGGTTGCATGAGGATTTCCAGTGTAGCGTCAATTTGGCTAACCAACGTGTAAAGCCTGACGTCTAAAGTCTGACATCTAAAGCTTGCGACCTAAAACGTCAAATCGGGTTTGGCTAGGACAAAAATTGACAGTCGTGTCTATAAAAATTGGTAGGCTACCTTTGTGCAAAAATCATGCAAATTTAATCTGTTAATCTTTTAATGTTTAATCTGGTAGCAGACTGACTTCGGCACTAATCGGCAAATGGTCAGAGAGATTTGACCAAGGTTGTCCCTTATGCACCCAAGCACGGTGTACTTGTAGGTTACGCACATAGATACGGTCAAGGCTTAATACCGGGAGCTTGGCAGGGAAGGTGGGCAGTAATTTGCCATGGTGGGTCAGCACGGCTTCTTGTAAATTAAGGTCACAGCCAAGCTTTTGACAGGATAATTTTTTCCAGTCATTGAAGTCGCCTGCCAATATCAGCGGCGTGGATTGGTCGATTTCGTTATTGATATACTGGCTTATCACCTCATATTGTTTTTCACGGTCATTTTCCATCAGATTTAAATGCGCGCAAAGCACGATAATAGGCGTATGCCAGCCTTTGGGCTGAATTTCGCAGTGCAATACACCACGCTGCTCAAGGCGGCTCACTGTGATATTGACATTGTGTTTGGGGTCGAGCGGATGGCGACTTAGCACCGCATTGCCATGATGACCGTGGTTATATTCGACGTTTTTGCCATAGCTGTTTTCAAGCTGTAGATACTCGCCAAACCATTCATGTTGGGACTGGTCGGGAAATTCATTGTATTTCACCACCCGTTTGAGATTTTGACCTTGGACTTCCTGCAAACAGATAATATCAGATTGCACTTGGTTAAGGGCAGCGGCGATGCCTTCCATTTTGACAAAACGATTGAGCGGTGACATGCCTTTATGGATGTTATAACTGGTGATGATTAGGCTGTTTTTTGGTTGTTTGGCGCCTGATACTTGGTTAGACACTATTTCGTTAGATGCTACTTGCTTAGGTGTTATTTTTTTAGGTGTTAGTGAGCGCATAATAAAATCACAGTGATAAACATGGCATTATTTTAACGTGAAATTGTACCGCTGGCTTGTTTTGACAAAAAATTGTCACAATATAATGGTTGTCGACATTTATGTCGCAAACCTATTTAGCAAAATAGGGTGACTTTGCCAAGCGTTGCGGTTTTTATGCTAAAATTTTGGGCAATGACGACTTTTACTTTCAATCATTAACGAGCGATAAAAAATTGGAAAACAGTATGACCAACGATGTAGAAAATCCGACAAAAAATTTGCACCTTGTTGAATTTAATCAATTAGCACTTGAGCAACTCAAGACGGCAATCGATGAGGCGTTGGCGAATGGACATGCTTTTTTGACTATGCTCGATGATGAAGCCGACCTCGATAACAAAGCTGGGCAAGCTAATAGTCAAGTTAACGATACAAAACTCAGCAGCCAACAAGCGCTCAATGATATCATCGCCTTTGACCATGTGAATTTGGCATTAGACCGCAGTTGGGGCTTGCTATCGCACTTAAATAGCGTGATCAGTGATGAGCCAATCCGTGAGCTGCATCATGCACTATTGCCCGCACTTTCTGCCTACGGCACGGCGGTTGGTCAACATCTACCGCTGTATCAACGCTATCAGCGTGTGGTGAGCGATCAGTCATTTTTTGCGCGTTTAGAGCCGGCGAGACAACGCTCGTTGACCTTGGCGCTACAAAGTTTTGAATTATCCGGTGTGGGTTTAGCGGAGGCACAAAAACAGCAATTTGCCACCCTTGCCAGCGAGTTATCTACGCTATCGGCTAAATTCTCCGATAACGTGCTCGATGCTACCCAAAGCTACTTTTTACCGTTAAGTGAATCGCAACTAGCAGGACTGCCTGAATCTGCGCTTGCCATGCTTGCAGATGCGGGTAACCGATATACAGAAAAATTCCCGGAGCAAGTATTAGCAACGCCGTATGTGGCGACACTTGATATCCCAGTCTATCTTGCGGTGATGACCTATGCCGATGACCGCGAGTTACGCGAAACCTTGTATCGGGCGTATGTCACCCGTGCCTCTGAATTGTCAGCGCAGCCAGAATTTAACAATGCCGATATCATGACGGATATCTTGGCAAAACGCGCACAAAAAGCCCAGTTATTGGGCTATGACAATTTTGCTGAATTATCACTTGCCACCAAAATGGCGGACAATGTCGACACTGTAGAGCAGTTTTTACGGGATTTGGCAGACAAAGCACGACCCTTTGCCATGCAAGATTTAAAACAACTGCAAATTGAAGGTTTAGCGTTTGGCATCGGTGATGAGGGCGATGAGGTGCGACCTTGGGACACCGCATATCTGGCAGAAAAAGTCAAACAACGTCAATTTAATCTATCGCAAGAACAAGTTCGTCCGTACTTCCCGGTGCCGACAGTCATCGCAGGCTTATTTGAGATTGTGCAAAAACTGTATGGCATTCAGATTGAAGATAAAACTGCAAGCACGCAGCGCTGGCATGATGACGTGCGTTTTTATCAAGTTTTTGATGAACATCAGCAGCTTATCGGTGGTTTTTATTTTGATTTATATGCCCGTCCTGGCAAACGCGGTGGCGCATGGATGAGTGGCTTTCAAGCGCGTTATCAACACGATGATAGCGGTTATCAGCAGTTACCCGTTTGTTTTATGGTGGCAAACTTTAGCCCTGCGCCAACGGGTGCACAGCGCGGCAAACCCAGCTTATTAACCCATGATGAAGTATTAACGCTCTTTCATGAGTTTGGACATGGGCTGCATCATTTGCTTACTGAAGTGAATGTGGGCGATGTGGCAGGCGTGAATGGCGTCGAGTGGGATGCAGTTGAGCTACCCAGTCAGTTTATGGAAAACTGGGCATGGCACCCTGAAGGGATTGCATTAATCAGCCGTCATGTCGATACGGGCGAAACGTTGCCAGAGAGCATGCTACAAAGTATGCTCGCTGCCAAAAATTTCCAAAGCGGCATGCAAACACTGCGCCAGCTAGAGTTTGCGCTATTTGATTTGTTATTGCATGCCAAAACCCCAGCACCCGACTATCCACAGTTATTGGCGTTACTCGACAGCGTGCGTGCCGATGTGTCGATTATGCCGACCGCCAGTTATAACCGTTTTGCCAATGGTTTTAGCCATATTTTCGCAGGGGGCTATGCGGCAGGGTACTATTCTTACAAATGGGCAGAACTGTTGTCAGCCGATGCTTTTAGCAAGTTTGAAGAAACCAGTATTTTTGATAAAAACGCTGGCAAATCTTTCCGTGATAACATTTTAGCCAAAGGCGGTAGCCAATCTGCAAAAGCCAACTTTGAGGCATTTCGCGGTCGTGAAGCCCGTATTGATGCGCTGTTACGCCACTCGGGATTTTTAACCAGCAGCTATGATGAACTGCTGAGCGATGACACCGATAACGCCAATACCCAAGCTTGGTAACACGGTTGTCAAAATACAGGCTAGTAAAAAGAAGAAACTATGAGATATCAATCCAATCGCCCCAAACGTCAATTTTTGGCAGGGGTGGCTTGTCCAAGCTGTAAAGCACTGGATAAAGTTGTTCAGATTCAGCTATATCAGCCCGAGTATGATGAGTATATCGAGTGTACGGCATGTGGCTATACCGAGCGTCGCCCAACACCCGATGATATCATCGACATTCAGCAATCCAATCATCAGGAAACTGTTCATTATGGCGACGATAGCGCAGGTATTGTTAGGTTTAAATAAGCCAAGTTTAAGCGGTTTGGGTAAATTTTGACAAGGTTAACGAGTTTAAGCGCTCTTGATACAATTAGGCTGGTCAAAGTATGGCGGTTAAAGTAGGTTTTTGTGCCAAACGTTGTTATTTTTGATTGCGGTTTGTTATAGTAACAAGCAAACGAATGTACACCATCATTTTCATGCCAGCTTGGCATATACATCGCTAGCATGAAAGCGTACAGACATCTGACCCGCCCGACATGGATAGGGATATTGACCCAACATGAAATTATTTAGCCTAAAAAAAGACAATGACTCTATAGCCCCGACTAGCGAAGATGCCAATCCATCATCACCGCTGGCTGAAAATCCAACGACAGGCGTGTCAGATAGTGCGTTGCAGCTTGATACCACTAATCAGTCGCCGATGCAAGCGACTAACTACCCAAACACATCACCAGAAACGACAGCAATCAAAAATGCGTTTTCACTAGATACCATTGATTTAAACCAGTTGGAAGATGAATTACTTCATGGCAAAACGGACTATACAGCAGATAACACAAAAGCGGCTGATACTGTCGCGCCTAAAAAGCTGAGTTTTGATGATTTTGATTTGGATGAGCTACCCAGTGATGTTGAACCCAACACCACTGTGACTCTCCAAGACACTGCTAATACAGCGACAGTGTCACAGCCCGTACCGTCACAGACAACCGATGACGCGCTGATGTTTGATATTGATAACCTACCGTTAGCAGCTAAGCCAGACCCAGACCTAAAACTAAGCCTAGAATCAGACCCCCATAGCGCGCAAGCACAGCCCATCGCACCACAAAGTAGTGATGAAAATAGTGATGAAAGTAATGATAAAAAAATTATCGAGACTATTGAGACTATCGAGACAACGCCACCCGTTGCGTTAAACAAAACAAAACCCGAAAGTAAAGCGGTTATCGCCCAGACAGCAAACCCATTTTTAAGGCCGCCACGTCAGCCACTAGCGAAACGGACGTTAAAAAAACGCAAACAACTTGGGTTGCTAGTGGGTGCAGGGTTGGCACTGGCTGCCTTGGCATGGTTTTTTATGGGGCAGTCAAGCGAGCCCAACAAATCGACCGCGCAATCACAGAAACAGACACAGACGCAGACCCAAGCACATTCAACACCCAAAACTGCAGCGCCTATAGTAAAACCACAAGCTAGCGCTAGCTTACCTGCCGCGTCAACCGTCGCAGTGGATGCTAACTCTAGCTCAGCTCATGCGACCGCAGCGCTACCGGCAATCACGCCAGAAGAAATTCTTACGCCGACACTGCCTGAAGATCCGGCGATTGCCAAAGAAGAGCTGAGTCGATTGTCAGAGCAGAGCGCGCAGCTAAAAGAGCAAGAAACCATGATGCAAGACCAGCTGCGTATGATGAATGAGCTGAGTAGTAAAAAAGAAGAGCGTATCCAGCTGCTAGAACAGCAAGTTGCACAGCTTGAGCAGCAAAAAGCCGCTAACAAATAACCACCCACAAATAATAATCAATAAATAACTGGCAGGTTAAGTAGTGCTCACCCAAGTCGATAAAAAAAACTTGTTTCAAGACCGCTATCAAGCGCTCATTATGCCCGTCCCGGTGTCAGGTGTTTTTCGTCATCGCACCTTACTTAAATACCAATCGCTGTATCCTGAGCATTATACCGTTTACAAGCAAGCCTGTGAGCGTTCGCAGCTGTTGCTCGGTGATGTGTTACAGTTTACGCCGCAGCGTGATTTGGCAGGTATGGCAGTCGGTGGGGCGTTGTCAAAGCCACAATTCATCGTGGATATGGCAATCACAGAATTTGCCGAAAATCCGCCGCATGTTGAGTATATGGTGTCAGCGTTACAAAAGTTAGAGAAAATTGTGTTTGATTGGGGACGGTATCAAGGTATTCGCCGTGTGGCGATATTGGCAAGTGATGAACTCATTTTGCCAAAAGATAAAAGTTTTGATGAAGATATTTTGCCACTGTTTGAAAAATACCTTCAGCCTGTGAGTAATTTGAATTTGGTGGTTTATCGCTAACGCTATTAGTTTAAAGAGTTTTCAATGGTTGAGGTTTTATCGAGGGCTACTCAGCGATTCATTGTCGTTATCGGCATATTGCAAGTAGTAAAATGTCAACGCGGTCAAAACCTTCTCATCATCGGGCATTTTTTTTAATTACTGTAATGATGTTTTCATAGCGTTTGCCAAAATTTATCCCAAAAGAAACCGCTTTACCTTACGATAAAGCGGTTTTTAATTTTTGATAGCTACATTTTAATAAAACTATTCAGCCGCTGGCGTTTCAGTATCAGCAGATTCAGTTGACGCGATGGTTTGATCCACGCCTTTCATGGTAAGTTTAATACGTCCACGGTTGTCGATGTCTTGAACCAGTACATTCACCGTTTGCCCTTCTTTTAGCACATCATTCACGTTCTCAATACGCGCATCAGAGATTTGTGAGATATGCACCAGACCGTCAGTGTTAGGTAATACATTGACAAACGCACCAAACTCAACAATACGAGCCACTTTACCGGTATAAGTCTTGCCAACTTCTACTTCTGCCGTAATCGCTTCGATTTTAGCAATCGCGGCTTTGGTCGCTGCTTTGTTTTCACCAAAGATACGAATGGTACCATTATCATCAATATCAATCACTGCGCCTGTTTCTTCAGTCAATTGGCGAATGGTTGCACCACCTTTACCAATCACGTCACGAATTTTTTCAGGATCGATATCAATCACCGCAAAGTTTGGTGCATGGGCGTTGATTTCTTTACGGCTGGTTGAAATCACTTCATTCATCGCATTTAAAATATGGATACGACCCGCATGCGCTTGGTGCAGGGCTTTTTCCATAATTTCTGGCGTGATGCCTTCAATTTTGATATCCATTTGTAACGCAGTCACGCCATTGGCAGAACCCGCGACTTTAAAGTCCATATCACCTAGGTGGTCTTCATCACCCAAGATGTCAGACAGCACGGCAAAACGCTCGCCTTCTTTAACCAGACCCATTGCGATACCAGCAACAGGCGCTTTTAGTGGTACGCCGGCATCCATTAACGCCAGTGATGCGCCACAGACAGATGCCATTGATGATGAACCATTGGATTCGGTGATGTCAGATACGATACGAATCACGTATGGGAAACGGTCACTATCTGGCAGCATGGCTTGTACACCGCGGCGTGCTAGACGACCATGACCGATTTCACGGCGTTTTGGACCGCTGTCACGACCCGTTTCGCCCACTGAATAACTTGGGAAGTTATAATGCAGCATGAAGTGGTCTTGTTTGGTGCCCGCAAGGGTGTCAATCATGTTCACATCACGGCTGTTGCCAAGCGTGGTAGTAACGAGCGCTTGCGTTTCACCGCGCGTAAATAGCGCTGAACCATGCGTGTAAGGCAGTACACCAACTTGGATGTCTAAGGCACGGACAGTTTGCAAGTCACGACCATCGATACGGGGTTTGCCAGACAAAATATTGTCACGGACCGTACGGTATTTTAGGGTCTCAAATAGTTCTTTGATTTGTGCCACGTTGTCGGCATAGCCTTCGGCTTCTGCATCACCGGCTAAGGCTTCAATCGCTTGGTTTTTGATTTCATCAAGGCGAGTATAACGGCTGGCTTTTTCGCTGATGGTATACGCTTCTGAAATCGCTGCAGCAAATTGATTTTGTAGGGTAGTTTGCAAGGCTTCATTGACGGCAGGAGCAACGAATTGGTTTTTTTGTACGCCAACTTCTTTGGCAAATTCATTGATGGCATCAATCACGACTTGCTGCTGTGCGTGACCGTATAGTACCGCGCCAAGCATTTGGTCTTCTGACAATTCTTTGGCTTCAGATTCTACCATCAATACCGCAGATGACGTGCCCGCGACCACCAAATCGAGCGAGCTTTGTTTTAGCGCTTCATGGTTTGGGTTTAGCACATATTCATCATTGATAAAACCGACACGTGCCGCACCAATCGGACCATTGAATGGCGCTGATGAAATTGCCAATGCCGCTGAAGTACCAATCATCGCTGCGATATCAGCATCTTGTTTTTTGTCTGACGAAATCACCGTGGCGGTCACTTGGATTTCGTTGAAGTAACCTTCTGGGAACAATGGACGAATCGGGCGGTCAATGAGGCGTGAGGTCAAGGTTTCCATCTCAGATGGGCGACCTTCACGTTTGCCATAGCCACCTGGGATTTTACCAGCAGCGTACATTTTTTCTTGGTAGTTGACGGTCAATGGGAAAAAGTTTTGACCCGCTTGCGCCTCGTCTTTTACCACAACAGCCACTAGCACAGAGACGCCGCCCATGTGGACGACCACTGAATTAGCTTGGCGTGCAATGCGACCTGTTTCTAACGTAACTTGTTGATTACCATATTGGAATTCTTTAGTAATGATATTAAACATAATGCGGTTTTATCCTTAGTGTGATGAAATAGGGCGATTTAAGTTTTAGTAATAGCCCCTAACGTTTGTGTTCTTTTCAAAAAATACAAACGTTAGAAGCAATCTACCAATTCGCTTGATAGCAGCCTTAAATCAGCCTAAATTAAAAAATACTTTAAAAAAAGTAAGTGTAAACTGCGATTGTGCAGGCACAATGCGTTGTCTATTTTACCTAGTTTTGTGGCGAATCACCACCTTTTAACTGCGCTTTAACCCCTAATAGCAAACGATGGGTAATAACTAAGCTAACAGCGAGGGTAAAAGTGAAAAGAAAATTCGCTAAAAATATTGAACCCATAAAAAAGCGGCTACCCAAAAGCAGCCGCTGATTGAATAAAGCAAATAACGTGCTGATAAATTAGCGACGTAAGCCTAATTCACTAATCAATGCAGTATAACGGTCTGCATCTTTACGTTTTAAGTAATCAAGTAACGTACGGCGTGAGTTAACCATACGAATCAAACCACGACGGCTGTGATGGTCAGCTTTGTGTGCTTTAAAGTGTGCTTGTAAGTCATTGATACGTGCGGTTAATAACGCCACTTGAACTTCTGGAGAACCTGTATCATTTTCAGAGCGTTGAAATTTTGCGATTACATCTGCGCGGTCTTGGTTAGTCAACATAATGTTTTCCTAGCTTTTTTAGCATAAAATGAGAAGCCTAATCGGCTATCAGTCGAGTCGATTAGTGTAAAAAAATCAGGATAACCACGCTTCTCAGTAGTTAACCGTCAAAAAGGAGTATTATTTTACCAAATATTGCCCAATAAAAAAACCCTAATCTGCATTAGGGTGTTGAATTTATTAAGGCTTTTAATAAATTCAAGCTTTCAACTTACTGATTGCCCGTAGGCTGTTTGGGTGTTTCGCTATGCAGACGGTCAAGCTGCTCTTGTGGCGCGGTGGTGAGTTTATCAGAAGTCACTTCATCCGCATCATTAGGCGTAGTATCGGCAACAAATGTCGCGTCAGACGCTTTCTTGTCCATTTTTTCAATATCTGTCATGGTAGTTGGTTGCATGGCAATCTCCTTTTCTTATGCTTATTTAAGCTGATTTAGTCAATGCTTGGTCAATCGCTTCAGCAAAATCTGGAATATCTTCAGGTTGACGACTGGTAATCAAATTGCCATCTATCACCACCGATTTGTCTTCAAACTGCGCACCTGCATTTTTTAGGTCAGTAGCGATGGTTTTGTAAGCGGTTAATTTTTTACCACGCGCAATTTCGGTATCCGCAAAAATCCACGGTGCATGACAAATTGCTGCGACAGGTTTACCGGCATTCATGAATGCTTTTACCATCGCTTGTGCATCCGTATTTGCCCGCAACACATCGGCATTGGCACCGCCACCTGGTAAAACAATGGCATCATAATCGGCTGCGTTGGCTTCACCAATTAATAAATCAGCGGTAAAGGTGTCAGCAGGGTCAGTATGATTAAGCCCGCGTACTTGTTTTTTTGGTTGTGTGGTAATTAAAGTAGTTTGGTGACCTTTAGCTTTAAGGAGGTCATTGGTTTGGGTATATTCGACTTGTTCAAAGTCGGTATCAAGTAAAATAGCAATCTTAGCCATGGTAATTATCCTATTATTTCATTATTTAAGTTAAAAATAGTTAAAGAAAAAATTATTGTTGTTATCGATTCATCTGTAAGGTGCGTGCTTTATTTTGAGATTATTATTTGATTTTTATTTTATTAATCATATTTTTATTAATTATATAAAGGTATCTAAATAAACCGCTGTTTGTTCTTTATTAGCAAAGCTTGCTAAGCAAAGAACTAAATGAATCAACCTCACTAAGAATAAAGAAATCGCCGGGTAAAAACTGCTAGCAAAGCGTCACGTTTTGTATCAATGCATAAAAAACGTACTCGCTTTGTGACATCGCATCGCTCATTGAGTAAATTATGTGAATACAGCAAAAAATTAGCAAGATGGATAGATTTTTTGACTTATCGTGGCTAATTTAAATTGACCAGCTTCAGCGGTTGTAAACGACCATTGGGTTCAAGTAGCCCTGTACCCAAAAATTGCTGATGGTCGTCAAACAAGCGAAACGTTTGATTGGCGGTTAAGTTCAGCTGCTGAGTTAACATGGTCGCCTTGACGTTTAAGCGTTGACCTTGCCGGATGCGCTTTGATTGGCTATCGTCTAATACTAAGCTTGGTAGTGAGTGAACGCAGGCATCCACCGCTAATAGCTTATCAAACCGCGCTGCAACATCGAGCGCTGCAAAATCGGCTAATGGGATGGCATCGGCAATTTCAAAATCACCCGTGCGTATCCGTCTAAGTGCTGTTAGATGGCCTAGCGTGCCCAGCGCTTTGGCAATATCTTCAGCCAGCACGCGCACATAGGTTCCTTTGGAGCAAGTAACGGTTAATTGCAATTGTTGAGCGGATAGGGGAGTGAGTGACAGCTCATAAATGATGAGAGGACGTGCTGCTCGCTCCACCTCAATACCTTCACGCGCCAGTTCATACAGTTTTTTGCCGTCTTTTTTGAGCGCGGAGTACATGGGCGGGACCTGCATTATCTCACCCAAAAATTGCTCAGTGACGCTTTGTAACATCGCTTGTGTCACATGCGGTACAGGGCTCGTGGCAATTATCTCACCTTCAGCATCCCCGGTATCGGTTTGCTCGCCAAGTTTGATAATCGCTTGGTAAGATTTGATGGCATCGAGTTGGTAATGGCTAAACTTGGTCGCTTCTCCCAAACAAATCGGCAGCAACCCTGTTGCCATTGGGTCAAGGGTACCGGTATGACCCGCTTTTTTACTGTCGTGCACATCAGATTTGAGCAAGTATTTGACTTTTGATACCACTTGCTGGGAAGTCATCCCTTGCGGTTTATCAATCAGTAAGACGCCAGAGACGATGGATTTTGTTTTTGGTTGGGTTATCATGTTATGGATTTATCAATTCATTAAAAGTCGGTTCGAATCAGCTGCGAGTAATCTGCTGCGCTAATAGGATGGTTGACAGAATATGGCTTTGACTTAGGGTTAATGTGTGCGCGTTGTTGCCACTGCTGCAAGCTATAGCGGTTATCAATCAATTGCTGGTCATACAGATAACTGGGAATATAGCCTGATAACAGGATACGATAATCAAATGGCAAAGGTTGGATATCGTCAATCAGCTCATAAATTGCCGTGGTACAGTTATTTACCAATGAATTATACCATGCCGGCTGCGTTTTTAAGGACTTGGCTTTCGCTAGATACGCAAGCAGCAACGCTTGAATATGGTCTTTTGGCATATTGATGGGATAAATATAAACATCTTCATGACGGATATTACTACGGGTGTAAATAATATCTTTTTCATCCGCAGCGATAATCACCAATTCAAACTTGCGAAAAAATCCACCCAGCGTACTAAATTGTTCATTGACTTCTTTGCGAATCTCGATAGATAACGCAAGCTGCTTTCCATCACTAAACCCAAAACTCACTAGCGTATGGGCAATGGCATCGCCCATCCAATAGGAGGCAATAAAATCGACAGTTTGCAGCTTTGCCAAGTCGTATTGTCTAGTTTCCCAGCGCGGCTGAAAATGGGTTTTATCTTGCCAATCAAAATTTCTAACGTTGCTAATGGTGAGTGTGTTGCCATCACTGTCAAGCCGATAGTCTAACATTTGGGCAACTTCAGGGTTCCAATCCCGCTCATTGCTAGCTGACATCGAAAAAAAACTGGCAATGGCAAGCGCCACCACCGCAAAAAAAATCAATAATAAAGACTGATGAGAAAGTGAGGATGAAAACAGGGTCGGTTTGATGATACTGACCAAAACAGTAAGGGTGAAAAATACCCATATGCTAATCAGTGCCAGACTGACATATCTGCCTAAGGGCTGATGCGTCCATACAAATACCCCGACCCACAGGCTTGAGAGAATAATGACGATAAACTTAATGATACCCCAAAGTAACTGCATTCAACATCCCTGTTAATGACTCAAAGTGACAAATAAGCTTATTATAGCCTGCAACGCATCAGTCGTCTGATGGCTGACCTTCGCTACTTTGTACCGCTTTAGAAATGAGGTTCATCATATAGTTAGCGTTAGCTGTCACTTCATCATAGTGAAAGCGCAGACGTGGGGTAGTGCGGGTTTTTAGCAAATGACTGAGCTCAGTACGCAAAAAACCTGATGCTTTGTTGAGCACTTCTAAGCTCTCGGTATGATAATCTTTTGCCATGGCATCATCCATCGACTTTTCCATGATGGTGACATAAATATCAGCATAACCCAAGTCCGGGCTGATTTTGACACTAGAAATGGTCACAAACCCAGTCAAGCGTGGGTCGTTAATCTCGTCACGAATCAAAACCGCTAGGTCGCGCTGAATTTGATCGGCAAGACGTTGTAAACGTTGATTCATTGGTAATCCTTTTTATAGTAAAAAAAGGTCTAATTAACCTAGATTAATTAGACCCCTGGAAAGGTTGCTAATAGCAAGCTGGCAGTATTAGGTTGTCAGCTTAACTTATAAGGTACGTTTGACTTCATGAATTTCGAAGACTTCAATCTTATCGCCTTCTTTTACTTCATAACCTTTCACCGCTAGACCACACTCCATACCAGCGCGCACCTCATTAACATCCTCTTTGAAGCGACGTAATGATTGTAATTGACCCGTGAAAATAACTTGGTCATCACGCAATACCCGAATTGGCTTGTTACGGATGATATTACCTTCTGTCACCATACAACCGGCTGCATAACCAAAGCGACTAGAGTGGAAGACTTCACGTACTTCAGCGATACCCAAGATTTGCTCACGATGTTCTGGCGCAAGTAAACCGCTCATTGCTGCTTTCACATCATCAATCAACCCATAGATAACACTATAGTAGCGAATATCTAGGCCTGCTTCATCCGCTTTGCGTTTGGCGGCGCTATCAGCACGAACGTTGAAGCCTAATAATACCGCTTCACTTGATTCGGCGAGTACCACATCCGATTCGGTGATTGGACCGACACCCGATGAGATGACTTTAACTTTAACTTCATCCGTAGATAACTCATCAAGCGCGGTTAACAAGGCTTCTAGTGAACCTCGAACGTCAGTTTTGAGAATCAAATTAACGGAAGGCAGTTTGGCATCGCTCATTTGGTCAAACAAGTTTTCTAAGCGTGATTTGGCTTGACGTTCAAGCACTTTTTCACGCTCACGCACCGTGCGATATTCTGCAACTTCGCGCGCACGTTTCTCATCTGAGACCACCATAAACTCGCTACCAGCCGCTGGTGTATCAGGCAGACCTAAGATTTCAACAGGAATCGAAGGACCCGCTGAGGTGATTTTTTGACCGTTTTCATCGGTCATAGCACGGACGCGTCCATAATATTCGCCAGCAAGTACCAAGTCACCTTGATTTAAAGTACCTTGTTTAACCAGCAAACTGACCACTGCTCCGCGACCTTTTTCAAGACGTGATTCAATTACCACACCTTGTGCTGCACCGTCAGTAGCGACTTCAAGTTCCATCACTTCTGCTTGTAGGTTAATCACTTCGAGCAATTCATCGATGCCTTGACCTGTTAACGCAGAGACTTTGACCACCGGTGTGTCACCGCCCCATTCTTCAGGAACGACTTCTTTGGTGGTTAGTTCGTTGAGGACGCGGTCTGGATCGGCGCTGTCTTTATCCATCTTGTTGATAGCCACGATAATCGGGGTACCTGCGGCACGCGCATGGTCAATCGCTTCAGCCGTCTGCGGCATCATACCGTCATCGGCTGCAACCACTAACACCACGATATCTGTCGCTTTGGCACCACGAGAACGCATCGCGGTAAATGCGGCGTGACCTGGGGTGTCTAAGAAAGTAATAACGCCTTGGTCAGTCTGCACATGATAAGCACCGATATGCTGAGTAATACCACCTGCCTCGCCCGATGCCACTTTACTTGAACGGATCTTATCGAGCAGGGACGTTTTACCGTGGTCAACGTGACCCATGATGGTAACCACAGGCGGACGCGCTTGGACATTGCTACTTTTCTCGCCCACCGCCTCACGTAGTGAGTCTTCAACTTGCGTCGAACTCACAAGCACGGGGTTATGACCCATTTCTTCAACAAGTAGGGCAGCGGTTTCTTGGTCGATGGATTCGTTTTCACGGACCAACTCGCCCATTTTCATTAACATTTTGACGACTTCGCGTACTTTGATTGCCATTTTTTGGGCAAGTTCAGACACCACGATGGTCTCACCGATTTCAACGTTATGCACGATTTTCTCAACCGGTTTTTCAAATTTGTGTCTATTGGCTTGCGATGATTTTAAGCCGCGACTACGGTTCTTAATCTCTTGCTCACCTTCATCGTCACGGCGACGACGACGGTTTTTGTTGGCAGTGCTTGCGGTGCCGCGTTTAATTTCACGGCGTTCTTGTTCAAATGAGTCTTCAAGCGCTGCGCCCACCAAACCTTCTGCTAATGGTTCATCTTTTTTGACAACCATCGTAGTTTCAGTATCGGTTTCGCTATATTTACTCGCCATTTGGCGCATTTGCTCAAGGGTACGCTGCTGAGCTTCTTCAGCGGCTTTACGGCGATTTTCTGATTCGATTTGACGTAAGCGTTCTTCTTCTGCTTCACGCGCTTTGCGTTCACTATCCGATTCTTTTTTCGGCGCAGGTTTTTTGTCAGCTTTTTTGACTTCAATTGCAGCAGTTTTGTTGCCTTTTTTCACTACCACACTGGTGGTTGTGTGCTCTTTGGCAGCTTGACTACCACCACCTAAGTTAGCGCGCATGGCAGCTAAAGTGGCTTGTTGACGCGCTTCAGCGGCTTGTTTGGCTTTGTCTTTTTCAGCTTGTTCTTGGGCGGCTTTTTCTTTCGCCAAACGCGCTTTTTCTTCAGCTTCTTTGGCCGCTGCTTCACGCAACGCTAGTTCTTCAGCAATTTTATTGGGATTTGGTTTATCAAATACCATTTTTTTGCGTATTTCAACATTGACACTTTTGGCTTTACCAGAAGTGCCTGTCACCCGCGCAGTAGAAGTGGTTTTGCTTTTTAAGCTAATGCGAGGTTTGTCATTTTGACCATGACTTTGTTGTAAAAAGCTGACCAGTTTTTGTTGTTCGCTATCGGTGACGATGTCATTGTCACCGCGCGCAGACAGCCCTGCCTTGACCAGTTGATTATTAATTGCTTCAACGGTCTTTTTGGTCATTGCTGCAAGTTCTTTTACGGTTTTATCTGCCATTCATACACCTTTTTTAATTAAACCATGATTCACGGGCTTTCATAATGAGCTCACCTGCGGTCTTTTCATCAAGACCTTCGATATCTTGGATATCAAAGATGGCTTGTTCGGCAAGGTCGTCGACGGTGATGACGTCACGTTCGGCAAGCTTGTAGGCCCATGCTTGAGTCATGCCTTCAAGGTTTAGAAGCTCTTGGCTTGGCTCTTTAATATTTTGTTGTTTGACCAATTCATCGGCGATCACCGCCTCTTTGGCACGTTCTTGGATTGCGTCGATGGCGTCATCATCTAGCCCATCGATGTCGTAGAAAGTCTCAGCAGGGACATACGCAACTTCTTCAAGTGAGGTAAATCCAATATCCACCAAGGCTTGTGCCAAATCTTCATCGACTTCAAGACGTGTGTAGAATAGGTCGCGATACACTTTGGTTTCTGATTCTTGTTGTGCATTGTACTCGTCTTCGAGCATCATGTTAAGACGATAGCCTGTTAATTCTGATGCAAGGCGCACGTTTTGACCTTGTGAGCCAATCGCACGGGCCAACTGATCGTTAGTGGCAAAGATGATATCTGCAGTTTTGGTATCTTCATCAAGAATAATACGATCAACATCCGCAGGTTCCAAAGCGCTGATAATGTACTGCACCGCATCATCCGACCATACCACGACGTCGATACGCTCGCCCTCAAGCTCTTGTTGTACTGCTTGGATACGGGTGCCACGCATACCAATACAAGCACCGACAGGGTCGATACGATGGTCATTGGTTTTGACTGAAATCTTAGCACGTAAGCCAGGCTGACGCGCAACATCACGAATTTCAATGATTTGCTCAGCAATCTCTGGTACTTCTTTTTGCATGAGTGCCGTTAGCATTTGTGGTGAGGTACGAGACAATACAAGCTGAGCACCACGGTTATCACGATTGACTTGCTCTAAAATCGCATTGATACGACCTTTGATGCGTAGCTGCTCACGCGGCAACATTTTATCGCGTGGTAGATAGCCTTCGACATTATCGCCCAAATCAATAATATAACCATCGCGCGCCGGTTTTTTGACTTCACCCGTAATCATCTCGCCGATACGATGTTCAAACGCATCTGCCACCAGTGAGCGTTCAGCTTCACGGATTTTTTGAATGATGACTTGTTTAGCTTGGGTAGCAGCAATACGACCAAATTCAATGGATTCGATTTGTTCTTCTTTGACGTCGCCGATTTTCCACTCGTTTTCATCCAAATCGCTAATTGCTAGCTGACAGGCAGGCATTTCATGATCTTCATCTGCCACTACTGTCCAATAACGGTAAGTGTCATAGTCGCCCGTTTTGCGATTAATATGCACGCGCACGGCAACTTCAGGCTGCTCACTATAAACTTTCTTTTTGGTCGATACCACCAAGGCTTGCTCAATCGCTTCAAAAATATCTTCAGGATTTAAGCCTTTTTCATTACTGACGGTTTCAACGACCGTTAAAATTTCTCGATTCATGTAATCACCTATAATTTAAGTCATTCTAGACTTTATTCTTTAAAATCTTGCTTTTAGCTAGAAAAAAGTTAGCTAGAAGACATAGCGTAAAAAAGGCGTTAACCCCAAATTTAAAAGCTAAAATTGGTAGACCAAATTGGCTTTATCAATATTATCAAGCTCGATGGTTAAAAGTTGGTCATTGGCTTGATTCTGTTCGGTTTTGACCGTCAACTGGCGCTCGTCAATATTGACCAATTCGCCTGTTACTTTACGGCGCTTATCACTACCTTGTCCAATCGCATGAATCAATCGTAAGCTGAGGGTTTGCCCCACATAGTCATGCAGCTGCTCAGCAGAAAAAAACGCGCGGTCCAAACCGGGTGAAGACACCTCAAGTAGATACTCGCCTGCAATCGGGTCGTGCAAGTCCAACACACCACCGACTTGGTGGGTGACCGCAGCACAGTCTTCAATAGTGACTTGTTTGCCTTCGGCACGGTCTTCAGGTAGGGCTTCAATATAAATACGAAGAAGAGAGCGTCGACCTTGTGGTACAAACTCAATACCCCACAAGCTCACATCACAGGCAGTTACTGCTGGCTCAATGATTTGGGTCAGTTCAGCAACTTTCGTTGATAGTTTCATGATATCCTTTAGAGTTGATTATTAACATCTTTGTTGATTTTAAAAGCTGATTTTAAAAATTGGCACATTACTAAAACGCAACCGCTAATTTAGCAAAACTTAAGTTTTTTCGAAACCAACAGATACAAAAAAACCCACAAACTAATTGGTGGGCTTTTAAATCAATAAAAGTGTGTCTAAATTGATTTTTCTAGTAATGCTACCAAAGCAATGCTACTAGAAAAGTGGTAGCGGGGGCTGGATTTGAACCAACGACCTTCGGGTTATGAGCCCGACGAGCTACCAGACTGCTCCACCCCGCAACAATTTAGAGAGCGTATTATAGAGTGAGATATTAACCTTGTCAATAGTTATTTAAAATTAATTTAGTTGGTGCGAATGGAGGGACTCGAACCCTCACACCTTGCGGCACTACCACCTCAAGGTAGCGTGTCTACCAATTCCACCACAATCGCAAAAAACCAAACTACTTTAACCAAGCTGTTTTTTAAAAAACAACACTCTAAAATAGACGCTGTATTCTAGGTCAAAACTACCAATAACGCAACATTTTTTTTAATAACTTACTTGGCAGGTGTAGGCGTCGTTGGTGTAGGGCTTGCAGGCGCAGTACTAGTCGCTAGGCTGGTATCAAGAGTACGACTAGATAGCGATTGCTGTTTAGCAAATACTGCCAGTGTCATACTGGTGATAAAGAAAATTGCTGTTAAAACCGCCGTTAAGCGCGTCAAAAAGTTGGCAGAGCCAGACGCACCAAATACGGTTGCCGAACCGCCTGCACCAAATGAAGCGCCGGCATCGGCACCTTTACCATGTTGAACCAAAATCAGACCAATCATCGAAATCGCGACAATGATATGAACCACTAAAATTGCATTATACATACTTATCTCTACAAAACTTGATAGCACTGATGCCCAACAAAAACGCTGTCAGTGGCAAAAGTAAGAAATTTTAAATGGGTGATATTTTACCTTAAATTCGGGCAAATGCTTGAATAATTTGTGTAAAACTCGTCGCGTCAAGTGATGCCCCACCTACCAACACCCCATTTACATTTGGGCATTGGGCGATTTCTGCCGCATTATCTGCTTTCACGCTGCCGCCATACAATATCGGTGTGGTCGCTAAAGAGGCATCGATGTCTGTCAAGGTGGTGTTGATAAAAGCATGAATATTTTGTACTTCTTGTATGGTTGGGATTTTACCTGTACCAATCGCCCAAACGGGTTCATAAGCAATAATCAATCGCGATGCTAAGTTATTCAATTGGGCGTTTTCAGATTGGGTATTAGCAAATTCAGCGGCTAGTTGTTTAACTACCGTTAATTGTGCTGCTAGCACATCTTGGGTCTGATTTTGCTCATACTGGGCTTGTGTTTCACCGATACAAAAAACAACGGTTAAATCATGTGCAAAGGTATTGCGAATTTTTCGGATTAAACAAGCATCATCTTCATTAAAATATTGACGGCGTTCTGAATGTCCGACTAAGACATAATTTACCTGAGCGTCCTTGAGCTGAGCACCCGAAACTTCCCCAGTAAACGCGCCTTTATCGGCGTGTTGTGCACATAAGTTTTGCGCAGCTAGCCCGATGTTCAATGACCCATGTTGAATGGCTTGTTGCGTGGTCGATAAATGCATAAAACTCGGCGCAATAACCACGTTACAGCTTTGCAGTGCATCTGCAGGTAGCTGCTGCTGTAAATCGGTCATAAGGGCTGTGACAGTCAGCTGTGTGCTAGGATTCATTTTCCAATTAGCAATCACCCAAGAATTCTGCCAATTTGCTACATAATCAGATGCTTTCATAATGTCCCTGTCAATTGAGGTAAGTGGTTATCTACGAATTTGCAAAGTATAAATGTCAAGATAACATTAAAATATAAGTAACGCTATTTAACATATCATGATGTAAAACATCACCATTTAAAGATATCAAGATATGAAAATACGGGTATTTAAAATATCAGGCGTAAAATGGTAGGTATTATATAAGCAATTGCCGCGATTTGCCGAATAAATTATTGGGTTACGCAAGTAAGGTGTTTAAAGAAAGGATAAAGAAGGGATAATGTATCAAACAGTTTTATGAAGGTTGATGGATAGAGATAAAATTCGATAACAAATTATTTATCGTTGAATTCACGGATTTGTCGAGAATGATTTGTTAATATATAAATGAATAGTTTACACTAACAAACATTAGCCCATTTGAATCAATATTGAGTAAACGAGAAAAACGATGGCGGCATCCCTTCCTGGTTTTGGTGGCATTGCATCGCGATTAGTGGATGAAGGACTAATTAGCGAAGCGGCAATGCAAAAAGTATTGGCAGAATCGCAGCAGCAAAAAATAAATTTAATCGCCTATGTGGTCGATAATAAGCTTGCGCAAGCTGACGCAGTAGCGTGGGTGATTTCACGAGAATTTGGCGACCCACTCATTGATTTGGATGCCATCAATGTCAACTATATTCCAAAAGAAGCGGTTGATGAAAAAATTATTCGCGAATTTAATATTCTGCCGATTTTCCAACGAGGTAGCCGCTTATTTGTTGCCATGAGCGACCCGACGCGGGTAGATGCTTTAGATGCGCTGCGATTTGGTACAAGGTTTACCGTAGAAACAGTGGTTGCCGAGCACCACAAAATAAAATCACTCATCGAAAAAATCTTTGCTAGCTCTAATTTAGCTGATTTTGATGATATGGAAGCGGTGGAGTTTGATGAAACCCGCGCCGATGACGACAATAGTGCCACCAGTCATTTAGATGTCAATGATGAAGCGCCTGTCGTCAAGTTCGTTAATGGGATGCTCATCAAAGCCATTACCATGGGCGCCTCAGACTTACACTTTGAACCCTATGAAAAATCTTATCGCGTGCGTTTTCGTATTGATGGGGTGTTACAAAAAATGGCAAATCCACCGACGCAGCTAGCGGGTAAAATTGCTGCCCGCCTGAAAGTCATGTCACAAATGGACATCTCTGAACGCCGCGTGCCGCAAGATGGTCGTATCAAGTTAAAAATTTCCAAGGATAAGGCGATTGATTTTCGTGTCAACTCACTGCCAACCTTATTTGGTGAAAAAATCGTATTGCGTATTTTAGACCCATCATCAGCGATGCTAGGTATTGATGCACTCGGCTATGAGCCTGACCAAAAGCAGCTATTTATGGATGCGCTGGCAAAACCGCAAGGGATGTTATTGATTACCGGCCCTACTGGTTCGGGTAAAACCGTCTCCTTGTACACCGGTCTTAATATCTTAAACACAGTTGAGACCAATATATCCACCGCAGAAGATCCCGTTGAAATTAACCTTGAAGGCATCAATCAGGTCAATGTGAACAATAAAGTTGGCTTGACCTTTGCCAGTGCGCTCAAATCATTCTTGCGTCAAGACCCTGATATTGTGATGGTTGGTGAGATTCGTGACTTGGAAACGGCTGAAATTGCTGTCAAAGCTGCCCAAACAGGGCATATGGTGCTGTCAACTTTGCATACCAACTCAGCGCCAGAAACCTTAACGCGTCTGCGTAATATGGGGGTGGCATCCTTTAACATTGCCACCTCAGTCAATTTGGTAATCGCGCAGCGCTTAGCACGTCGCCTGTGTAAAGCTTGTAAGAAACCGACAGATGTGCCAAAAAATAGCTTGCTTGAAATGGGCTTTACCGAAGAAGATTTGGCAGATCCCAGCAATGTCATTTATGAGCCCGTTGGCTGCTCTGAATGCCGCGATGGCTATAAAGGACGTGTTGGTATTTATGAAGTGATGAAAGTAACACCTGAGATTGCCCGAATTATTATGGAAGACGGCAACGCTATTGAGATTAAAGACGCTGCCTTAAAGCAAGGGTTTAGGGATTTAAGGCGCTCTGGCATTTTAAAGGTCCTACAAGGCACGACCAGCATCCAAGAGATGTATCGTGTTACTAGCGAATAGGGCGTTTTTTATCCGTCTTTATTGAAGATTAGTTGAGATATTAAGGGGAAGGGTATGGCAAAAGTCCAAACAGAAATGTTATTAGACTTTGTCTATGATGGGGTCAATCGCCGTGGCGAGAAAGTCAAAGGCGAAACCACCAGCCGCAATATTGAGCTGGCAAAGGCGCAACTACGCAAGCAGGGCATCCAAGTCAAGACGATTAAGAAAAAACCTAAGCCCATTTTTCAAATGAAAAAAAGCATCAAGCCAATTGATATTGCTATCTTTGTGCGTCAGTTGGCTACGATGATGAAAGCAGGTGTACCCCTTACACAGTCGTTTGAAATCGTTGCAGATGCGCTCGATAACCCCTCAATGAAAGAGTTGGTGCTTAGTGTCAAGTCAGAAGTGGAATCAGGCAGCACCTTTGCTGCAGCGCTGCGCAAACATCCCAGATATTTTGATGACTTGTTTTGTTCATTAGTAGAGGCAGGTGAGCAATCAGGTGCGCTTGAAACCATGCTTGAGCGTGTCGCGACGTATAAAGAAAAAAGCGAGCTACTAAAAGCAAAAATTAAAAAAGCTTTGAAATACCCGATTGCGGTTATTGTGGTTGCGATTATCGTTACCATTATTTTGCTGGTCAAAGTAGTACCGGTGTTTGCTGATTTATTCAATTCATTTGGCGCAGAGTTACCCGCATTTACCCGAATGGTAGTCAATATGTCGGAGTGGATGCAAAAATGGTGGTGGTTATTGCTATTTAGCATTGCAGGCGCTGTTGTTGGCTTTTCTGAAGCTAAAAAACGTAGCAAGCCCTTTAATGATTTTTTAGACCGACTTACCTTAAAATTACCAATCTTTGGCAATATTGCTTATCAAGCGGTGGTTGCCCGTTTTTCCCGCACTTTATCTACCACTTTTGCAGCAGGTGTGCCGCTGATTGATGCGTTAGATTCAACCGCTGGGGCAACCAACAATGTGGTGTTTTATAATGCCACGCAAAAAATTAAAGGCGATGTTGCGACGGGTCAACAGCTGCAGTTTTCGATGCGTTCTACCAATCTTTTTCCGAGTATGGCTATCCAAATGGTCGGTATTGGTGAGGAGTCAGGTAGTCTAGAGGAGATGCTTGATAAAGTCGCGACTTATTATGAAAACGAAGTAGATAACGCCGTAGATGGGTTAACAAGCCTGATGGAACCGATGATTATGGCGGTTTTGGGGGTACTGGTAGGGGGTCTGGTGATTGCCATGTATCTACCAATCTTCCAAATGGGCTCGGTGGTGGGCTAGATACGATGGGGATTTTTTCAGATTTTGTATCGTTATTACAACAGTCGCAATGGCTGACGTTGATTATCGTAGCTTTATTGGGATTATGCGTGGGCAGTTTTTTAAATGTGGTGATTTATCGAACGCCTTTAATGATGGAGCAGCAGTGGAAGAACGAATGCCAGCTATTGCTCCATCCAGAAACCGTTATTGACAATCATGAATCCATTACCTTAAGCAGTCCTGCTTCTCGTTGCCCGCATTGTGGGCATTCAATACGTTGGTTTGAAAATATGCCTGTTGTTAGCTGGCTAATGCTAAAAGGGAAATGTAGTCAGTGTCATAACGCCATTAGTTATCGCTATCCGCTTGTAGAAATCATCACTGCTATTTTGTCTATGCTGGTGGTGATGAAATTTGGTGTTACTTGGCAAGCGCTGGCAGGATTGGCACTCACATGGACATTAGTGGCTTTGACAGGCATTGATTTTGATACCCAATTGTTGCCTGACCGATTGACATTGCCATTAGCGGGATTAGGCTTATTCGTCAATGCCTTTGGCTTATTTATTAGCCCCACAGCGGCTATTTTTGGCTATGTATTTGGGTTTTTATGCTTGTGGATTGTCTACCAACTGTTTTTGCTGATTACGGGCAAGCACGGGATGGGACATGGCGATTTTAAATTATTAGCAGCTTTGGGGGCTTGGCTAGGGCCTTTGATGCTACCCTTAATTGTGCTTTTATCTGCGTTTGTCGGCTCGGTTGTGGGTGTGATGCTGATGAAGCGCTCAGGTGAAAGCAAACCTTTTGCTTTTGGACCCTATATCGCGATTGCCGGCATGATAGCACTTTTGTATGGGCAACCAATAATGTCGTGGTATCTAGGCAAAATGTCATGAAGTCATTTATGGGTCAATTATCCGTGAATCAAGGAGGGGTGGCGATGTTGGTAGTGGGGCTTACAGGTGGTATCGGTAGCGGCAAATCACAAGTGAGCCGTTGGTTCGATGCGCATGGAATTGTTATTATTGATGCCGATGTATTGGCACGTGAAGTCGTTGCCAAAGATTCGCCAACGCTAAAAAAAATTGTCGCCAAATTTGGTGACTGGGTGATTGATGAGGCAGGTGAGCTTAATCGTCGTGCCATGCGAGAGCATGTATTTGGCAGTGCGCAAGCGTTAATGGATTTGGAACAAATTACCCATCCTGCCATTCGCAGCCGTGCCAAAGAATTACTAGCAACTGCACAGTCACCCTATGTAATTTTGGTAGCACCCTTACTGTTAGAAGCCTCTGAAGCAGGGTTAGCCAATCTGTGTGATCGAATATTGGTGGTTGATAGTCATGAATCCTTGCAGATTGAGCGCGCCAGTCAACGCGATGGTCAAACACCTGAACGTATTCAAAATATCATGGCAAATCAACTGTCGCGTCATGACAGGCTCAGGCAAGCTGATGACATTGTCGACAACAATGGTAGCTTAGACGATTTGTATTTAAAACTTGAACAGTTGCACCAAAAATATTTGGCAATGGCAGGGGTTAATTAGCTTTAACGATAAAAAGCCGTCTGATTAAGACGGCTGTTAAGATTGCGACAAGTTAAATTATGATTTTACCGATGAGCGTTGACGAATCGCGGTCAGTGTATCATCAACTAGTAAATCACCGTTCAAAAATACATCCTGCAACAAATTATTTTGCTCAGCAAGCTCATCTTCACGCAGCGTCATATAACTACCCTGACGTTTGACCAAGGCTAAACGCCCGCGTTTGCTGCGTTTGCTCACACTGGTAATCGGGTCTTTATACACGTCTCGCCAAAAACCGTCCACCCGTGCGCTGCTGGTCTTCATGGCAAAATTCAAGGTATCGCGGTTGACTTGTTGCAGTAGTCCGCCACCCATTCCAAAGGTGATATTATCACTACTAAATCCGGCTTTAATCACCGCATCAATAATTTTACTCATGCTGGTGGGATTTATACCATCACCTTGGATGAGTCGCACATAGCTAGGTAGTAGCTTATAGCCTTTTGAGTTGGTGGTAGTGCCAAATTTTGCTGCAAGGCGCTGCAGGGCTTCACGCACCACTTTAATCGGATCGCCACTGTCAGGGCGAATGACTAACGTGCCCCCTGTTTGCGCCACTTTTTCTTTTAGCTCACCGCCCCAGATATTATCGATGGCATTCCATAAGTCGTAGCTATCACTCACTACCGCAAAGGTTTTACCTTCACCGCCAAATTTGGCAATCATATTGCCATAGGCATCCGCTTCATGCTCACGACCCCAAGTGGTCATGGTGCTATGCTCTGCTGCGGGAATGGAAAAAGCCGTCATGTCATTTTGCATACCATACCAACGATTGGCAGCCACAATCGCACTTAAAGTATCCGTACCGGAAAAGTTAACCAAGTGGGCAAGCGCGCCAAGCGCAGCTGATTCAAGGCTAGACACCCCACGGGCGCCAAAATCATGCAATTTAAACGGTAGATTATTTAAGTTATCAGCCGATTTTTCCAAGCCTGCTTTGATGATTTGTTTACAATAATAAGAAAGGCTTGCCACAGTGCTAGGATACCAAATAGCGCGTAATAGGGTGGTCTCGATATAGCTCGTCAACCAGTAAAACTCAGGGTCAGTATTCACCACCTGACACAATACTTGACCCGTTGGTACCACCATGCCTTCTGGTATCGCTTGAATGCGAAGCGGTAATAGACCGCCATGTTTGGCGACTAATTGTCGCCAGCCTGCTTCATTAAACGGTACGCCATGAGCAGCAAGTAGCACTTTGGCTTCGTCTATATCAGCGTCGGTAATGGGTTTGGTAAGATACTGTTTTAAAAAAGCTTGTAGACCAAAAAATAGCACATTTTCAAAGTTGCTATTGCCGCCACGCGCTTCAATATAGCTAGATACGTACTCGGTATTTGGCGGGTATTGCAGCCAATGCGACGTCTTATAGCTATCGGTATTTAAAATAAAATTGTCAAAATTTTGACTAAACATCACAGAACTCCTCTGGTGATTGCTTGCGCAGGTTAAAACCAAACCGTCTATCAGTTTGGCAGGAAAAAATCAGAGACCGACCATTTTACAAATAATGGCATAATGGTCTTCAAACAGTTTATCGGCTTTTAATTCAGCCAAGGGTAGCCAAAACGCTTTTTTGGCATCATCGCCACCTTTCACCGATGGTAAGCCTTTGGGGTCGTTTTTGAGCACAAAGTAAAACGCTTGGGTGATGGTGCGACCACGAGCTGAGCGATACGGGTCATCAAAGGTATGTTGACTATGGCGCGAACCGCGCAGAACCGCTTCAGGCACTTTTAACCGAGTCTCTTCACGTAGCTCACGAATACAGGCGTCAAATAGTGTCTCTTTAGGGTCAATAAAGCCACCAGGCAATGCCCATAGTCCTTGACCTGGCATACCACGACGCTCCACCAATAAGATGTGTCCTGATTGAATGACCACCGCATCAACCGTCATAAAGGTGGGTGGGTAGGGGCTTGATTCCCATTGTTTTTTGTATTTATCAATGAAGCCAGCCTCTTCGTGTAAGCGTTTATATGCTTCGGTCTTTTTAAATGCCTTCATGACATCGGTTGTCGATTGCGGTACCGTATCGGTTAACGGATCGGCACCCAGCAAAAAGCCTTCGCGAATTGGCGTGGCAGACAACTCATGAAAATTGGGCACAGCCACCGACTGCCAATTTGGAAAAAGTGACAAGTAATATGATGAGCTGTCTTTTGAATGCCCAATTAGACCAATATTGGCGTTTAAATCGCCGGTAACCGACTTGACGCACTGCTGCACATATTGAAGCCATTTTGTATCATTGTATAAAGCATCATCCAAACCGACACAATGAATACGTTTGGCATCTTTTTTGTCAAAGGCGCCCAAAATCATTTGGCTACGTGCTTCGACACTAAAGCTATTGCGGATACTACTTGGTAAATTGGCAGAGCCGATTAGCATAATCACATTTTCAGCAAGCTTTAATGCTTCATCGACAACCGATTTATGACCTAAATGAAACGGCTGAAAACGCCCGATAAATACCAAATAATCATATTGATAACCTTTTTTATTTTTGGGTGTGCTAAAACGCCCTTTATCCTCGTTAAAGTCGTTTTTAGTAACCGTGATAGTGTCAGTCGTGTTATTTGGCATGACGCAAACTCCTTGCGAATGATAACGCCCTCGGTCTATCCAATAGCGTTTTGGTGATAAAGTTCGGTGATAAAGCATGTTTTTTTAACTATCTTGCCTAAACTTTCAACCAATGCCAAGTTATTTTTGGTTAAAGATAAGGACTAGATTGAAGTTTTAGCTTACCTAAAAAATATTGTGACGACCCTTGATAAGCCAAAAAACCACCCCCAATAAAATCCGAGTAAATTACTCAAGTTTATGCTAAAATATGGGTAAAAATTGATGACAAGCTAGGGTGACATATGAGCGATACAGAAAAAACCACAAATATCAAAATTACCGATTCAGCGCAAGGTTATCTGACTGAGTTGTTGGCAAAACAAAATACTGACGGCATCGGCGTACGTATTTTTGTTGAACATCCAGGCACGCCGCGAGCAGAATGCTGTATGTCATATAGCCAGCCAAATGAACACAATCCTGATGATTTAAAATTGGATTATGAGACATTCACCGCTTATATAGACACCCCGTCTATTCCTTATCTTGAAGATGCGGTGATTGATTACAATAAGGACCGTTTTGGCGGTCAATTGACATTCCGTGCGCCTAACTCAAAAGTGCCAAAACTGGGTGAAAATGCGAGCCTAGAGGAACGTATCAATTACGTGTTGTCTTCAGAAATCAATCCAAATCTAGCGTCGCATGGGGGTAACGTGCAATTGGTGGATTTGGTACATGAAGAAGGGGTTGGTATCACCGCAGTGCTCAAATTTGGTGGTGGCTGTCAAGGCTGCTCTGCAGTTGATATGACGCTAAAACAAGGGGTTGAAGTTTCGCTTAAACAGCAAATACCAGAATTAACCCAAGTGATTGATGAGACCGACCATACTTATACTGCCAATGCGTTTTATAAGTAAGGTGAAGAGATTGGCAAGTGATACTTAATTCAAGTGACACTTGATTAAAGAAAGGGTAATTCAAGAAAGGGCGTCATAAGAGGTCCTTTTTTATTATTAAATTATTATTAAATTTTACTCAATAAAAAACCCAGTGTAACACTGGGTTTTTTGGTTTAACGTATTGGCTTAATCGCGGTCTTCAACAGCCACAAAATCACGCTGGGTATAGCCAGTATATAACTGACGTGGACGACCGATTTTGTAAGGTGCAGAGTGCATTTCTAACCAGTGGCTGATCCAACCAGAAGTACGTGCTAAAGCAAAGATTACGGTAAACATAGAGGTTGGAATACCGATGGCTTTTAGGATGATACCTGAGTAGAAGTCAACATTTGGATATAGGTTACGCTCTTTAAAGTACGGGTCATTCAAGGCGATTTGTTCAAGCTTCATTGCAAGTTCAAGTTGTGGATCTTTGATACCAAGCTCGCCCAATACTTCGTCACAAGTTTCTTTCATCACTTTGGCGCGTGGGTCAAAGTTTTTATAAACACGGTGACCAAAGCCCATTAATTTCACTTCTTTACGTTTGACTTTTTCCATGAATTCGTCAACGTTGTCTACGCTGCCGATTTCATCAAGCATTTTAAGTACAGCTTCGTTGGCGCCACCGTGTGCAGGTCCCCAAAGAGCCGCAATACCTGCCGCAATACAAGCGTATGGGTTAGCGCCCGTAGAGCCTGCTAGACGTACAGTTGAGGTCGAGGCATTTTGTTCGTGGTCAGCATGTAAGGTAAAGATTTTATCCATCGCTTTTGCCAGGATTGGATTGACTTGATAGTTGACATCCGCTGGGGTTGCAAACATCATGTGTAAGAAGTTTTCAGCGTAGTTTAAATCATTACGCGGATACATGAATGGCTGACCATTGCTGTATTTGTAGCACATGGCGGCGATGGTAGGGACTTTTGCAATCAAGCGAATCGCGGTGATTTCACGATGGTCTTGTTTGCTGACATCAAGATTGTTGTGGTAGAACGCAGATAATGCACCCATCACACCAACCATAATCGCCATCGGATGAGCGTCACGGCGGAAACCTTCAAAGAAACGACGTAATTGGTCATTCACCATTGAATGTTTACGAACTTTTTCGTAGAAGTCAGCTTTTTGCTCAGCATTGGGTAGTTCACCATGAATGAGTGCATACGCAACTTCTAAGTATTCTGCTTTATCAGCTAATTGGTCAATTGGGTAACCACGGTGTAATAAGATACCTTTGTCACCATCAATGAAGGTGATTTTTGATTCAGTGGAAGCGGTTGACATGAAACCTGGATCGTATGTCCAAAAACCAGCTTGGGGTACGGCCTTAATATCGAGTACAGGATCGCCTAATGTTCCTTCAATGATAGGAAGCTCATAGTCCTGGCCATTGACGTGCAAGGTTGCAATATTGTCTTTCTCTGACATAAAATCCTCTCAGACGTGTAAAAAAAAGAAGACCTATACTTGCTCAAATGCATTGGCGCAATGACAAGGATAGGTGACTGCCCCGCCACACAGAGACGTGCAGGGCGACTTTAATAGCGAAAAAATAGCGAAAACCCAAAACTAAAACATATCTATATTAACAGCATTTTTGCCAAAAATGAAAGTAAATTTACGCCTTACGCGTACAAACAGTTAGTTATAATTAACAGGAGTTAGCTAAAACTATGCTCTCTGCTACTGACATTCTATCAACCCTTGATACGGTTAACTATCTAGAAGAGTGGGTGGCAAAACGCTGAATCTTATCAAATTATTTCTGAATTTTAATAGTGCGCTACAGTGGTTTGATAAAAGATGGTTTTTTTTCTGTTTTTGTTTGTATTTGTAATCAAAGACTCTTATAATTATAAAAATTTTACTGGTGGCTAGCTTTGTATTATTAATATTTGCTAAACATAATTTACTTTTTAGCTTTGTGATTTAACAAAATTAAAAAGTAAATTGTGTGTGGCTTTTTGTCGATTATTAGTTTGTAATTTATTAGTTTTTAATTGTGAGATACGATTAGATTCGCGGCTAATAACTATCTATTCTGTGAATAATCCAAAGTACGCTAGCTATTCCTTATCTTCGATTTACCTGTTTTTTGACAGGCTATGTGATTCATCAAACCCTGCAAGTGATTTGAAGTTCGTGCTTGATATTTTGGATATTGGCATAGCAATAACACAGGTAAGTTATAACTGCGAATAAAGGATGCCCGCTGTGAAAAGCAACCGACCGATTGACCTTCCTTTAAGCCAAGTAATTAATGTTAATTCAAAAAACCCAATTGCTTTGGCTTCAATTACCCACCGTGTTTCTGGTGTGGTGCTATTTCTCCTAATTCCTGTGATGTTATGGATTTTTCAAACGTCGCTTGCCAGTGCTGAAGGCTTTGCAGATATTTTTACGAGCCCCTTGGTGAAGTTTTTGGCTTGGATCTTTGTGGCTGCATTAGGCTACCATTTTGTGATGGGTTTCAAACATTTATTTGCCGACATGGGCATGAATGAAGAATTAAACAGTGGTCGCACTGCGACATTCATTGGCTTTGTACTTGCAGCCCTTTGGGTTGTGGGTTCATTTGTATGGGTGATGTTCTAATGAAAAGTGCAACAGGTTTAACAGGCTCAGGCTCTCGCGATTGGGTGGTACAACGTATTAGTGCGGTTGTATTGGCAGTTTATTCATTGGTAATGTTGGGGTGGTTCTTAACCCACCAACCAACGTTTGAATTATGGCAAGGCTTTATGCTAAGCCTACCGATGCGCTTATTTACGCTATTGATGATACTAGCATTAGTGGGTCATGCGTGGGTAGGGATGTGGACTGTATTAACAGACTACGTTAAGTCAAATGGTTTACGTTTTGTGCTGCAATCTGCCATGATTCTTGCAGTCTTGGTTTATTTATTTTGGGGCGTGATGATTTTCTTCTAAACATCCTGTTAGATAAATTTTGTTAACGTATTTATCGATTTTAACTTCATCGCTTTTTAAGCATTTATGTGGATAAAATCGAACCATCATTTAGGAAATTAAAGCAATGGCAACAAAACAAGACAACACCATTAGCAATATTCAAACCTTAACCTTCGATGCGGTTATCGTTGGCGGCGGTGGCTCTGGTATGCGTGCGTCGCTACAATTGGCGCGTGGCGGTATGAATGTTGCGGTATTAACCAAAGTGTTCCCAACGCGTTCTCACACGGTTGCTGCACAAGGTGGAATTGGCGCAAGTTTGGGTAACATGAGTGATGATAACTGGCATTTTCACTTTTATGACACCATCAAAGGGTCTGACTGGTTAGGTGACCAAGACGCCATCGAGTATATGTGCCGTGAAGCACCAAAAGTGGTATATGAACTTGAGCATATGGGTATGCCATTTGACCGTAACGCGGACGGTACGATTTATCAGCGTCCATTTGGCGGTCATACTGCCAACTACGGTGAAAAAGCGGTGCAACGTGCGTGTGCGGCAGCTGACCGTACAGGTCATGCGTTATTGCATACCTTGTATCAAAAAAATCTTGAGCAAGGCACAGAGTTTTTTATTGAGTGGATTGCGCTAGATTTGGTCAAAGATAGCAAGGGCGACATTAACGGTGTTATCGCACTAGAGCAAGAAACAGGTCGTGTCGCGGTATTTCAAGCGAAAACAACTGTCCTAGCAACGGGTGGTGCAGGTCGTATTTTCGCTGCGTCTACTAATGCCTTTATTAACACCGGTGACGGCCTAGGTATGGCAGTGCGTGCCGGTATTCCACTCCAAGATATGGAATTTTGGCAATTTCACCCAACAGGCGTTGCAGGTGCGGGCGTATTATTGACCGAAGGTTGTCGTGGTGAAGGTGCGTTACTTCGTAATAAAGATGGCGAAGCCTTTATGGAGCGTTATGCGCCAACCCTAAAAGACTTGGCACCGCGTGACTTTGTATCACGCTCAATGGACCAAGAGATCAAAGAAGGCCGTGGTTGTGGTCCACAGGGTGATTATGTGGTACTTGATATGACGCACTTAGGTGTGGATACCATCATGAAGCGTTTACCATCGGTTTATGAAATTGGTAAAAACTTCGCGAACGTTGACATTACCAAAGAGCCAATCCCAGTTGTACCGACTATCCATTACCAAATGGGCGGTATCCCAACCAATATTCATGGTCAGGTTGTCATGCCAGATCTTGAGGCAGGTACGGATGCGGAAGGTTTATACGCCGAGCAAAAAATCGTGAAAGGCTTATATGCGATTGGTGAATGTTCATGTGTATCCGTTCACGGCGCCAACCGTCTAGGTACTAACTCATTACTTGACTTGGTAGTATTTGGTCGTGCAGCGGGTCAACATATCATTGATGAGTTCCACGCCGCTGACCGTCATGACTATGAGCCCTTATCACCGCGTGTTCTTGACAAAACCTTGGCGCGTTTGAATGTGTTACAGCAATCTACTCAAGGGCTAAATGCGCAAGATGTGGCTGATGAAATCCGCCGTACCATGCAGCAACATGCAGGTGTATTCCGTACCCAAGCGTCAATGAATGAAGGCGTAAAAAAAATCTTGGCACTTGAAAGCCAGGTCAATAGTCTTCACCTAGCTGATAAATCGCAAGTGTTTAATACCGCACGTATTGAAGCGCTTGAAGTGGCGAATCTCTATGAAGTTGCCAAAGCGACAATGATTTCAGCTTCCCTGCGTCAAGAATGTCGTGGCGCGCACACCGTCGTTGACTACGAACGTGCGGCAGATGATGCGTATGCCCCGCTTGGTCGTAATGACCATGAATGGATGAAACATACCCTTTGGTTCTCTGAAGGTAACCGTGTTATCTATAAACCTGTTCGTAAGAGCCCACTGACTGTAGACTATGTTGAGCCAAAAGTGCGTACATTCTAATTAATATTTTTTTGGTCTTTGCAAACTATTGTGAAGACCCTATCAACCAATATCATAAACGTGTGGAGTTTAGCATTATGAGCAGAGGTACTCGCACCATCGAGATTTTCCGCTACGATCCAGATAAAGACGCAGCACCCCGTATGCAGACATACCAAATTGAGCTTTTAGACTCTGACCGTATGTTATTAGACGTACTTGTCCGTTTGAAAAAAATGGACGAAACCATCAGTTTCCGCCGTTCGTGTCGCGAAGGTATTTGTGGCTCTGACGGTATGAACATCAATGGTAAAAACGGTCTATCATGTCTTATTAACATGAACACGCTACCACAAAAAATTACTTTACGCCCGCTACCTGGTTTACCTGTGGTGCGCGACTTAGTGGTAGATATGAACCAATTCTATGAGCAATATGAAAAAGTTCATCCTTACTTGATCAATGACCAGCCAGCACCACCGACTGAACGTCTACAATCACCTGAAGACCGCGAAAAGTTAAACGGTCTATATGAATGTATTTTATGTGCGTGTTGTTCAACCAGCTGTCCATCATTCTGGTGGAACCCAGATAAGTTCTTAGGTCCATCAGCCTTGTTGAATGGCTACCGCTTTGTGGCAGATAGCCGTGATACTAGCACACAGGAGCGTTTAGCACGTTTAGACGACCCATTTAGCTTGTTCCGTTGCCGTGGTATCATGAACTGTGTGTCGGTTTGTCCAAAAGGCTTGAATCCTAACAAAGCGATTGGTCACTTACGTAACATGCTGTTAGACCAAGCAGGTTAGTACCACAGTTTGGTGACAAAAAAGCTCTGTATCGACAGGGCTTTTTTTATTGGGATGTGATAAATTCATAGTAATTGGCTATCTATTAATTAAAGTAATAAATCATATCCCAATATCATAATATTTTTTATACCTTTTCAGCCTAATGAATGAGATAAATTATCATGAATTTTGTATAATATACGATAGGTATCTATAGGGAATATTCATTTAGGTTTTCTAAGGAAGGAGAAAACTAACTTTCACATTACTCTTCTTTTACTACCATTTGATAGCTATTTCTCCACACGCCAAGCGGCGTGAGTTGCTATATTTAGTAAATGAATGGTAACTATTACCTTAACAAAATTTTTTGTTAATTATAAAAATGCTAGGCTATTCCCTAAAATTTTTATTTCCACCTTTAAATACTACAGTAGAAAGAATCATGGCTAACCAAAACCAAACTTCTGTCTCATCTGCTCAGTTTACCGAACTGTCAGCAGATAACGCAGTCTATCTTGAATCACTCTATGAACAGTATCTTCAAGATCCACAAAGCGTTGATGAAAAATACATTCCTTACTTTGCGCAGTTTGCCAAAGATGATGATAAAAACGCCCTTCACCATACTATCCAAGACCAATTTTTGCTATTAGCTCGCAATACCACTGCCCACAAAGTTACTGGTCAATCAGCGGTAGGCGCTGTCAGCCCTTCTGAAATTCGCGAATTTGCGGACAACCAAATGGGCGTGCAAAAACTGATTACCAGTTACCGCCGTCGTGGTCATCGTATTGCTAATCTAGATCCTTTAGGACTGATGCCACGTCCAGAAGTTGAAGAATTGACTTTAGCTTACTATGGTCTTTCTGAAGCGGATTTAGACACTGTCTACCCTGTCAGCGACCTAAATATCGGTAAAGACAAAGCCACACTGCGTGAAATTATCCAAGTGTTAGAGCGAGTTTATTGTAGCAGCATTGGTGCAGAATATTTCCATGTGACCACTGCCAAAGAAAAACGCTGGATTGAAAAATACCTAGAGCAAAATCTTGGCTATGTCAAATTTGACAATGAAAAACGTAAATCTATCCTTGAGCGTTTGACAGCAGCGGAAGGATTAGAAAAATACTTAGCGCGTAAATATACCGGTGTGAAACGTTTTGGTCTTGAGGGTGGCGAGAGCTTTATCCCAATGGTCAATGAGATAATTCAGCGTGCGGGTGAAAACGGTACCAAAGAAATGGTTATCGGTATGGCGCACCGTGGACGTTTAAACTTATTAGTGAATATTTTGGGTAAAAACCCCAAAGATTTGTTTGATGAGTTTGATGGTAAAAAACAACCGACCGTGGGTTCAGGTGACGTAAAATACCACAATGGTTATTCATCCAACGTAATGACACCGGGCGGCGAAGCACACTTAGCCTTGGCATTTAACCCCTCGCATCTTGAGATTGTATCGCCTGTATTGATTGGTTCAGTGCGTGCCCGCCAAGTACGCCGTCAAGATAAAACCGGTGATGCCGTTTTGCCAATCGTGGTACACGGTGACGCTGCGTTCGCCGGTCAAGGTGTCAACCAAGAAACTTTCCAAATGTCACAAACCCGTGCCTACTCAACAGGTGGTACGCTGCATATTATTATCAATAACCAAGTCGGTTTTACCACCAGCCGCTTAGAAGATGCGCGTTCAACTGAATACTGTACCGATATTGCTAAAATGGTACACGCACCGATTTTTCATGTAAACGGTGACGATCCAGAAGCGGTAGTATTTATGGCGCAGCTTGCCCACGACTATCGCCAAACTTTCCATAAAGATATCGTGATTGATATGTACTGTTACCGTCGTAACGGTCACAATGAAGCGGATGAGCCTTCCGCCACTCAGCCACTTATGTATTCGGTCATCAAAAAACTGCCAAGTACTCGTGAGCTATTTGCCAATAAATTAGTTGCCGAAGGCATTATTAGCAAAGCTGAAAGTGTGGCTTTTGAAGATGACTACCGTGAGTCGCTCGATAAAGGCGAATATGTTGCTAGCGCACTCGTGCGTGAGCCAAATAAAACGCTGTATGTAGATTGGACACCTTATATTGGTCATAAGCTTGAAGACAATTGGGATACGGGCGTTGATATCAATCAATTAAAAGCGTATGGTGAGAAAATGGCGCAAATGCCAGAAGGCTATGAGCTACAACGCCAAGTGCAAAAAGTGGTTGAGCAGCGCAAAGCCATGCAAACCGGTCAAGAGCCATTGAACTGGGGCGCGGCAGAAACCTTGGCTTATGCGTCACTGGTCGAAGAAGGCTACCCTGTGCGTATCACGGGTGAAGATGTGGGACGTGGTACTTTCTCGCATCGCCATGCAGAACTGTTCAACATGAAAGACGGCAGTATGTATGTCCCGCTTGCTAACCTGAGCCCTAACCAAGCACGCTTTGACACCTTTAACTCATTGTTGTCAGAAGAAGCGGTATTGGCGTTTGAATATGGTTACGCAACGACAGTACCCAATGCGCTAGTGATTTGGGAAGCGCAGTTTGGTGACTTTGCCAATGGCGCACAAGTGGTCATTGACCAATTTATTTCTTCAGGTGAAACCAAATGGCAACGTCTTTGTGGTTTGACCATGCTGTTACCACACGGCTATGAAGGTCAAGGTCCTGAGCACTCATCAGCGCGCCTAGAGCGTTTTTTGCAGCTATGTGCTGAAGATAATATGCAAGTAATTACGCCCACAACTCCGGCACAGATTTTCCATGCCCTGCGTCGACAAGTGGTTCGCCCAGCGCGTAAACCGCTGATTGTGATGTCACCAAAATCACTGCTACGTCATAAATTGGCGGTGTCAACGCTTGAAGAGCTTGCGCAAGGTCAGTTCCAAACCGTGATTCCAGAGATTGACCAACTTGATAATAACCAAGTGACGCGTTTAGTGTTGTGTGGCGGTAAAGTATATTATGACTTGCTTGAAAAACGTCGTGAATTGGGTCTGAACCATGTGGCGATTGTGCGTATCGAGCAGCTTTATCCATTACCTGAAGCACGTATTTTGGAAGAAGTGGCAAAATATCCAAACCTTGAAGGTATTGTTTGGACACAAGAAGAGCCACGTAACCAAGGTGCTTGGTACTATCTAGCACCGCACTTATTCCGTTTGATTGCACCGCCAAAACCAGCGACTCGTCCCACCAAAGCCTACTTGCTTGAGCCAGTGGCTCGCCCTTCATCGGCCGCACCTGCTGCAGGTTCGATGCAAATGCACGTTGCCCAACAACAAAAAGTTATCAACGAAGCATTGGGTTTGCCAAAGAATGAAGATTCAACCGAAGATAAGCTAGAAGCTAAAGCGGAAATCGCAGAAAAACAAGCGACTGACTAAGCGTTTTAAAGGATTAGTACTTAATAGATGCGTACTAATCCTTCTTGGTTTTTGGTATAGGCAATTGCGCCGAGTGCTAAGACAACAATGAATTTAACCCATTAAAAATGAAAGAATGTGAAATTAACTAGGAGTTTTCCATGAGTGAGATTAAAGTCCCCGTTTTCCCAGAATCCGTTGCTGACGGTACAATTGTTGCTTGGAATTTTAATGAAGGCGATCAAGTAAGCCGTGACGCTGTATTGTGTGAAATCGAAACCGATAAAGTTGTGATGGAAGTGGTGGCACAAGCTGACGGCGTGCTTAGCAAAATTCTCAAACAAGTTGATGACACAGTGCTTTCTGCTGAAGTCATCGGTGAGCTGACTGAAGGCGCAACCGCGGCTGCACCAGCCAGCCAACCTGCTGAAACCCAAGCACCGGCTGCCCAAGCTGAAGCCGCGCCTGCAGCTGCACAACAAGCGCCTACCGCTCAAGCGACTGCTGAAGCAGATTATAAAGACCAAAGTCCAGCGGTTCGTAAAGCCGCGAATACCACAGGCGTCAATCCTGCAGACGTTGAAGGTTCAGGTCGTGGCGGTCGTGTGACCAAAGAAGACATGGCAAACCCAACCTTAAAAGCCAACAATGCAATTAAAGCAGACAACGGTCAAGTGGTTGCCAATGCAGTCGGTCAACGTGCAGACAAACGTGTGCCAATGACACGTTTACGCGCCCGTGTTGCTGAGCGTCTGTTAGCCGCTACCCAAGAAACTGCAATGTTGACGACGTTTAACGAAGTGAACATGAAACCTATCATGGACTTACGTGGTGAGTTTAAAGAGCGTTTTGAAAAACGTCACGGTGTGAAACTAGGCTTTATGTCATTGTTTGTAAAAGCCGCCACTGAAGCGTTAAAACGTTTCCCAGCAGTAAATGCCTCTATTGATGGTAGCGATATCGTTTATCATGGTTATTATGATGTGGGTGTTGCGGTATCGAGCGACCGTGGTCTTGTGGTGCCGGTATTACGTGACACTGACCAAATGGGTATGGCAGATATCGAACGTGCGATTGGTAACTATGCATCAAAAGCGCGTGAAGGTAAATTAGGCATTGAAGACATGACGGGTGGTACCTTCACCATTACCAATGGTGGTGTATTTGGCTCATTGATGTCAACCCCAATCATCAATCCACCACAAACAGCGATTTTGGGTATGCACGCGACTAAAGAACGCCCAATGGCGGTTAATGGCGAAGTGGTAATTCTACCTATGATGTACTTGGCATTGTCGTATGACCACCGTTTAATTGATGGTAAAGAAGCGGTACAATTCTTGGTCACGATCAAAGAATTGGTTGAAAATCCAGCGATGCTACTTCTCGATTTATAATAAAAAAAGCCTGTATTGGCAAAGGTTGATACAGGCTTTTTTGTTTAACAACTTTAACAATAACAATTCAAATTTTTGGTGAAGATTATGAAAGAAAGCTATGATTTGGTAATTATCGGTGGTGGCCCTGGTGGTTATGAAGCAGCTATCCGTGCAGGCCAATTAGGTATGAGCGTGGCTTGTATCGAAAAACGTATTAATAAAGGTGAGCCAGCGTTAGGCGGTACCTGTTTGAACGTCGGTTGTATTCCTTCAAAAGCATTACTAGACAGCTCACATCGCTATGAAGCAACAAAACATGATTTAGCCGACCACGGTATCACCACAGGTGAAGTGGCGATTGACATCAGCAAAATGTTAAGTCGTAAAGACGCTATCGTTAAACAATTAACCGGTGGTGTGGCTGCATTGTTAAAGGGTAACGGTGCTGATTGGCTACAAGGTACAGGTAAATTACTTGATGGTAAAGGTGCGGATAAACAAGTTGAATTTACTCCATTAGATGGTTCTGCGCCTACCACTATTACCGCTAAAAATGTGATTTTGGCCTCTGGTTCTGTGCCTATTGATATCCCTGTTGCCCCGATTGATAACGAATATATCGTTGATTCAACCGGTGCGTTAGACTTTACCGAAGTGCCTGCGCGTCTAGGCGTCATTGGTGGTGGTGTAATCGGTCTTGAACTGGGTTCGGTATGGCGTCGTTTAGGTAGTGAAGTTGTGGTATTTGAAGCCATGCCAGAATTTTTAGCAGCGGCGGACAAAGCCGTGAGCAAAGAAGCGGCAAAACTACTAAAAGCCCAAGGCATGGATATCCGTATTGATACCAAAGTTACTCAGGCTCAAGTAGAAAACGGTAAGGTACTTGTATCGTTTGATGCTAAAGGTCAAGCAGGACAGGAAACCTTCGATAAACTCATCGTTTGTGTGGGTCGCCGTGCTTATAAAGAAAACTTACTTGGCGAAAATTCAGGGGTAGAGCTTACTGAACGTGGTTTGGTAGCGGTAAATGACTTCTGTCAAACCAACCTTGATGGCGTATATGCAATCGGTGACTTGGTGCGTGGTCCAATGCTAGCGCACAAAGCGATGGAAGAAGGCATGATGGCAGTTGAACGTATTCATGGTGAAAAGGTTCAAGTCAATTATGACACCATTATTAGCGTAATTTACACACACCCAGAAATTGCATGGGTGGGCTTGACTGAAGAACAAGCCAAAGAGAAAGGTCATGAAGTCAAAACAGGTCAATTTAGCCTAGCTGCGAATGGCCGTGCGTTAGCTGCTGGTGAAGGCCAAGGCTTCATCAAAGTGGTTGCCGATGCCAAAACTGATCGTTTATTGGGTATGCATGTCGTATCAGCGGGTGCAGGCGATATCGTTCATCAAGGCATGATTGCGATGGAATTCGTATCAAGTATTGAAGACTTGCAGTTGATGACGTTTGCTCACCCAACCATTTCTGAAGCAGTACACGAGGCGGTGCTATCAGCGGATGGTCGTGCGATTCATGCGATTCAACGTAAGCGCAAATAACTTAGTTCACAAGTAACTTGACTCACAAGTAACTTAGTTTACAAGTAAATGGGCTAATTAGTTTATGCGTCAATAGTTTGGATAAAGCAGGTGAGCTAACTAGATTATCAAACATGTTAGCTCACTGTTGACCACAATATTCAAAAATAATTTTAAAACAATGTAAACCAAAACCGAGAGGATAAATTCATGAATTTACATGAGTATCAAGCCAAAGAATTATTAAAAAGCTATGGACTGCCCGTACAAGAAGGTATCATCGCTAAAAATGGCGACGAAGCCGCAGCAGCGTTTGACAAAATGGCGGGCAACGCCGGTGCCGTGGTTGTTAAAGCCCAAGTACATGCCGGTGGCCGTGGTAAAGCGGGCGGCGTAAAAATCGCTAAAACGCGTGAAGAAGCCAAACAAATTGCTGAAGAATTAATTGGTAAAAACTTGGTAACTTACCAAACTGACGCCAACGGTCAACCTGTTAACAGCGTACTTATCGCCGAAGACATGTACCCAATCGCAACTGAATTGTACTTAGGTGCAGTCGTAGACCGTTCAGCCCGTCGTGTGGTATTTATGGCGTCAACTGAAGGCGGTGTTGAAATTGAAAAAGTTGCCGAAGAAACCCCAGAAAAAATCTTGAAAGTAGAAGTTGACCCACTGGTGGGCTTACAACCTAGCCAAGCTCGTGAAGTCGCTTTCAAACTGGGTCTAAAAGACAAACAAATCAACGAATTTGCCAAATTGATGACAGGGGCTTATAAAGCCTTTACGGAAAATGACTTTGCGTTGTTTGAAATCAATCCATTAGCGGTTCGTAAATCTGGCGAATTAGCCTGTGTTGACGCCAAAATCGGCATCGACTCAAATGCCCTTTATCGCCTACCAAAAGTCGCTGAACAACGTGACAAATCACAAGAAAATGAGCGTGAATTAAAAGCCTCAGAATTTGACCTAAACTATGTTGCGCTTGAAGGTAACATCGGCTGTATGGTGAATGGCGCCGGTCTTGCGATGGCAACCATGGACATCATCAAACTATATGGCGGTCAACCTGCTAACTTCCTAGACGTAGGCGGCGGTGCGACCAAAGAACGTGTGGTTGAAGCGTTTAAATTGATTCTTGAAGACAAATCAGTCCAAGGCGTACTCATCAATATTTTCGGTGGTATCGTACGTTGTGACATGATTGCTGAAGCGATTATCGAAGCGGTAAAAGAAGTCAACGTCACCGTACCTGTGGTTGTGCGTCTTGAAGGTAACAACGCTGAAAAAGGTGCGCAAATCCTACGTGATTCAGGTCTTAAATTAATTCCTGCTGAAGGTCTTTCTGAAGCCGGTCAAAAAATTGTTGATGCGGTTAATAATGCCTAATTAAGAAATTATAGGTATGAGCGAGTAGGGCTATGTGCCCTACTGGTTAATCGTTTACATCAAACATAAAAAGTAAAAGGAAAAACAATGAGCGTATTAGTTGGAAAAGACACTAAAGTATTAGTGCAAGGTTTCACAGGTAAAAACGGTACTCTACACTCAGAGCAATCAATTGCTTATGGTACCAACATCGTTGGTGGTGTTACCCCAGGTAAAGGCGGTACAACCCACCTTGATCGTCCAGTATTCGATACCATGGATGAAGCAGTAACAGCAACGGGTGCCAATGCCTCTGTTATCTTTGTACCAGCACCATTTGTATTGGACTCAATCGTTGAAGCGATTAACTCTGGCGTAAAATTGATTGTGGTCATCACCGAAGGCGTACCTACCCTAGATATGCTAAAAGCCAAACGTTACTTAGAAAACGTCAACGCTGACCTACAAGCCAAGGGCGAAGAAATCATCCGTATGGTAGGTCCAAACTGTCCAGGCGTCATCAGCCCAGGTAAATGCAAAATCGGTATCATGCCAGGTCATATCCACCAAGAAGGTAAAGTCGGTATCATCTCACGTTCTGGTACATTGACTTATGAAGCGGTTGCCCAAACCACTAAACTTGGCTTTGGTCAATCAACCTGTATCGGTATCGGTGGTGACCCAATCCCAGGTATGAACCAAATCGACGCATTGAAATTGCTTCAAGACGACCCACAAACCGAAGCGATTGTATTAATCGGTGAAATCGGTGGTACGGCTGAAGAAGAAGCGGCTGCATATGTCAAAGACCACGTGACTAAACCCGTTATTGGTTATATCGCAGGTGTCACAGCACCAAAAGGTAAACGTATGGGACATGCCGGTGCGATTATCTCAGGTGGTAAAGGTACAGCGGAAGAAAAATTCAAAGCCTTTGAAGAGGCTGGTATTGCTTATACCCGTGACCCTTCAAAAATCGGTGAAAAAGTAAAAGAAGTCACTGGTTGGTAATCATCCGCTATTTTGGCTAATCAAAAGCAGATAATCATTGGTTTATCTGCTTTTTTATTATCCGCTGGTGTTAGCAAACGCTGGTGTGAGAAAAACACCCTCAATCAATTTTAATAATGCGTTTAAAATATTCGGGCAGATAAAATATTTGCCATAAAAATATGTTAAGCTTGATATAAACTATTTGAACAACTTGTTTTATTGAGAGTCACTATGTCGAAAAAAATCACTCACGCTGTTATTCCTGTGGCAGGGTTTGGCACGCGTATGTTACCACTATCAAAAGCAGTGCCAAAAGAGTTACTACCGCTTGGCAATAAGCCTGCCATTCAATATGTCGTTGAAGAAGCGATTGCCGCAGGTTTAACCAATATTGTTTTGGTCAATCATGCGCAAAAAACTGCCATTGAAAACTATTTTGACATCAATAGCGAGCTAGATACCCAGTTACGGGGTAAAGGTAAAGCAGCGCTAGCAGATAGTTTAAACTGGCTACCTGCAGGGGTCACGGTTACCAGTGTGCGCCAAGGCAAACCGTTAGGATTAGGGCATGCTGTGTTGCAAGCCCGTGCCATTGTAGGTGATGAGCCATTTGCTGTACTATTACCCGATGTGATTTTGAACCCCTATAACACTGACTATACTCAGCAGAATTTAGCCTACATGCTACAGCAGTTTGCCAAGCAGCAGCATTCACAGATATTGGTTGATCCAGTGAAAGAAAGTGATATTTCTAAATATGGTATTGCCAAGCTAGCCAGCACACAAATGGTAGCAAAGTCTGAACAAAACCAGTCGTTTGCTGTGACGGGTTTTGTGGAAAAACCCAAAGCTGAGGACGCGCCTTCTAATTTGGCTGTCGTTGGACGCTATGTGTTTAATAATGCTATTTTTGATTATCTAGCGAACACGCAGCCAAGTGTGGGTGGGGAAATTCAGTTGACCGATGCCATTGATGCGCTTATTAGCACGCAAGGGGTAGATGTGGTTAGCATGGTGGGTAACAGCTTTGATGCAGGTGACATGAATAGCTACTTACAAGCCGTGGGTTACTTTGCCACTCAATTGGGCATTGAAGCGTTTCAACATACAGCAAATTAATATAGGGTCATAGGCGAATGTCAACCGATACAAGTGCGAATCGTACATGGCAAACACTGTCTACTCAAGCAGATAGTATGGCCACGCTTAATCAATTGTTTAGCCAACAATCCAATCGCGGCTTACAGTACCGTGTTGCCGCATGCGACATGATCATGGATTTTAGTAAACAAAAAATTGATGCGGCTGTGCTCAGTAATTTAATCACACTGGCAAATGAGCGTGAGTTAGCGCAAGAAATCCATCGGCTGATGACAGGCGAAATCGTGAACGATACTGAGCATCGCCCTGCACTGCATACCGCGTTAAGACAGCCGCAAGGTGAGCAAGTTTGGGTCGAAGGTATCAATGTCATTGAGCAAGTGCATACCAGCTTACAAAAAGCGGAAAAGTTGGTGGAGCGGATTCGTAATGGGGTCTGGCGTGGTTATTCTGGTCAGGCAATCACCGATGTCGTGAATATCGGCGTCGGCGGCTCAGATCTAGGGCCAGTGATGGCAACAACGGCATTAAAAGAATGGACAGATACCCCTATCAGTGTACATTTTGTCTCCAATATGGATGGCACCCAGCTCGATAGTTTGCTCAAGGTATTAAATCCGCAAACCACGCTGTTTATTATCTCGTCGAAATCATTTTCCACCATTGATACGCTGTCCAATGCCAAGACGGCGATGTCATGGTTGTTAGCCAGTCATGATAACAAAGCCACTATTTTGCGTCGTCATTTTATTGGGATTTCTACCAAAGCCGATAAGATGTCAGAATGGGGTATTCATGTCGATAACCAATTAATGCTCTGGGATTGGGTTGGGGGTCGATTCTCCATGTGGTCGGTGATTGGACTGGCGATTGCCATAAAAATTGGCATGCACAATTTTTATGAATTGCTAGCAGGTGCCTATGCGATGGATCGGCATTTTGCTACCGCCGATTTTGCTCAAAACATGCCTGTGTTGTTAGGGCTACTCGGTGTTTGGAACAGTACGTTTTTACACATTAACGCCCATACGGTGTTACCTTATGATGGTCGGTTATCTTTTTTCCCCAATTACTTAACCCAGCTTGAGATGGAGAGTAACGGTAAATCTGTTAATCGCCAAGGTGAGGCAGTGACTTACAGTACTTGTCCGATTTTGTGGGGTGATATTGGCTCCAATGCTCAGCATGCGTTTTATCAGTTGCTCCATCAGGGCACACAGGCAGTCAGTTGTGATTTTATTGCCCCAATCAAACGCTACGCAGATGCCCAAACAATCAATAAAAACTTGCTTGAGCAGCATGGACTTTCGCTTGCCAACTGCTTAGCGCAAAGCCAAGTGCTGGCGTTTGGCAATGCCGCCATCAAAGACAGCAATAGTGGTATGGATAAATTCAAACATTATCGCGGCAATCAGCCGTCAACGACCATTCTACTTAAACAGCTGACCCCAAGAACGTTAGGGTCATTGATTGCGCTGTATGAGCACAAAGTATTTGTTATGTCAGTCATTTGGCAGATTAACCCATTTGACCAGTGGGGGGTTGAAGTGGGTAAAGTGATGGCTAATGCCGTCTTTGATGCCTTAGTATCAACGCAAGAATTATCGCCGCAACAAGCGCAGCCATTTGATAGCTCAACCAATCAGTTGCTAAATACCATTAAAACAACCTTTGCAAGCTAATGATAGATAGGGATAAAAGAAGAAAACAATGACAAAAACTGTATATGTAATTGGCAGTACCAATGAATCAATCAATGCTTGTATTTTGCTTGCCACCCTTCAATACCAAGTTAGGCTATTGACCGACGACGATAGCCTTCAGCAGGTCATGAATGATTACCAGTTTGATCGGCAGATGGTGCTGCTGTGGCAGTTGTACCAATCTCAAGGCAACATCGTTACCCAGCCTTTGCCAACCCATGATTTTTCAGCCTATGTCAACGCAGATGATATTTGGTTGTTTGTCGATGGCGTATCAGCGCAGGCGCTTGACCAATTTGGCTCATTTCATTTTAACCCCACTACCCAGATTATCATTAGCGGTGTCAAAGCCATTGGTGAGATTGAACAATTCGCCCGCAAATTGACAACTACTTGGGTTTATTATCTTCCCTTTATTTTTATGAAAGATGGGGCGAATTTTAGTTCTTTTTTCCAAGCCGATTTGGCATTGATTGGTGAAAAAACGCAAGGCAGTAGCGCGCACAACAACATTTTGCTGTTTTTTATTGAAAAAAGTGACAAGCACTTTATTACCGATATCAAAACGGCAGAATTTGCGCGCAGTAGTATCATGGGAATGCTAGCAACACGCTTGTCTTTCATGAATGAAATGGCGCGTCTCGCCGCCAGTGAACAGGTCAATATCAAACAAGTCGAGCAAATCCTTGGGCTTGATAAACGCATTGGTAAAGATTATCTCAAAGCAGGTTGGGGATTTGGTGGCAAGTCATTGCCCCTAGAATTGGATTTTTTGATTGATAGTTTTAAGCATAACCAAGTGGAGACGTCGTTGCTCGAGGCGGTAAAATCCATTAATGAAGACCAAAAAGAACTGATTTTCCGTGAATTTTGGCAATATTTTGATGGCTTTATCGAAAATAAAACGGTGATGATTTGGGGCTCAGGCTATCGTAATGGTACCGGACGCACCACCCATTCAGCGTTTCATCCACTGATTAAATTATTATGGTCATACAATATCAAGACGATTGTGTATGCCAACAATACCAAAGAAGAATTGTTAGAGTTATACGGTAATCATCCGCTGTTTTCATTGACCGACGATGCCTATGCGCCGCTTACGCAAGTGCAAGCGTTGTTTATTGTCAACTGGTCGCTACCGATCAAGCCGGATATCAATCGCTTAAATAACATTGCATTACCCATTTTCGATGCAAAAAATACGTTAACCGAACCACAAATTCAGCAGCTCGTTGGTTTTTATACGGGTATAGGCTGTAAAAAATAGGCAAAACAATGATAAATCAAAGCAAAAAAATCTTAGTGACTGGCGGTGCAGGCTATATCGGCTCACATACGTTAATTGAGCTAATTGCTGCAGGATTCACCCCCGTGGTGTATGATAATTTATCCAATAGTAGTCCAGCCTCGCTGGCGCGCGTCCAGCAAATTGTGGGGCAGTCCATTGAATTTATCGAAGGCGATATTTTGGACACACAGCTGCTTGCCAAAACCTTTGCTGCCCATGACTTCACTGCGGTGATTCATTTTGCAGGGCTAAAGGCGGTCGGTGAATCGGTTGCCAAGCCACTGTGGTATTATCAAAATAATGTCGCAGGCACGCTCAATCTACTCGATGCGATGACGCAAGCCAATGTCAAAAACTTGATTTTCTCGTCATCAGCAACCGTGTATGGTGACCCAGAAGCCTTGCCGATTGTCGAATCCTCACCGCGTTCTGCGACCAATCCGTATGGGCAAAGCAAGCTGATGATTGAACATATGCTTGAAGATTTGGCAAAATCAGATAACCACTGGCAATTAATTTCACTGCGCTATTTTAATCCCATTGGTGCCTACCATACCGGAACCATAGGTGAAAATCCCAATGGCATTCCCAATAATTTGATGCCGTATGTCAGCCAAGTGGCAGTGGGTAAGCTGCCGCAATTAAGCGTGTTTGGCAATGATTATGATACCGTGGATGGGACAGGCGTGCGAGATTATATCCATGTGGTCGATTTGGCAAAAGGGCATGTCGCCGCTTTACAGTATTTGCAACAGCAAACCCAGCTCGGATTTGAGCCGATTAACTTGGGTACAGGTAAAGGAACATCTGTATTACAATTGGTCAATGCCTTTATCAAAACCACCGGTCAACCCGTGCCTTATAGCATAGCGCCAAGACGACCTGGCGACATTGCCAGCTGTTATGCCAGTAGTGATAAAGCAAAGAGTCTGTTGGGCTGGCAAGCTGAGTTTGATATCGAGCGTATGTGTGCTGACACCTGGCGTTGGCAAAGCCAAAACCCTAATGGCTATGACGATTAGGCGCTCCTTTAATACTGGCGATGGCGAGTATTAACGACGGTTTTATAACCGTCTTTTTTATGGCTAGGTTTTATCAAAGATAAGCATTTTTATCATAAAAACCCAGTCAAGTTTATGATTTTACTTGACCCTAGGCTGGCTTCAGCGATAATAGAGGGTTAGATAAATTATGATTTTTATGTGTTTTCACCCTAGCGATTGTTTAGCGAATTTCTTTTTTCTTATTGTCCCATTGAGCCTGTTATGACCATTAGCGCACCTGAATTTATCCATGAAACCGTTTTGCTAAAAGAAACGGTGGCAAGTGTGCTCAATGTAACTGTAGCGCAGCTAGAAACAGGAGCCATCAAAAAAACGGGCACCTTTGTCGATGCGACATTTGGACGCGGTGGGCACAGCCGATTGCTGTTAACTTATTTGGATAAAGACAGTCGTCTGCTCGTATTTGATAAAGACCCCCAAGCCATACAAACGGCGCAAGCATTGGCAGCCAGTGATGCGCGCGTGATAGTGATTCATGATAGTTTTGCCAAACTGCAAGACAATCTGCAGCGATTAGGAATTGAACAGGTCGACGGGATTATGGCAGATTTGGGCGTGTCCTCACCGCAGCTTGATGACGGTAGCCGCGGCTTTAGCTTTATGCGCGATGGGGCGGTGGATATGCGCATGGATACCAGCCGTGGCGAATCGGTCGCCCAATGGTTAAAACGCGTGGATGAAACCGTGCTTGCAGATGTGCTGTATAACTATGGTGAAGAACGACACAGCCGCCGTATTGCAAGGGCAATCAAACAAATGGAGCACTATGATTCTACCCTAGCCCTGGCAGAAACCATCAAGCAGGCGCATCCCAATTGGCAAAAAGGCAAGCACCCTGCCACCCAAAGTTTTCAAGCCATGCGTATTTTTATCAATAATGAACTCGGTGATATCGATAGCTTCTTGGATCAATCGCTCATGGCGCTTAACGTAGGGGGACGCTTGGCGGTGATTAGTTTTCATTCGCTAGAAGACCGTATCATCAAGCAGTTTTTGCAAAAACACAGTAAAGGTCAATATCCTGAAGACGCCAATTTGCCGATGCCACCCAAACGCCCCAAACTGCTATCTAAACCTGAGCGGGTCGCCCCGTCGGATAGTGAAATAAAAACCAACCCGCGCGCCAGAAGTGCGTGGCTTCGGTCAGCAACCCGACTGTAAAGATAGCCGTTTTTGTAACATGATATTTATAACAAACAATAAAAAGCGATTGCATTAACCAAACTTAGATGGCTTGCGTTATAATGACTTGTTTTATCTTGATACCCTGCTCTTTGATATAAAAAGCTCTTTGATATAAAAATGCCAAAATCTCAGCCCCTGCCTCCCATGACGAGTAACCCCATGTCAAATGGCCGCGATAACCAAAATTCGCTCAAAAAAACGCGTCTTTTCTCCGCCAAAAATAACGACGCAACGGTAAAAAATAACACGACGATGAAAAAAAGCAGTGAAGGCTTGGGTGCCAGTATTAGCGAGATGCTCGATACCGAGTATCGCGGCGTTAGTCTATATACGGTTGCGATGATGCTATTAGTGATTGCGATTTTGTGGACAGGGGTGAGCGTCGTCGAGCAAATCCAAACTTATCACCAACAATATGGCGAGCTGCAAAAACTCAAAAAACAATTTCGCCATCTGCAAATGGAACACCAACGTATGCTGATTGAGCAGCAAACCTTTAGCGCTACCCCGCAAGTGACCAACCGCGCGGTGACTGAACTCAATATGTTTTACCCTAACTTGTCCGATCGTATGATTATTCACGACAACAAAGTCACGGTATTTACTAGTGACGCCAGCAGCAACGAGTCAAACACTCCAGCTATCAATCCAGAAACGCAGCATTGATGAGGCAACCGCGTGAATACTCGCAATAAGAAATCGATAACCACCAAAGTTGCCAATGCCATGTCAGGGCGACCCACCAAAGTGCCTGTGCTCAAAGTCACTGCCCCTAAAAGAAATGCGTCAAAGCGTCGTAGTGGTGCCTCACGCCAAGGCAGTATTGAAGAAGATGCCATTCGCTTTAAGTCCATTTGGATAGCGATGGGGCTGGTATTTGTAGCGATTTTTGGGCGCTTGGCATACATCCAAGTCATTAATAAATCCTACTATCAAGGTAAAGGTAATTCGCTCATTACCACCGTCAAAAAAGAGCCGTCCTACCGGGGTATGATCACCGACCGCAATAACATGCCGCTTGCGATTTCAGCGCCATTAACCTCTGCGTATTTTAGTCCGCATGATTATGCGGTGGAATACTATGAGCTCAAAGCGCGCCAGCAAGAATTGCAAAAATCTAAACCGAGTAAATCGGTCAATCGTGAGCTTGAGCGCGTTGCAAAACGTTTGCAGAACATGGATTTAGCCAAACTTTCGGCATTGACAGGCATTAGCGTCAGCGAATTTAAAAATGCGGTACGTATTAATGACAACATCAATCTTGCTGATAAAGAAGCGGTAAAAGCTGTATTGCCCACGGGCGCAGGGTCGCATTATTTTCCATTAATGAAAAATGTGCAACCTGAAGCAGCACAGCCGCTCATTGATGCCAACTTTGCTGGGGTCAGTACCGACACGTTTTATCAGCGCTACTATCCACAGCCACAGCCCAATGCCCAATTATTAGGCTTTATGGCGCGTACCAATATGACAGATGGCACGCATTACCAAGGGCAAGCTGGGGTAGAGCGCGTATTTAATGACATGCTATCGGGCAAAGATGGCGAAGTCATGGTCATGCGTGATGCCAAAAACAACAGCATTAAAGAAATCGAACAAGTCAAACCTGAAGTCGCTGGCAAGGACTTACAACTAACCGTTGACTCACGGCTACAATATATCTTGTACCAAGAGCTTGAAAAAGTCGGAAGAGTACAGCAGGCGCGCTGGGCAGCGGGCATGATTGTCGATGTCAACTCGGGCGAAGTGATGGCGATGTCCAACTGGCCGTCGTTTAACGCCAATGACTTAAATAGTTTATCCAATGAAAACCAGCGTAACCATGCCTTGATGGATGTATTTGAACCAGGTTCGGTAATGAAACCCATCACCGTTGCCACGGGCTTAAAGTCAGGACAATACAATGCCAACTCACTGGTTAATACCAGTCCAGGGAGCATGGTGGTGCAAGGGCATACTATTCGTGACCATGGCAATTTAGGTACCATTAGTCTGCGTACCCTACTGCAAAAATCGAGTAATATTGGCTCAGCAAAAATTGCCCTTTCTTTGCCTGCCACCACGATGAGTGATACGCAAAAAGCCTTTGGCTTTGGCGCAAAAACCAACCTAAAATTACCCGGTGAATCTGCTGGACTAGTGCCAACGCCTGAGCAAAATGAAATCGCACGCCGCGCAACTGTGTCGTACGGTTATGGTCTCCAAGTCACGCTAGCGCAGCTTGCACAAGCTTACAGTGTGCTAGGTGCAGGGGGCGTGATGCATCCGTTGACGATCCTTAAAAGTACCCGTGATAACGCGCTCAATAGCAGTAGTACCAATAATGTCTCCGTCCCTTTTGCCAAACCTGCCGCCAAGCAAGTCATCAAAACCAGCGATGCCCTTACCATTGTCGACATGATGACGTCAGTCACTGAGCCTGGCGGTACGGCAACCTTAGCCGCTATCGATGGCTATCGTGTGGCGGGTAAAACCGGTACGGCAAGACGTACCAACCCTAAAGGCGGTTATTACAATGACCAATATCGTACCGCATTTGTCGGTATTGCCCCTGCTTCCAACCCACGTTTTGTGGTCGCCATCATGGTTGAAGACCCGCGTATTAACAAATTTGGTGGTTTGGTTGCAGCACCCGTGTTCCGCAGTGTGATGAAAGAAGCCTTGCGTTTGTACAATGTGCCGTTTGACAAGCCGCTATCGGGTAAAGAAACCACTACCACCAGCATCGAAAGTGTCAATGACTTATAACAACCCTATGGAAAAAGCTATGATTACGTTGCAACCGATGATGTCTGCGCTATCGCTACCAGAAAGCGTGCGACAACTGTTAAACCCTGTCATGAATCAACCATTTGGGCAGTTTGTGGTCGATAGCCGTCAAGTGGGTCAGGGCGATGTATTTGTATTGCTAAAGAGTCAAAACGCGACCGACAGCCTTGATTTGGAAAAAGTTACAGGTTATCTTGCCCAAGTCACAGACAAAGCGGCGTTTGTGTTGTCAGAAATTGATGTATCTGCGCTCCAGTCGCAGTTTATGTTGCCGATTATTTATTTGCCTACCATTCGTGATTTTTTAGGTTCTCTGATTCAAACCAGTTTGCAACAGCAACATCGCACCAAGTTGCCTGCGGTCATCGCGGTGACAGGCACCAATGGCAAGACCACCGTAAGCCAACTGGTCGCCCAACTCATCAGTCAATCGGGCATCAAAACTGCGGTGATGGGCACGGCAGGTAATGGGGTTTTGCCAAATTTAACCCCAAGTACCCACACCACCTTAGAAGTCTTTAATCTGCAACATGCGATTGATGATTTTGCCAAGCAAGGCGTACAAGCCTTAGCCATTGAAGCCAGCTCTCACGGGTTACACCAACAGCGGCTGCAAGGCGTACCCATCAACGTGGCGATGTTTACCAATTTAAGTCGTGATCATCTCGACTATCATACTGACATGGACGATTATGCGCAGGCGAAAGCGCGACTGTTTGATAAAGCACATTTTCCCACCCTCACTCACGCGATTATTAATTTAGATGATGAATTTAGTGAATTGATGATTGAGGCGGCTAACGCATCCCATTTAACCGTGTGGACGTATAGCTTGACCAATGACCAAGCCGATTTTTTTGCCAAAACCATCCTGCCTAGTTTGCAAGGGGGTGATTTGACCATTGCTCTTTCAAAAGCTGTCACGCCACAAGGTGAATTAACGGTGAACAGTCCACTGTTAGGGCGATTTAATGTGGCCAATTTGTTGGCGAGTATCGCAGGCGCCTTCGCGTTATCACAAAGTGCCGCGATGGGATTGAGTGTGGCGCAAATCCAAGCGGCAGTGCCAACGCTTCGCGGTGCCACAGGTCGTATGGATCGGGTGCCATCGACCAGTAGCTGTTTTATCGTGGATTATGCGCATACGCCAGATGCGCTAGAGCAGGTGTTGACCAGTTTAAAATCGCACTGTACAGGTGAGCTGTGGGCGGTATTTGGCTGTGGTGGCGACCGTGATAAGGGTAAACGTCCACTGATGGCACAAGCAGGACTTCGCCTAGCTGACAAAGTGATTTTGACTGCCGATAACCCACGCAGTGAAGACCCCAACGCGATTTTGAACGATATGCAAGCGGGCATGACTTGCCAGCAGCACTATCAAGCCATTATCGAGCCAGACCGTCAAAAGGCGATTGAATATGCGGTGCAGCATGCCAAGCCTAGTGATATCGTGGTGATTGCAGGCAAAGGGCATGAAACCTATCAAGAAATCAAAGGGGTGCGCCACGATTTTGATGATAAAGTGGTGGTAAAAAACGCCATTGAAAAATTCGGCAAATAACTTAGCCTAGCATCATGAAAAAAATCTACCTAATCCGTCATGCCCAAAGCGAGTCCAATGCAGGGCAAGCAGTGCGCCCCAATCATGCCATTAATCTTACTGACGTTGGCAAGACGCAAGCGCAAGCATTGGCGGATTGGCTTACTGACCATATCAGCGAGCCAGTCACCGAGATTTTTGTATCCCAGTATCTTCGCACCCAGCAAACGGCTCAGCCTTATCTTCAAAGCACTAAGCGCACAGCCACTGTCATCGAAGAATTGCACGAATTTAACTTTTTGGATTTTGACACCATCAAGGATTTGTCATTTGATGACATCCGTGTGATTGCCGATGATTTTTGGCAACAGCATTCTGCGCACCGAGCCAGTGAGGTGACGGACAGTTTTGAGCATTTCGTAGCGCGGGTACAAAAAGTGCGTGCGTATTTTGATGCCTTGCCCGATGGCACCTATCTAGTATTTACCCACGGCATGTGGATTGGCATGCTTATCTGGCAACTGCTACTTGGCGATAGCCCGCGTCTATATAACATGAAAAAATTCCGTGAGTTTGAACTGGCAATGCGCCCCAAAAATTGCGAAGTGTTGTTGCTCGCTGCTGCAGGAATCAAGAAAGTATGGGTGCGCAATGATGGGCAAGATGACGAGATTCGCTAGTAATAAACTATAAAGAGACCCGAATAAAGAGACCCCAACAAAGAGACCAAAATGACTGCATATATTTGGCAATCTGCCAACTTAACCGAAGCGCTAAAAGATCTAAACCCAACCTTTCACAGTGATTTTACCCAGACATCCAAAAAAATTATCACCGACACCCGCAAAATCGAACAAGGCGATATCTTTTTAGCCATCCAAGGCGATAACTTTGACGGACATGATTATGTAAAAACTGCCAAAGATAAAGGCGCGGTCTTAGCGATTGTCAGCCGTGCAGTCGAAAGTGACTTGCCGCAACTCGTAGTGACTGACACAAAATTGGCACTCGGCAAATTAGGTGCTTACCGCCGTGGCCAACATCCCAATCTAAAAGTCGTCGCGATTACAGGCTCGAGCGGCAAAACCACCGCCAAAGAAATGCTTGGCAGTATTTTAAACCGTATTGCGCCGACACTTATCACCCGCGGCAATCTCAACAATGATTTGGGCGTGCCGATGATGCTACTAGAGCTGACCGATGACCATCGCTATGCCGTGATGGAGCTTGGCGCCAACCATGTCGGAGAGATTGCTTATACCACACAGCTTGTCAAACCCGATGTCGCTTGTGTGCTCAATATCGGCACGGCACATTTGGGGGAATTTGGCGGGCGTGATAATATCGCCAAGACCAAATCTGAGATTTATCAAGGATTAAGTAACACAGGTACAGCGATTGTGCCATTTGGTGATGATTATTTTGATACGCTACTCAATAATGCCCAACAATTTACCCAAAATATTCTAACCTTTGGCGAGCGTGACGTGTCCTTGGCGGATGCTGGCGTGGATATGCAACAAGCCAAAGAGATTGGCTTAACAGATGAAGATACGGTGCTACTGATGGGTGATGTGTTTGCCGATGATGTGGAAGTCGGTAATACCAGTACCTTTAGCCTAAATTTCAATTTTGAAATTGATGAAATCGAGAGTCAAAACGTCACTTTAAACTTTGCAGGTGAACACAACATCAGCAATGCCTTAGCCGCCGCGGCATGTGCGCAAGCCTTGGGGCTGTCGATTGATGATATCGCCAAAGGACTCGATACCGCCAAACCTGCCAAAGGTCGACTCAATTTTATTGAGTTTGGTAAACATACTTTAATTGATGACACTTATAATGCCAATCCCAGTGCCGTCGTTGCTGCCACGCAAGTGTTGGTGAGTCAAGGTGCGCCCACCATGTTGGTATTGGGCGATATTGGTGAGTTGGGTGATGCCGCCCAAGAGGAGCATCGCAAGCTCGGTGAGGCTATTGCCGCCTCTGGCGTGACTGTGCTGTATACGGTGGGGGAGTTAACGCCTGTTACCGTCGCGCAAGCGCAAGCATCCGGCATGCAAGCACAGGCTTATCCAGACAAAGCCACCCTACTTGCGGCGATCAAAGATAAGCTGGCGAGTAGTGATGACGCCTGGCATATCTTGTTTAAAGGCTCACGCTATATGATGATGGAGCAGGTAATTGACGAGTTAACCCGTCAGCCATCCTAACTAAAAACAGCGCTTTCATCAGCCATTTGATAAAAATTGGCTGATTTTTTGTGAATTTTTACTTAAAATAGTCAACTTTTTATGATGGGTTTTTGCTAATGAGTCAACGTGAGACAGTTTTTATAGACGGTTTTCATAGCGATTTTTCATGTATCCTATCATGATAATGACAGGGACCTTAAGCCCCTGTTTTTACCCAGAACCCCCTAAGGAGTCCACTCGTGCTATTGTGGTTATTTGAATGGCTAAGCCAATTTTATTCCCCATTTTCGGCTGTGTCATCGCTGACCTTACGTGTTTTATTAGCGGTGCTGACTGCGCTGGGTATCAGTATGGTGTTTGGTGGACGCGTTATTGAACGGCTGCGTGCGCTCAAATATGGACAAGCCATTCGTAACGATGGCCCACAGAGCCACCTTGCCAAAACAGGCACACCCACCATGGGCGGGATTTTGATTTTGGGCAGTATTTTGGTGACCACGCTATTGTGGGCGAATCTAACCAACCCCTACGTATGGATTTTGATGGTGGTCTTGGTGATTTTTGGCGCGGTGGGCTGGGCAGATGACTGGCTGAAAATCAAATATAAAGACCCAAAAGGCTTGATTGCGCGCAAAAAATATTTTTGGTTGTCGGTTGGCGCTTTATTTGTGGGTGTATCCTTATACTGGATTGCCAGTCAGCAGCCGCATGTGGCGACAGCTCACGCCATGCAAGATTTACTGATTCCGTTATTTAAAAACGTGTCGATTCCTTTCTCCGCTGTACCATTGGGTTTGGCGTTTATTATCTTTACTTATTTTGTGATTAATGGCACCTCAAATGCGGTCAACTTAACCGATGGTTTGGATGGTCTTGCCATTTTTCCTGTGGTGTTGGTCGCCGCAGGCTTAGGGGTGTTTGCTTATGTGTCAGGGGATTTTCGCTTTGCTGAATATCTCCACGTGCCCTATATTGCTTATAATAGCGATGTGACAGTTGTGTGTGGTGCCATGGTTGGGGCAGGCTTAGGGTTTTTATGGTTTAATGCCCATCCCGCCCAAGTGTTTATGGGCGATGTTGGTGCATTAGCCTTGGGCGCGATGCTTGGCACCATTGCTGTGATGACGCGCCAAGAGATTGTGCTGTTCATCATGGGTGGTTTATTTGTGGCAGAAGCCGTATCGGTCATGCTACAAGTAGGCTCTTACAAACTTCGTAAAAAACGCATCTTTCGCATGGCGCCGCTGCATCACCATTTTGAAGAAGGTGGCTGGAAAGAAACCCAAGTGGTTACCCGTTTTTGGATTATTACCATTGTCTTGGTTATTTTAGGGCTGATGACGTTGAAACTTCGCTAATTTTGCTACGTTCGCTAACGGCGCTTTGCATCAATTGGGTTTTTAACAGCTTTTTTGAGATATTTTTATGGTGGCATCCCCTTCGACATTTTCTGCAAATTTTCGCTGCCCGATTTGCCAAAGTCCGCTAAAGGTGGGTGAAAAAGTTTGGCAATGCACCGGTGAAAATGCGCAGCAGCGGCAACATAGCTTTGATGTCGCCAAACAAGGGTATGTGAATCTACTGCCGGTGCAAAATAAGCATAGCAAAAACCCCGGTGATAGTGATGAGTCGATTATGGCGCGTCGTCGTTTTCTACAAGCGGGGTTTTATCAGTCGCTGCAAGATGGGCTCTATGACTTTTGCAAAGGGCTATTATCCTCCCAACCATCGGTAAATTGGCTAGACATTGGCTGTGGCGAAGGATATTACACTGAGCGATTTTTACAGCTTAACCCAAGCAAGTTAGTCGCGCTTGATATCAGCAAACCTGCCGTACTTGCTACGGCCAAACGACTTAAACCAATTAGCACGACCACGCAAAAATATTGCTTAGTGGCATCTGCTTCACAAGTACCATTGGCCAGTCAGGCGGTGAGTATGTTGACCAGTATTTTTAGCCCGATTTTGGCGGATGAATTTCATCGGTTGGTCAGCGATCAGGGTTTTGTAGTGATTGCCAAGCCCGCCGTCAATCACTTGATTGAGATGCGTGATGGGCTATTTGAACAAATCGTGGCGCACGACTCAGACAAATTTATCGATGAATTAGCACCGTATTTTGAGTTGGTTAAGCAAACGCGGGTGGAAACCACGATTTCGCTTACCGCTACGCAGTTACAAGATTTATTGACTATGACGCCCTATGCGTTTCGGGCGCAGCCAGCCAGACGTGAAGCATTAATCGAGCGCTGCCAGCAGGCAGGGTCAATGCGCTTTACGACCGATTTTATGCTTTATGGGTTTCAAAAAATTTGTCTATAAACAAACAGCCCTAAGCGCGTGGATGGTGCTGCTGATGCAGCTGTTGCAGTCTTGCCGTAGCCACATGGGTATAGATTTGGGTGGTTGATAAATCGCTGTGACCCAATAACATCTGTACACTGCGCAAGTCAGCGCCGTGATTGAGCAAATGAGTAGCAAAGGCATGACGTAAGGTATGCGGAGAAATTTCGCTGTCGATGCCGGCTTGCTTGGCGTAGCGTTTAATGACATACCAAAAGTTTTGGCGGGTCATATAGCCGCCTTGTTGGGTCAAAAATACCGCTTGGCAGCGACTTTCTCGCCCATTTTTCATGATACATAATTGCGGTCGCGCTACGCTCAAATAATCGGTCAATACATCAATCGCCACTTCGCCAAGGGGTACCAGCCGAGTCTTATCACCTTTACCGGTAACCTGTAACCAGCCTGCATTGAGATTGACTTCACTTAACGATAAATGAATAAGCTCAGAGACACGCAGCCCGCACGCATAGAGCACTTCAAACATGGCTTGGTCACGCATGCCCAATGGGGTCGATGTATCTGGGCTGGCGAGTAGGGCATCGACATCACTTTCGGATAAATCTTTGGGTAGCGCGCGCCCAAGTTTTGGGGTCTTGATATGCTCACACGGGTTGTCATCACGCTGATTAGCGTTGATTTGCCATAAAAAAAACTGTTTGAGCGATGATAAGGCACGCGCTTGGCTGCGCGCTGTTTTGCCTTGTTTATAGAGCGCCGCTAGGCAAGCTAACACGTCACTGGCATCCCAACGGGTGATGGCTTTGCTACAGGTGGCTTCACACAGCATCAAGTCACGAATATAAGCATTGCGCGTATTGGTGGCAAGTCCCCGCGTCAGCAATTCTTGGCGAAACTGCTGAATATAACTGGGCTCATCATCAAGGTGTAAGGCTTTGACTTGGCGAGGTTGGCGCGCGGCGACTTGGGACATAAATGACTTGAAATCTCGGGATAAGGGGGCGTTTTTTAACCAGCTTTTTTCTTAATCCAGTAATGATACACATTGGCATACGGATCAGGATTTTGGTGTTGTTGGGGGTTGATGATGTCTTGCTGCTCGATAAGTTCATGCCCCAGATGGCGACAAAAATTGGGGATATCGCGCGTGGTCGCAGGGTCAGTGGCGATGACATGAATCACCTCTCCCGACTGCGCTTTACGAACGGTTTTATGCAGTAGCATAATCGGCTCTGGACAAATCAGCCCTTGGGTATCGAGTTGGTAATTGGCATCAGGCATGTTGAGTCTCTGTTTTTTGAGTTTCTGTTTGTCGACTTTCTTGGATAAAATTAAAAAAACGGGTTAAATTGGCTTTAAACATAAACGCCACCCCAATCCAGGCGGCTAGGGCGACATAGCTACTGATAACAAACAAGCCAAATCCCATACCGATACACAGCGCAAGCATGCTCGGCTGGCTTAAACGGTAACGGTATAAAATAAACGCCACATAGCAGGATAGCGGTATGGTGAGTCCAACAAGTCCATAAGGCACCCAATGAAACAAAGTATAAATTGTTTGACTGTCCTTAAACTGTGACAAGCTCTTTAGGGTACCAAATAATAAAAATAGCGCAATTGCCAAATAAACCAGATAAATTGACCATTTGTTGAGTCGCTGTGCGTGCTCAATCAAACAAAGAACAGGGGCTGAAAAGCCTTTGGTCGTTGGCGTAGCAGGTGCATTTAATTGAGTCATGATAACAGCGCTCCTTCGCCACTTCTAAGCCAACTGCCGAGCATAATCGCTGAGGCGATACTATCAATCGGCTCTTTGTCACTTTTGATTAACCCATATTCCCAAGCCAAATTTTTGGCTTCACGGCTAGTTAAGCGCTCATCCGCCAAAATAATCGGCCGTGGTCGATGCGCTTCCTCGAGCTGGTGTTTAAGCCTACGAGCAAATTTTTTGGCACGATTGCCAAGCTCAGATGCAGTGCCATCCATATTCAGTGGCAAACCGATGATGATGGTGCTTACTTGCCATGACTCGATAATTTTTAGCAATTCATCCCAATTGGGTTTGCCATTATCCATTTTAAACTGCATCAACGGGCTTGCGGTTTGGGTTAAGGTATTGCCCAAGGCGATACCCATTTTTGCGATGCCAAAATCAAGCCCCATCACCGTTTCGATAGTGTGGGTGTGATGGGTATCTTGTGCCATAGTCAGGTTAAGCATGCCCGATATCCGTACTCAGTTTGTTAAAATCAACGCCCAACTGCTGAGCGGCGACTTGCCAGCGAGTCTGATGGTCGATATCAAACAATAGCCCCATTGATGCCGGCAAAACAAACCAATCGCCTTGGTTGATTTCTTCTTCTAGCTGCCCTTTCCCCCAGCTGGCATGACCCAAACAAAGCTCAAAATGCTCAACACCTTGACCATTGGCGATACTTTGTAAAATATCCTTGCTAGTGGTGATACAGACGTTTTCGGTGATGGCAAACGAAGATACCCAATCGGGCTGTCCCGTATGGAGCACAAACCCAACTTCCGGGTTCATGGGGCCGCCATCTAAGGGTAATTTTCGGTGCAAGTCAGTGATTGTCACATCAATATTTAATTCTTCAAACAATTTGGCGACGTTGCTGGTTTCGATGGGTTTGTTAATTACCAGCCCTAACGTGCCTTGTTGGTCTTGACGGCAAATATAGACCAAAGATTGATAGAAAATCCCGCCGTCAATATTGGGCGAGGCTATCAAAAAATGGTTGGTAAGATTTTGGTTTTTTGACATTCAGTGGCATACCTAATTAAAAGCGACTTAAAAGCGGCAAAGATTAAAAACGATAAACATTAAAAGCGACAGGCGATATTAAATTAACTTACCCGGCGACTTGCTAGCAAACTGCGCGCGTGTTTGAGCGTGTCTTCGGTGATATTGACCCCGCCCGACATGCGCGCTAATTCCTGCACTTGGTCATCGCCCGACAGGATTTTTAAGTGAGACTGGGCTTTCTCTTGCTGGGTCTTGTACACCAAAATATGCTGATGGGCTTGTGCCGCGACTTGCGATTGGTGAGTGATAGCAATGATTTGTTGTTCTTCACCCAGTTCACGCAGTAACTCGCCCACCACTTGCGCCGTGCCACCACTGATACCCACATCCACTTCATCAAATACCAATAACTGACGGGTGGTGGTTGCCATATCGGTCGTCGTATTACGGCAAACCCCTTGCGCATCAATGACTTGCATGATAAGCGCTAACCGTGATAATTCACCGCCTGAGGCAATTTTGTGAATCGGTTGCATTGGCATACCGACATTGGCACTAAATAGCAGTTCAATTTGCGATAACCCGATACTTTGCGGTTTATCAAGTGGGGTAAATTCAAATGCTGCCTGCACATTGGGCAATGCCAATGCTTTTAACCGTGCGACTAGCGCTTCAGCTAATGTTGTGGCATTGGCTTGGCGACTGTCATCCAACGCTTTGGCTTTTTGCAGGTAGGCTTGATAAGCTTCTTCAATTTGCTCTGCCATCGCTTCAGGCGACATCACTGATTGCAAATCATCTAATTGCTGTTGCCAGGCTTGGCTGTCTTCAACAAGGTTTTCCGGCGTGGTATGATATTTACGCGCCAGTCGGTGGAACGTCGATAACTGCTCATCAAGTAGTGCTAACCGCTTGGGGTCAAGGCTTTGTCCCTCAGCATAATTGCTGAGGGTGCTAGCCACTTCAGCGATTTGGGTATGTGCTGAGTACAACTGTTCAACACAATCGGCATAGGTTTGGCTAAGCTCAGTCTGTGCTTCACACAGTCTAATCGCCCGATTAAGCAGGCTTACCACATCGGGCTCATCACTGTCATTATCGAGTAGTTGCACCGACAAGGCGGCTTGCTGCATGAGGTTTTCAAGGTTAGATAATTCATCGTACTCAGCTTCAAGTTCACTGTATAAGACAGTGGCAATTGGCTCAATATCGGCTAATTGATTCCTCAATAGCTCAATTTGCTGTTGGCGCAATTGCTCGTCTTTGGCGTGCTGGGCGGCTTGTGATTTAAGGCGTTCGTACTGCAAAAAAGCTTGTTTCACGTCGCTTGCTTGGCTATTTAAGCCCGTGGCGCTATCAAGCCATTCCATCACAAACTGCGGACGTAGCAAACTTTGCTGGGCATGTTGGCTGTGAATATTGACCAGTAACCCACCCAAAATTTTAAGCTCATTCATACTAATGGGCATGCCATTGAGCCAAGCTTTACTACGAAGCGTACCGTTTTGGTTGGCAAGTTGCCGGCGAATCAGCAGCGTATCGTCTTCAAATGGGTAATTTTGCTCGCTCAGCCATGCCATGACTTCGGGTAATTGACCGATATTAAATTCTGCAAAAGCGTCTGCCGTGGTCTGTCCATGCCGAATCAAACCTGCGTCACTACGACCACCCACGCACAAGGTCAAGGCATCAAGCAATAGTGATTTACCAGCACCTGTCTCGCCAGTGATAATGTTAAATCCAGCATTCATCTCAATTTCAGCATTGGTGACGAGGGCTAAATTTTGTAAGGTTAACTGTGTCAGCATATCAATCCTATCATTGACGTTAAGAGTGGCACATTGGCGGTCAAATTTGCAAAAACTTTATTGTAACCTTCTCATGAAAAGCTCACAATAATCCTAGACAAGTCTTCAAAAATCAGTAAAAATTCCATCTAGCTGTTTCACACTAAACAATAGCATAATTGGGACAATTACAAAATAAGCAACGCAAAAATCCAAATTTCCGTCAGCTGGCTATCTTTGATGGGTATCTGTGTCGAGCAATCTTCGCCTAGTCAAGTTAAGGGCGGTTTCATCGTTGTCATAAAACATAGAGTGTTATTAATAGATTGTCATAAAAGTTGACTAAATTTGATGCTATCCTATTTGTCTAAACAACGTCTGCATAAGGATAACGGAACATAATTTTTTATCAACCGTTAACAATCTATCGGCAATACCATTGGCTGATTGCGACAAGTCACGGACTGCGTTTGATTATAAAACCCATTTGTCGATTAAAAAAAGCGGGTTGCCGCAAAACGACCTGCCAATCTTTATAATTCTTTATAATTTTTTATAACAAGGCAGCGTTTTCAAGTCAACTGACTGTGTATTTTAAGGAGAATCTCATGACGTCACCTAATCGTTTCGACCATGTATCGGTAGAAAAAATAGCGAATGTTTACTATGAAGGTCGTACTTTTAGTCGGACCGTTTGGTTTGAAGATGGACGCAAAAAAATGCTAGGAATCGTGCTACCTTGTGATGCCGATGTGCCTGCCTATGAATTTAAAACCGACTCATCTGAACGTATCGAAATCTTGGCAGGCGAGTGTGAAGTCAAACTGGCAGGCGAGGAAGAATTTACTTATTACCGTGCCGGTCAAGCATTCTTGGTCGAAGGGCATAGCAGTTATGAGCTACGTAATGAAGCAATTGTGCAGTACATTTGCCACCTAGAAGGCTAACGGATAATATACAAGGCTAAGGGCAAGGCAAATATAAAATTGAAGAAAAGGGTCATCAATCATGGCAAAACCGAGTTATTTTTATGGCATTCATGCCGTGCAATCCATCTTGCAACACCGCGGTATCGATGGGTTGACACTCTTTATTCAAGACGGTAAAAAACAAGATGATGCCACGGTAGCCAACATCACCGAGCTTGCCCAAACCTACGGGATTGCGATACAAATCAGCGCTAAAGACAAACTTACCAAACTTGCAGAAAGTCCGCAGCATCAAGGCGTGGTATTGCAAGCCCGCCCTGCTGAACTCCAAGATGAGGCAGATCTCAAATACCTCGTCGACAAACACCAAGCCGAGCGAAAACCGCTATTACTACTGGTACTTGATCAAATCACCGACCCGAACAACCTTGGCGCGTGTTTGCGTACCGCTGTGGCAATGGGCGTCTCAGCCGTCATTATTCCCAAAAATCATAGCTCAAGCATCACCCCAGCCGTGGCAAAAGTCGCGGTCGGTGCGGTGGAATTAATTCCTTTTATCCAAGTCACTAATCTAGCACGTACGCTCACTGACATCAAAAAACAAGGGGTGTTTGTGTTTGGTACGGCACTCGATGACACGGCAAAGCCCGTGCAAGACTGTGATTTGACAGGTGATGTGGCGATTGTGATGGGCTCAGAAGGTGACGGTATTCGCCGTTTGACCGCAGATACCTGTGACCAGCTCGTTTATATCCCGATGCCCGGCAATGAACATGGGCAAATCCAAAGCTTAAATGTCAGTGTCGCCACTGGCATGGTACTGTACGAAGCCAGCCGCCAGCGAGCTAAAAAATAATGAGAAAATATGTTATCTGTATTGATGATTTAAAAAAAATTGCTCAGGAAGTGGGCTAAGAAAGGAAAAATCAAAATGCAATTTGCCATTATCGGACTGGGTGTTTTTGGTATTACCTGTGCTAAAGAGCTTGAAAAACTGGGCAACCAAGTCCTAGCGATTGATATTGATGAAAAACTGGTCGATGACATCAGTGAATATGTCACCCGTGCCGTGATTGCTGACGCCACCGACAAAGACACCATAGAAGAGCTTGACCTTGCAAGTTTCGACGGGGTGCTCGTGAGCATTGGTGATAACCTTGAAGCCAGCTTGCTATGTACACTCAACCTACTAAGCCTAAACGTACAAAACCTATGGGTAAAAGCCAAAACCGACTCCCATCACCAAATCCTAAAAAGCTTAGGGGTGAACAATATTATTCACCCCGAACAAGACATGGGGATTCGTATTGCCCAAAAAATGAACTATCCGATGGTCAAACAATACATGGCATTGGGTGACGAGCAGTTTTTGGTTCGCCTAGACCCGCCTGAGCAGTGGCGAGGGCACCCGTGGTCGGATGTCCAACACAGCCATCCCGATATTATCTTTATCATGCTAAAACGTAACCAGCAAATCTTTAACCAATTACCCGATGGCTTTTTCTTTCAAGGTGGGGATAAGTTGGTGGTAGGGGGTGATACCCAAGCGCTGCGTCGCCTTGCCAAAGCCATTCGGCAAACGGCTATTTAATCCACCACTCACGCAAAAAAGGTAATTAGGTGTAGATATGCCGTTTCGTGAAGTCAAAAAAGGCGACAAAGCAAAGATTGTTGATAAATCAAAACCCAGTGCTCACGACCTAGACCCGCCTACCAAACAAGGACTGCAGTTGTCCTCGCCTGCTATTTTATCCTTGGGATTTTTAGCGTTAATTGTGATTGGGACGGTTTTGCTGTCATTGCCAATCGCAACGATTCAACCGATTAGTATCCTAGCGGCAGCCTTTACTGCGACCTCTGCGGTGACCGTCACCGGACTAAATGTCGTAGATACCGCTAACTATACCACGTTTGGACAACTGGTGATTGCCGCGCTGATTCAATTTGGCGGTCTAGGCTTTATGACCTTTGCAATTTTGGTATTGACCAGTTTGCAAGGTAAAATGGGGTTATCTGGCTCAATCACGGCGCAAGAAGCGTTGGGTACTCATAGCAACCAAATTGGTAGTACAGCCAAAGCGGTAATCAAAATTGCCTTTATCACCGAGGGCTTGGGTTTTTTAGGGTTAACGCTATTGTTAGCACCGCTAAAAGGGCTAAAAGATGCGATGTATGAAGCGTTTTTTCTGTGTATCTCAGCGTTTAACAATGCAGGTTTTGCGCTAAATGGCAACAATATGACTGCCTATGTGCACCAGCCGATGATTAGTTTTATCATAAGTTTGCTTATTATCACGGGTGGTATCGGATTTTTGGTGATTTTAGATATCATCAAACACAAGCGCTGGCAAAAATTTACCCTGCACACCAAAGTCATGGTTTTGGGGACGTTAGCGCTCAATATCATTGGTTGTATACTGTATTGGTTACTTGAGCGTCATAACGCCAAAACGATTGGCGGATTGAGCGAAGCTGGGCAGTGGTTTGCATCTTGGTTTATGGCGGTGGCGTCACGTACCGCAGGTTTTAATAATATTGATTATAGCCAAGTGACAGATGCCAGTACGTTATTGACCTTTATATTGATGTTTATTGGCGCAGGCTCAATGTCCACAGGTGGCGGTATCAAAATTGGCACCTTTGTGGTTATCCTAGCATCGACTAGGGCATATTTGCGTCAGCACCCGCAAGTGACGATTTTTCATCGTGCTATCTCTGATCACTTGGTAAAAAAATCGTTTGCGGTGATGAGCACCTCGATTTTGATGATTGCTTTAGCGGCGTTTATTTTAACGATATTTGAGCCAGAAGGGCATTTGACTGATATTTTATTTGAAGTGATATCGGCATCGGCAACGGTCGGTTTATCACGAAATTTCACCCCGACATTGAGTGAACCTGGGCAATGGGTGATTATGTTTATGATGTATATGGGGCGTCTTGGACCATTAACCTTGGCGTATTTTATCGCCACCCCTAAACCGACCCGTATTCGTTATCCTGAGACCCATACCCTTATTGGTTGAGTTGGCGCCCTTATTGGCTAAGTTGGCTAATTCAACAGGGTTAGCGAAGCAGCAAAGACCAAGCAAAAATTTTACACAGCGGTTGGTGCACCCAAGATACTGAAAATCCAAGATACTGAAAACCTAAGGAAGCGATCGCTAAATCGTGTATGATGATTGTCTACAACTGGTGAATTGAGCGATTTAGTAAGTCTTAAGGTTATGAGTAGTTATATTTTAGATACAGAAGCGCATGGATTGGTTGAGCCACATGCGACCGAAATTGCCTACATTGGCGTGGTGTTTAGTCCAGCAGACGAGTTGATACTACAGACCCACAACGCCTTTGAGCAGCGCTTTAACCCACACAAAAAAATTACTTTGGGCAGCCAAGCCATCACAGGCATTTTTGACGACGATGTGGCAGACAAGCCGCCGCATACTGATTTTCAGTTACCAAAAGACTGCGAGTATCTCATTGGGCACAATATCGACTTTGATGCTGACGTACTGACCAATGCCAACTGTGATTTATCAAACATTAAGCGTATTTGCACTTTGGCACTGGCGCGGCATTTTTTCCCGCAGTTAGATAGCCATAGTTTGGGGGCGCTACTGTGTTTTTTTGAGCCGCAGGTTGCCAAAAAAAATATCAAATTCGCGCATGGTGCCAAATACGATATTTGGTTTACTTTTTTGGTATTAAAAGCTATCTGCTATCAGCATCGCATCACCGATATGGCACAGCTGTATCAAGCCAGTGAACATGCCCGAAAACCCACGGTAATGCGCTTTGGCAAACATAAAGGGGTTGCCATTAAAGACTTGCCGGCTGATTATGTCGATTGGCTGCTCAAACAAGCTGACCTTGACCCGTATTTGCACCTTGCACTCACCGAAAATAGCGCAGGCAATCATGGCAACCTTCTATGATTGAGTCCTTGCGCTATGATTGAAGCCCTGAAGTGCCAAAATGATTACGCGCCAAATTGCGGTTTAACAATCACTAAAATCACCACCGCGACTAAAATAAATACAGGCACCTCATTAAACCACCGCCAAAAAACATGGGTTTTATAGTTAGGGTTATCAATGAGTTTTAAGCGAAATCGACCACAAGCTACATGATATACCGTCAACGCAATGACGTAGGCTAGCTTGATATGTAGCCAAACTTGGGTTTTATAACTGTCCCAATTAGGTAGCAGCATACACAAGCCAAAAATCCAAGTGGCAATCATCGCAGGTGTCATGATGCCGCGATACAGTTTACGCTCCATCAACGCAAATCGATCTTGACTGATTTTATCGGTACTCATGGCATGATACACAAACAAGCGTGGTAGATAAAAAATCGCGGCAAACCAACACACCAATGAAATCACATGCCAGGCTTTAAACCATAAAAAATATTCTGTCATTGCTTACCCCGATGATGATGCAACTAAACAAGCTTACCCTAAATCAGCTTATTCTAAATAAACTTGCCCTAAAAAAGTCTGCAAATAGCTGTTATTTTAAAGTCTGCATGACAGCAAGTAAATCCGAGATTTGTTGTTCACTATGACGAGCGCTTACGCAAAAGCGTAGCCGTGCTGTGCCTACCGGCACCGTAGGTGGGCGGATTGCCGAGACCCAAAAACCGCGAGATTTTAACGCATTGGCAAGCTGCAGGGTTCTGTCATTATTGCCAATGACCACAGGAATAATGGCCGTGGTCGGTATTTGATTATCAATACCTACTTGCCAATTTTGCTGCACTAGCCCTTGACTGAGCTGTTTGATATTGGCAAGTAATTGATCGCTGCGCAAAGTATCGGTGTGCGACATGGCAATGCTAGTTTCAGTCACGCTGGCAAGCACAGGGGGCATCGCCGTGGTATAAATAAATGAACGGGCAAAATTGGTCACATAGTCAATCAACTCACTCGAACCTGCGACAAATGCGCCACTGGTACCTATCGCTTTACCAAAGGTGCCGATATAGATATCCGCTTGCGGTTGGGCTTTTTTATAAGCCTGATAGGGCAAACCAAAACCGTGCGCATCATCGACCATCAAGGCGCATTCATAACGAACTGCTAACGCATGCAGTGCATCCAAATCGGCAATGGTACCATCCATACTAAAAATATGATCGGTGACAATCAGTTTTTGCTTAGCGCTACTTTGCGAAAGCAATTGTTCTAATTGGCTATAATTGCGATGCCCAAAACGCATGACTTTGGCACGGCTAAGGATTGCCCCATCGACAATGGAGGCATGATTGAGTTTATCACTGAAAATCACGCTATCTTTACCACACAACGCTTGAATCACACCGACATTTGCCATATACCCTGTGCTAAAAGCTAATGCCCGTTCATAACCTGTCACTTGGGCAAGGATGGTATCCAATTGTTCATGCCAAAGCGTATGCCCCGTAATCAGGTGCGATGCGCCACTACCCACTTGCTGGATGGTTTTTGCAGCTTGGCTAAACGCTTGTATGAGCTGCGGGTCGGTGGCAAGTCCCAAATAATCGTTGCTGGCAAAGTTGACGTAGGTTTTGCCATCTACGTCAATGGTGGGCGTCACGCCTTGACTAATGGGCGTCAGTTGACGATACAGGTCTTTTTGGCGCTGTTCATCAAGGGCTGATTGAAGGGCAAAATTGGCTAACATACTGTTGGACTCTGTTAAAGCATCGTTAAAGCATCTAAGAAAAAACCGCCACTTCGGCGGTTTGTTGGGCTATTAAACGACAGCCAAACTCCCGATGCGACCATTCATCGCATTGGTCACCGGGATTTGTCTAGGCTCGGCTTGTTCAACGGTCAACCCTAAATCGGCAATCAACTGATCATCATGGTTGGTGGTAGCATTATCGGTGGTCAATAAACGATTCCCATAAAAGAAAGAATTGGCACCTGCCATAAACAGCATGGCTTGCTCGGCATCGGTTAAGCCTTCACGACCTGCGGCAATACGCACATAGCTGGTTGGGCAAGCAAGGCGCGTGACAGCAATGGTGCGAATCCACTCAAGCACAGGCAAGCGCGTGCCTTGCAGCTGATCTGCAATCGGCGTGCCTTCAATGGGTACCAGCATATTGATTGGGACTGATTCAGGGGGTTTTGGCAGATTAGCCAATTCTGTGAGTAGATTGATGCGGTCATCACGACTTTCACCCATACCGATGATACCACCTGAGCAAATATTAATGCCTGCTTGACGCACATGGTCAAGGGTAGTTAGACGGTCATCATAACTACGGGTGGAGACGATATGGTTGTAGTACTCGCGTGAGGTATCAAGATTATGGTTATAGTAATCTAATCCCGCTTCAGCAAGTACTTGCGCTTGGTTACCCGATAACATGCCAAGCGTCATGCAAGTTTCTAAACCTAATGCTTTGACTTCTTTAATAAGCTCAACCACATACGGCATATCTCTATCGTTTGGGTGCTTCCATGCTGCACCCATACAAAAACGGCTAGAGCCAGCGGCTTTGGCTTTTTTGGCCTCGATAATCGCTTTTTCTACTTCGATTTTCTTTTCAGGTTGTAAGTCGGTGCTATGGTGCCCTGACTGTGAGCAATAGCCGCAATCTTCAGGACAATTGCCTGTTTTTATTGATAGCAGGGTACTGACTTGTACCGCATTGGGTGGAAAGTGTTCGCGAAGTTTGTTTTGCGCGAGCAACAGTAAATCCATCAAAGGTAATTCAAACCAAGCTTGGATTTGCTCGCGAGTTGGGCGGCTTTGGGTGGTCATTGTGGTGCCAATCGGTTGCTCTGATTGTTGAATTGCTAATAAGTCTGCCATGACAGCTATAATCCTAATTAAAATAAAGCTTAAAATGATAAAAGGTGTCTCATCATACCAAAAAAAAACAACCACCTAAAGTGATTGTTTTTTATCATTTAATGACAATGGCTTACTTGTCTTGAGAGCTATCACCACGGGTAATGGAAATATTGGTGATAGGTGATTTATCATCAGTGACTGCGCTAGTTTTGACATTGTCGGCAATGACCTCATCAGACGCATGCTTTGCCTCAATTTCAGCAGATTTACGCAGCGCAGGCGTTAAGTTGTCATTATCGGCTGATTTGGCAAACACGTTGTCAGGACGGATACTATCATCATCTGCCGTACTATCTTGAGCATTAGTAGTATTTTTAGCCGCTTCATACTTCTCTTCGATGGCTTTATTATCGGATGCATCAGAATCACTCGTCGTTTCATCGGTCAGCTTTTGCTTAGCTTGTTCGACTTTATCTTTTGCCTCGCTGACTTTTTCTTTGGCTTCATCGTTTAGCGCATCTAGTTTGTCATCGGCTTGGGTTTTTAATTCCTCAACCTTTGATTTAGCATCATCTAGTTTTTCACCCGCCAAGCTTTTAACATCGGCTAATTTTTCAGCTGCTTGGTCTTTGACGTCTTCAAGCTTGGTTTTAGCATCCGCAAGTTTATCATCTTTGGCTGCTTTTGCTTCATCAAGCTTTTCAGTGGCAGTTTCTTTAGCGTCATCAATTTTATCAGCCGCTTGCGCTTTAACCTCATCCAACTTTTCTTTGGTTTCGCCAAGTTTTTCGTTAGCGGTGTCTTTAATATCCGCTAATTTTCCGCTCGCATCTTCTTTGAGTGCATCGATTTTTTCTTTGGCTTCGGTTTTTAGCTCATCAAATTTTTCCACCGCATCATCTTTAATTTCAGCCGCTTTCGCCTTAAGGGTGTCTAATTTGCTCGTAGCTTCAGAATCACTGTCAGCATTGACATCTTTGGTGTTGGCTTCATTAAAGTATTTGCTGCTACCAGATGCTTTACCCGCGCTCGCGCCCCCAATCATTGCTAGGGCTTTGCTGCAAAGTTCTTTAGCAAAAGGTGTGGCTTTTTCAATCAAGGGTTTTGCTTGTTCAACCACAGGTTTAAGTGGCTCAGGTACTTTTGGCACAATAAATTTTGCGATTTGGTTAAACCACATCAGCAGTGAATAATCACCGGACATTTTTAAGTCACCATTTTGGATGCCCGTCATAAATGCCGTCGCCTCACCTTTAGTGAGCAATTTCACACCCGTCATTGAGTCTTTAAAGGTAATCGTCAATGTTGGCTCTTTGGCTGGACCTGCATGTTGGCTAAAAGTACCGTTATTAATCTCATAATAGCGTGACGTTTGTTCCGCGTCGCTGCCGAGTTGAATGGTAAAATTACGGTTTTCTAATAAGCCTTTAAATTTGTCATCGCCCATTTTGGCAAGTTGGGTTAGACGCAAGCCAACGGCAAACAATAATACGTCAAGGGGATCTGATTTGATTTGGGTTAATTGAGATAACATACGTGTCCTCCAAAATTATAGATTTTATAGATATTGCAATACGCAAGGTCTTGAAATAAATGACGATACTTAAGTCACTCATTTCAAAGAAATTATAATTCGCTACTACAAACGATTTAATAGCTTTGTTATACAATATATTATAAGGGCATCCATGCCAAGTTACAGTAATGTTTAACATATCAGTATCATTTTTTGTAATCAAAGCGTTTGATTTGTGTATTTGAGCGACGTTAGACAGTGAATATTTTAGCTTCTATCAAGCTAAAGCGCATAAAAAACCCATCAACATGATGGGTTAAATAACTTGCTACTAATTAGCAATAAGGGGATAGGGTTGTTATTAGTGTTTTGAGTCAAACACGGAGGCATGACGAACAAAGTTTTGATGAAAATCGGTATCTTTTTCTAACACCACAGGGCGATGACCGGCGCTCATTTGAACACTACTTTTTAACATGGTTTGGTTAGTAGCAGGTTGATTTGCGGCTTTGTTAAACTTGGGTTTTCCATTTAACGCTATCACAATGGGAATCATCGATAAGCCAATTGCCGCTACATACGCATCCGTACCAGTCAATGATGACAGCGTGACGACTGCCCAATGCAGCCCTTCCACCGAAATCCAGTACACCATGCCCAACATAAAATAGCCCAATACAAAACGGTAAGGGGTAAACGCAATCGCTAGCATACCGACAGTCACTAGAGCGATTAAAAACAACCAATTAGAAGTTAACGACGTAGCAGCTAATAATAGACTTGCCGAAATAAGCATGGTTGACCTCACGAAAAGTTATTAAAAACAAATACTTAATCTAAATTAAGTAAAAGCTTGTACGGGGTATTATGGCGGTAAAAAATGAAAATTAAAAGTCAAAACCCAACTAAAACGACAATGGATGACGTATCAAATTTGGCTGATTTATCTTAAAAAAAGCGATTAAAAAGGCTAAAACGGCATAAAAAAAGCTAACAATCAATCGTCGAAATCTCTTGTTCAAGGGTAACAGGAATTTTCGTAAATCTAGTAAAAAAGTGCTAAAATGCGGTAACTGATTTGTCGCGAAATGTATATTGTTTTAATGCTTTGTAGTTTTGCCAGCCAATTAATTTACTCAATAACCATTGCTATACCTGTAGCTGAAAAATTGGATAAGTTTGCTATTTTGGGCGTTTTAAGTAAAAATATCGTTCGGCAATTGTACCGCTTATTTTAAGTGCTATTTGCGACGCAAAAAAATTTAAATTTTTAATGTGACTAATTAAAAAAACTGACGCTTTATCAAAATCACGTGGACAACTATTTTGATAAACACGGTTTGCCTAATCACCGACTATATAGTGGTAATTCTCGTATGATGACGTTTCAACAATTGATTTTAACTTTGCAAAATTATTGGGCAGAAAAAGGCTGTGTGGTGTTACAGCCTTACGATATGGAAATGGGTGCAGGCACGTTTCATACCGCCACTTTCTTACGAGCATTAGGTCCAGAGCGTTGGCATGCCGCCTATGTACAGCCATCACGCCGTCCCACGGATGGTCGCTATGGGGACAACCCAAACCGTTTACAACATTATTATCAGTTCCAAGTGGTACTCAAACCCAATCCACCTGATATTCAAGAATTGTACTTGGGGTCACTCAAAGCGATTGGTATCGATACGCTAACCCATGATGTCCGCTTTGTAGAAGACAACTGGGAATCACCAACGCTTGGCGCATGGGGACTTGGTTGGGAAGTTTGGCTCAATGGCATGGAAGTTACCCAGTTTACTTACTTCCAGCAAGTCGGTGGTATTGAATGTTTCCCAGTGACAGGAGAAATCACCTACGGTCTTGAGCGCCTTGCCATGTATATCCAAGGCGTGGATAGTGTGTATGACTTGGTATGGACGGATGGCGAATTTGGTCGTGTCACCTATGGTGATGTATTTCACCAAAATGAAGTGGAACAATCAACCTACAATTTTGAACATGCCGATGTGGCAAAAATGTTTGAATTATTTGATTTTTATGAAAGCCAAGCCGACAAATTGGTCGGTCTTAATCTGCCGCTGCCTGCGTATGAAATGGTGCTTAAAGCGTCACATACCTTTAACTTGTTGGATGCGCGTGGGGCGATTTCAGTCACTGAGCGTCAGCGTTTTATTCTGCGTGTGCGTACCTTGGCGCGTAAGGTCGCACAAAGCTATGTAGAAACGCGTGCCAAATTGGGCTTCCCATTGGCGGATGACGCACATAAAGCGGATGCGTTAGAAAAATATCTACCAAAAGAAGCTATTTCAAAACAATAGATGAAAGAAGCGGATAAATCACAATAGTTTCACCACATCGACGAAAAAATTTTTTTGAACAGCAAAATTGAAAAAGGCAATAGATAGTTTCTATTGCCTTTTTTCTTGCCTTATTTTATTGATTATTTTGTTATCAACGCTAATAAAAAATATCAAATTATCAGAATATTCTAATCTCGCATATTTATATCAAAAATCGCCACAGGGCAACGACGCGCTATTCTACTACAATAGCCGCAGCAAGTAAGCCAGGTAACAAGGGGCGGTGAGTGGAACTTTATTTTATTTTAGCGGGTATTTTTGTCGGATTTTGCGTGGGTGTGACCGGCGTGGGCGGTGGGTCACTGATGACGCCGATTTTGATTTTACTGCTAAAAGTAGAGCCGCATATTGCTGTCGGCACCGATTTGCTATACGCCGCTATTTCCAAGTTTTTTGGTGGGGTGGTACATTTTAAAAAATCGAATGTCGTTTGGCCAATCGTGCTATGGCTAGCGATTGGTAGTATTCCAGCCTCCATTGTCACCAATTATCTCGTCGCTACTTACTTGGGTAATATCAACGCCATCAAACTAATTATGACCTTGATATTGGGCGTGATGTTGACCATTACAGGGATTTCGCTGATTTTTCGCAACCGTATCGAAGCGTTTTTTGACAAATACCGTAAAACTGACCAAACTGACAGCCTCACCTCCCAAATCCCCAAATATAAATTGGTGCTGATGGGCATATTGCTCGGGGTAGTAGTGACCTTATCCTCGGTTGGGGCAGGGGCATTTGGCGTCATGGCGCTGGTGCTGATTTTTCCCCAATTGCCCCTCATTCGTATCATCGGCTCGGATGTGGTACATGCGGTGCTATTAACTTTGGTTGCAGGTCTCGGGCATTTGCTGTCAGGCAGTGTGGATTTTCACATGCTGACCTTTTTGCTCATTGGCGCGATTCCTGCCATTATTGTAGGCACATTATTGAGCAGTAAACTACCTGAGAAAAAATTGCGCCCGATTTTAGGGGTGACGCTGTTGTTGTTAGGCATTAATTTTGTGGTCAATCCTGCCAAAGCCAAACCAAAAGCGGCAGCTAATACGCCAGTCGCCACAACCGCTGTAACGACTTCGGCAAGCGCCAGCCGATAAGTTTAATTTTCGTTTTGCGCTGACGGTTTTCTTGATTTGCCCCGCTGATGGGGCATTTTTATGGCTTAAATTTCTGCTATAATCGCCTATATTTACCTTATTTGAATCAACAAGGCTTTAGCATGTCTACTATTTTATTTGAACTTGGCACCGAAGAATTGCCCCCAAAAAATCTAAAAACATTGCGTGATGCACTTAGCGACCATGTCACCCAATCACTAACAGATGCCAATATTCGCTTTGATACCATTAAAAGCTTTGCCGCCCCGCGTCGCCTTGCCTTGCAGATTCAAGGAATTAGTGAAAAACAGCCCGATAAAATCGAACAAAAACGCGGTCCTGCAGTCAAAGCTGCCTATGATAAGGACGGTAATCCAACCAAAGCGGCACAAGGGTTTGCCCAAGGCTTGGGTATTGACGTCAAGGATTTGATTACCATCAAGGGTGATAAAGGCGATTATATCGGCTATGAAATGAATGTCATTGGTCAGCCTGTGGCTGATTTACTGCCGAGTATTTTTCAAAAAGCCTTAGATGAGTTGCCGATTGCCAAACGCATGCGTAGTGGCGCAGAGCGTTCCGAGTTTGTTCGCCCTGTCAAATGGTTGGTGCTACTCAAAGACGACCAAGTGCTGCCAGCAACGATTCAAGGGTTAATGTCAGGTGAGACAGGGTCGCAGGGCGTTGAACTGGGTCGTTATAGTCTCGGACATCGTTTCCATCATCCTGATAAGGTTAGAATTGACACGGCGGACAGCTATGAGCAAAACCTTGCCGAGGCGCACGTTATCGCTGATTTTGACAAACGCCAACAACAGATTAAAGCGCAAGTCCAACAGCTTGCCGATGAAGTAGGGGCGACCGCTATCGTACCGCAAGATTTGCTTGATGAAGTCACTGCGCTGGTCGACTACCCAGTAGCGCTACGCGCAAGCTTTGAGCCACGATTTTTACAAGTGCCGCAAGAGGCCTTGATTAGCACCATGCAGGCGGATCAAAAATATTTTTGTTTGACTGACAGCCAAGGTAAATTACAGCCTTATTTTATCTTTATCAGTAACATTGACAGTAAAGATAAAGCGCAAGTGATTGCTGGTAACGAAAAAGTGGTACGTCCACGCCTTGCCGATGCCGAGTTTTTCTTTTTACAAGACCAAAAACAGCCATTATTTGCGCTGACTGAAAATCTCAAAACCCGCGTATTCCAAGATAAGTTAGGGACAATTTGGGAAAAATCTGAGCGTATTGCCAAGCTAGCTGCCTTTATTGCTACCCAAATTGGCGAAGACGTTGAGCAAACGGCACGGGCAGGCTTGCTGTCAAAAGCAGACCTTGCCAGTACCTTGGTGGGTGAATTTCCAGAATTACAAGGCGTGGCAGGGACTTACTATGCGCGTTTAAACCAAGAGCCAGAAGCGGTGGCGGCGGCAATCGAAGAGCAATATCTGCCAAAATTTAGCGGTGATAAATTACCGGCGACCAACATTGGAACGGCGCTGGCATTAGCAGACCGTTTGGATACGCTGGTCGGTATTTTTGGCATTGACCAAGCGCCAACCGGTTCAAAAGACCCGTTTAGTCTGCGCCGTGCGGCGATTGGGGTACTGCGTATTTTGATTGAGAAGCAACTGCCATTAAATTTGGTAGTATTGCTTGAGCAAGCTTTATTGGGTTATGTAGGCAAAATTGACGACTTACCAAAAACTTTTAAACAAGTGATGGAGTTTATCAATTCACGCTACCGTGCCATGTATGAAGACCAAGGCGTGAGCGTGGATACAATTATGGCGGTACAGGCGCTACAACCGCAAGTGCCAATGGATTTTGACCATCGTATCAAAGCCGTCCAAGCTTTCCGTGATTTGCCACCCGCCAAACAACTTGCCGAGGCCAATAAACGCGTTGCCAATATTTTAGCCAAGGCTGAGGGTGAGATTGCAAGCCAAATACAAACGGCTTATTTACAAGAACCTGCCGAAAAAGCATTGTATCAAGCGGTGCAAACTGCAGCGCAAAGTATTGAGCCCCACCAACATACTGACAACGCCAACTACACCCAGATTTTACAATCGCTAGCCACGCTGCAGCAGCCATTGGATGACTTCTTTGAGCAGGTGATGGTGAATAGTGAAGATGCTAATCTTAAAGCCAATCGGTTGGCGCTGCTAAAAAAAGTGCGTGGGTTGTTTTTAACGGTTGCAGATATCAGTGAGTTACAGCTATAAGCTAATTTAGACACGAGTTAACGCTTTAATCATAGGGCTTCGATACAATGGCTTTAATACCCCTGCTTTAATATCATTGGTTAAACCCATACTGACAACGGTCATTATGGGTTTTTTTACAAGCTAAAGATACTTTTACGCTTGTTTTCACTAAATTGGCAGGCTAGTTTACGCGTATTTGATACTATTTTAAGGGTATTTTCGTCTGAATTGCTCTCTAGGGTTTATTCTGGTGTGACCAGCTTCAACACTTTTGTTAGATTAGGTATTTAACGGTGGGGCGTTCTCCATGATTTATCTTTTCTAGTTCATTATCGCTAATTTATTTTTTCTAATTTATCTTCGTCTAGAGTAATTACGTGAAAGCCCGTAATAATGATGGCTTGTTTCATTCCATGGTGGTTACCAAAAGGTAGCGGGTTCTTTTATAAAGCCTATTCGCAAAGCTTAGTGGTGCTGTGTTTGTTTGTCTATCATTGGTGGTTATCAATGGATATATGGCGCACTTTTAGAGGCCAAGTCACTATAAATCTATATTCCAAAACATGCCATTAATGTTCCAATAATGCTCTATTGTGAATTTGCAAAATTGATTAGCAAATCGCTACAATGCAAAAGAGATTTTTTTGCTAATTAAACTAAATTAAAGGAATATATATGAGCCCACCGCATCGCCCAGAAACGCTCGCTATTCATGCAGGGTACGAACCAGAACCAACCACCAAAGCTGTCGCTGTCCCTATCTACCACACCAGTTCGTATGCCTTTGACAACACCCAACACGGTGCTGACCTTTTTGATCTGAAAGTTGCCGGCAATATCTATACCCGTATCATGAACCCAACCAATGCGGTGCTTGAAGCGCGTATGGCAGCGTTAGAAGGCGGCATCGGTGCATTGACGGTGGCATCCGGGATGGCGGCGATTACTTATACCATCCAAACCCTATGTGAGGCAGGTGATAACATCGTCTCAGTATCAACTTTGTATGGCGGTACTTACAATTTATTTGCCCATGCGTTGCCACGTCAAGGTATCGAAGTGCGTTTCTTTGATTATACCAAACCTGAGACCTTGGTTGATTTGATTGATGAACGTACTAAATTGGTATTTGGCGAAAGTATCGGTAATCCATTGGGTAACGTGCTGGATATCGCAAAAATTAGCGAATTTGCCCATAGCAAAGGCGTACCTGTGGTGATTGATAACACCGTTGCCACGCCAATATTGTGCCGTCCATTTGAGCATGGTGCTGATATTGTGATTCATTCATTGACCAAATATGTGAGCGGCTCGGGCACGTCGGTGGGTGGGGTGATTATCGATAGTGGTAAATTTGATTGGGGCGCTCACAAAGAACGTTTCGCGATTTTAAATACCCCGGATGCCAGCTATCATGGTGTCAATTTTGTCGAAGCCATGGGTGCTGCGGCGTTTATTGCACGTGCACGCGTTGCGCCCTTACGTAATACCGGTGCAGCACTAAGCCCCATGAACGCTTGGCAAATTATGCTTGGGTTAGAGACGTTAGCCTTGCGTATGGAGCGACATTGCCAAAATGCCCAAGCCGTGGCAGAATTTTTAAACCATCATCCACAAGTGGCTTGGGTCAAGTACGCAGGATTAACCGACCATCCAGAGCATAAGCTTGCGCAAAAATACTTTGGTGGTAAGCCATCAGCGATTCTAACCTTTGGATTAAAAGGCGGTCGTGAAGCAGGGGCGAAGTTCATTGATGCGCTACAATTAATTACCCGTCTGGTTAATATCGGTGATGCCAAGTCACTCGCTTGCCACCCCGCTACTACCACGCACCGCCAGTTAAATGCTGAAGAGTTGCAAAAAGCAGGTGTCAGCGAAGACATGATTCGTTTATCCATTGGTATTGAGCATATTGACGACATCAAAGCTGACCTTGAGCAAGCGTTAGCCGCAGCCAATTAATCGCTTCATCTACAAATAATCGCTTCACATAAAAAAGCGAACCTTTAACTCGCTTTTTGAATTTAAAAAATAAAAAAATTAGATAAAAAAATACCCCAAATGAATGGGGTATTTTTAACAAGTTAATCGCTTAGCGGTTATCGCTTATTATTTAGCTGCTGCTGCTTGAGCTGCTGCCACTTCTTCAGCGAAGTTTTCTTGTTTTTTCTCGATGCCTTCACCCACTTCTAAGCGTTTGAATGCTTTAACCGTCATACCTTCAGATTTTAATATATCGCCAACTTTTTTCTCGTTGTCGATAACGTAAGGTTGGTTCAACAAAGTCACTTCGTTCAAGTACTTTTGTAGACCACCGGTAATCATTTTTTCAATCACGGCGTCTGGTTTGCCAGATTCTTTTGCTTTCGCTTCGATGATGTCTTTTTCACGCGCTAGCGTATCAGCAGGTACATTGGCTTCATCAACGGCGATTGGGTTGAATGCTGCAACTTGCATGGCAACGTGTTTTGCGGTGTCTGCATTGCCACCTTCAACAGAAACCACTACACCAATACGGATACCGTGACGGTAAGAGGCTAGGTTGTCACCTTCAATCACTTCTGCACGACGTACTTGGATGTTTTCGCCGATTTTTTGTACGAGCTCAACACGGGCTTCTTCAACCGTTTGACCATCGCCATACGGCAATGCAGAGATAGCCGCTACATCAGTGGTATCGTTAGCAAGCGCCAGTTCAGCTACTTTGTTTGCAAATGCGGTGAAGTTAGCATCTTTTGCCACGAAGTCAGTTTGACAGTTTACTTCAAGTAGTAAGGCTTTGTTACCTTCTTGAGCGATAATGATAGCACCATCAGCAGCAATGTTACCTGCTTTTTTAGCAGCTTTTGCTTGACCTGATTTACGCAGGTTATCGATTGCGGTTTCGATGTCGCCGTCTGCTTCTTGCAGGGCTTTTTTACATTCCATCATACCAAGACCTGTACGGTCACGTAATTCTTTTACCAGTTTTGCACTAATTTCTGCCATGAGATACCTCAATTGATTATCATTATAGATGAGAATTGGGTTGTTTATTGTCTAAAAATTTGAAGATTAAAGGACAAAAATGGGTGATTTTTGCCCTTTAATATTACGCTACAAATTCGAATTTTTATAAACCAATTTTGTGTTTACCTATCAAAGTTAGTTTATAAAATTTTGATGACAGTATCATAACAACCTAAGCAATGCGCTGCTATGATACTACGGTAACCATTATTCTGCCGCAGCTTCTGCTGGTGCTTCAGTTACTGCTTCTTCTTGATTTGCTGCTTTGCCGCCTTGAGTTTTAGCGTATTCTTTACCAGCGATAATTGCATCTGCAACCGCTGATACGTATAGCGTTACCGCACGAATCGCATCGTCATTGGCAGGAATGACATAATCTACGTCATCTGGGTTTGAGTTTGTATCAACGATACCAATAACAGGGATACCTAAGTTTTTTGCTTCTTTGATTGCAATCGCTTCATGGTCAACGTCAACCACAAAAATTGCATCAGGTAGACCGTTCATGTTTTTGATACCGCCTAAGGCACGCTCAAGTTTTTCCATTTCGCGAGTACGCTCTAACGCTTCACGTTTGGTTAACTTAGCAAACGTACCATCTTCAGCTTGTTTTTCGTATTCTTTCAAACGCGTAATTGACTGACGGATGGTTTTCCAGTTGGTTAACATACCACCTAACCAGCGATGGTCAACATACGGCATACCAGCGCGAGCGGCTTGTTCGCTAATAACATTGCTTGCTGCACGTTTAGTACCAACAAATAGTACTTTGTTGCCACGTGCTGCTTCACGGTTAACGAAGTTTAGTGCTTCGTTCATCGCTTTAACTGTATGCTCAAGGTTGATGATGTGGATTTTGTTACGTGCACCAAAAATAAATTTGCCCATTTTTGGATTCCAAAAACGAGTTTGGTGACCAAAGTGTGCACCGGCTTCTAAAAGATCACGCATTGAAACTTGGGTAGGATTAGCTGACGCCATGAGATTTCCTTAAGTAAAGTTGGGTTATGCCTCCACATTACCGATTAAGCCGATTTGCAAACACGCATCAAAATCTACAGGATTTTAATTAATCAAATTTGCAAACACCCAGCTTAACTCTTATCAAGCTTGTCAGCTTGAAAATAGCAATGTGTGTGTCATGTTAGTAAATAAAAAAAGCAATTTGCCATTTCAAGATAAAATGACAAACTGCTATTTTAACATATTTTTATATGGTTAAGCTATATGTTTTAGCAAAATCACATGGCGATTATTCAACCAATCCGATTAAGTCACCATAACCTTCTTGTTCCATCTCATCTACAGGAATGAAACGTAGCGACGCGCCATTGATGCAATAGCGCATGCCGCCAAGCTCAGGAAGACCGTCATTAAACACATGGCCTAAATGCGAATCAGCAACACGGCTACGCACTTCAGTACGTCGCATACCGTGACTATCATCAAACAATTCATTGATTACCGCTGTATCAATCGGTTTGCTAAAGGCGGGCCAACCACAACCTGAGTCATACTTATCTGATGAGCTAAAAAGCGGCTCACCGCTGACAATATCCACATAGATACCACGTTCAAATTGGTGATCATACTCATGGCTAAAAGGGCGTTCAGTGCCGTTTTGCTGTGTCACATAATATTGCTCATCATTCAAATTTGCCTTGATTTCAGCTTCAGAAGGTCTTACATACTTCTGTGTATCGATATTAATTGAATTAGCCATAGACGTTCCTAACCCTTGTTGTCATTGTAGAACATCACAATAGTTACAACCCATCCAAAATTCAAGTAACAACTGTTTAAACAAATAGTAGTTTTGTGAACAAGGCGAAAAGGGCTATAATACGTCTTCTTAAATTTTTGCAAAATCAGATAATTATTGTATGAAAACACTATTAAATAACCCTGAAGCCGTTGAAAAAATGCGCGTCGCTGGTAAATTAGCCGCCGACGTTTTAGTGATGTTAGATGAATATGTCAAAGAAGGTGTAACGACAGGGGCATTAGATAAGCTTGCGCACGACTATATTATCGATGTGCAAAAAGCCATTCCCGCCAATGTCGGCTATCATGGCTACCAGCATACGCTTTGTACTTCAATCAACCATGTGGTTTGTCACGGTATTCCCGATGACAGTCGTATCCTAAAAGATGGCGATATCGTCAATATTGATGTCACAGTGATAAAAGATGGCTATCATGGTGATACTTCAAAAATGTGGATTATCGGTGAAGGATCTATCATGGCGCAGCGTATCTGCAAAATTGCCCAAGACGCACTATATGCAGGGATGAAAGCTGTTCGCAATGGCGCCTATGTAGGCGATATTGGCGCAGCGATTCAAGCGGTGGCTGAACCCGAGCGTTTTAGCGTAGTAAGAGAATATTGCGGACATGGAATTAGTGACGTATACCATGATGAACCACAAATTCTGCACTATGGTAAAAAAAATACCGGTTTACAACTGACGACAGGCATGACATTTACCATTGAACCAATGATTAACCAAGGTGTATGGCAAACCAAAACCTTACCCGATAAATGGACGGTAATTACTAAAGACCGTAAATTGTCCGCCCAATGGGAACACACACTGATGGTCACTGAAAACGGCTGTGAAGTGTTTACCAAGCGTCCAGAAGAAGATTTGAGTTTTTTAAACAGTTAAAATATGAATAAAATCATTAATATAAAAGAAAGTTAGTAATTAATTTAAAATTATTTATATTTTCCTGTTGACACCCATTTAGATTCACGTATAATACGCCACCACTGAGCGACGAAGAGTTTACAAACAAGTAAAACAAATTACGAAGCTTAGCAAGAATTAAATAAAGCTTGACAGCGTAAAACAAAACGTATTACAATATCAAGCTCACCATATGATAGACGATATCTTTGGTACACTAAATAACAACAAACACAAGAACAACTTGT